>JBDRIE010000027.1:0-98342 GCA_043816165.1 Nitrospirota bacterium | reverse complement strand
TCAAGCTGGTTGGGCCAATCCTTTTTGTGCTTGGGCTCGGGTTTGTGGTTAACCTCGACTATTTCCTTGGTGGACTGAAAAACATTAGCAAGGAATCTCCTATTTTTGTTATGATTATGGGAATGATGAGCTTGCTTATTGGATTGCTTATTATTATGAAGCACAATCTTTGGTCTAGCGTAAACGAAATAATCGTTAGCGTGTTTGCTTGTTTGGCAATTCTAAAGGGAGTGTTGATGCTGCTTGCGCCAAAACAATTCATGAAGTTCGCTGAATCTCTATATAGCAAAGGACTTCTGACTGTTGCCGGTATTGTTATGTTGGGGCTAGGAGGATATTTGAGCTGGGTTGGATACTTTGTCTAAACTAGTCATTTCCCTGAACAAGTTCGAAAATGCTTGCGCACCAAGCTTTGTTGTAGCTGTAGAATAGGTATGCTACATCGGCTCGTGTCATTGGTACATCAGGATGGAAATTGCCGTCAGGAGATTCAATAAGTAATTCGTGCTCCTTCGCGAATTGCGCGTATTTACAGTACCAAGATTTGGCGGCAACATTAGGATAAGGTGAGCTTTTACATTCTGTTACGTTGGCATTTGCAGATTCCAGGAAGATTCTCAAGAGCTCTGCACGATTAACGGTGCCTCCGGGGCTCATGCTTCCGTCGTCATTGCCGGTCATTATTCCATATTTGTTTGCAGTATAAACGTAAGGCATATACCAAGCATTCTTATCAACATCCCAGAATCCCGCATTTGTGCTGGGACCAGGATCTATTTCATAACCGAATCCTGCGAGTACAACTTTGGCGGTTTCCGCCCTGTTTATTGAGATATCCGGCTTGAATGTTCCATCGGAATAGCCATCAAAAATTCCATAATATCCTACAAACATTGCGGGAATGAAGAATGGGTGGCTTGAATCCACATCTGAAAACCACATGGTGTTGTTTGCCCATTTTTCTGTACAGATACCGCTTGTTATTTTGTCTTTGTATTCTTCGTAATCACCGTCGTCGATGATGATGTTGTTGTCATTGTCGTCAACTTCAGCTTCAGCTTCAACGCCACTATCAATAATGATGGCGTTATCGTTGGCGCTGTCATCAATCATGCTATCATTGTTGCTATCGTTGCCTCCGTCGATAATGATGGCGTTGTCATCAACGTTACTGTCATTATCATCACTGTCGTTCGGTATTACTTCGTTTCCGGAGTAAAGCGAGTAGACTTCAGAACCACTTAGCGGAATGTCGTAAATATAAATTTCATCAATACGTCCTTTGAAGTTTTCATTGTAGAGGGCACTGTCTCCAAATCTGACCGTGTTGCTTGAGTTTTTGTATCCCATTTCTCCTTCGTGTACTTTTACTCCGTTTACGTAGAAAGATGATGCACCGCTTCCATTATTTGCAGTTGGGTCGAGAACGACAGCCAAGTGTGTCCACGTGTCTAGTTCCGCTTCTGCTGTATCCGGTGTTTCTTCTTCGGTGCCGTTGTAATAACTCCAGTTGCTGTTGTGTAGCATCAAGGACCATGCATATCCACCTTCATCGGTACTGATTATTGCACTCCTTTCCGTTGTCTTCCATGTTGGGTATGCTTCTGTTTTTACCCAGGCTGCAAATGTGCCTCCTGAGGAATCGGAAGATTCATCAATTTCGAGTTCTGTAGTTAATACGTCATCCCTACCATCAAAATAAAGTGCTTTGTCATCATGTCCGCCGTAAACGAAAACAGCACCTGAAACAGTTCCGTCATTGCCATTTCCAGATGCATCTTCAGCGCTACTATCAAGAGGCCAGTAACCTACAAGATGTGGATTGTCTGACGTTACGGAAAGTGTACTGATCAATCCTTTTACGGGATTGACCGCGGTAACAACCGCAAAGCTCATTACGAAAGCGGTTGTAACAATTATATGCGGAAGGTATTTGTAGCCTTTGCTCCGCTTAAGAATTGATATTAGCTTATCTCTTAATTTTCCCATTAAAATAGGATTTAGTTTTTGTTTTTATTTTTTGTTCTTATTATTATAGCATGAAAAGAATTATACAACAATAGTTTTATGGGTAAATTTGGTATAGTTCGTGCTTAGAGAGTAATTCTTGAATAAGTGGTGATTTCATATTCAAAAAAATGACTTAGTGTGTTTAAATTGATCTACTTTATTACCTTATTCAAAACTATGATTCATGACAAGATTCAATTAGCAATTCAGGAAGTTCGCAAACTCGAAGAAAAATTGCGTGATGTCAAAAAAGATATGCGTTCAGAGGAAAAGATTGAAGACGAGCAGTATATAGAGCTGAAGAGGGGACTAAAGGACATGCGATTGCAGGTAAAAGATATGGAGGATGAAGCTCTGGAGGATTTGAAGGAAAGCGAATTTTATAATGAACTTAGGGAGATTAGGTTGAAAGCGGAGGAGGATTTGGCTAATGGTAGGAAGAAATTGTTTGATTTACTTCAGACGGTTCCCATGAAACCTTTTGAAATAGATGTGAAGGAGGAAGAGGGTTTGATGAAAATACAGGCCGCTCCTTCTATGCGGATTTTTGTGAATGGGAAAGAGATCAAGAATACCGGCTAAGGATTTCTGGAGGTATGAATAGATCTCCTTTGGAGTCAAGTAATTGCTCCATTATTGCCAGTTGTGCGGGGATTACTGCTTTTAGTTTCGCAATAAATTTTCTTGTTTTTCGGCCTTGTCCGATCCATGTTTTGGGATTCGTGATTCCTCCTGTTTTTTCGTCAACAATCTTTAAAAGATTTAGTGTTTGATGGCACATCATTTCGAAGTCTTGGTCTTTCATACTTGCGATGCTCTGTGAAACCGTTCCACTCATTGGCATATTATCCAATCCAAGCGTTTGAGATAATGTGAATAATCGTCGTAGTGACTTTCGTATATTTTCCGGCATTTCGGCTAGTTCTGCTTCGTTTAGTGTTTCTTGGGTTTGTGTGAATGCTGATGGCGAAGCCATTTTTGGAGCTTTTATTCCGCTTTGTTTGTAAACTTTTTGCATTCTTTCTGATGGTTTTATTGGTTGTTCGAACTCCGGTCTGTTTGACAGTGCTGATTCGAATATTTGCATAATTATTTTACATTTGTTCGGGTTTTTTATTGATTTGACTAAGGCGTGAAATTCATGAATAACTCTTTTTCTGCATTGCGGATCTCCAACTTTTTCGAAGGCGTTTCTTATGCATTCTAGTGCTTTTTGTTGGAGTATTTCGTCGAAATTTATAGACCTTGCGATTTCTGCTTTTAAGTTTTTGAAGCTTAATGCCATTGCTTCCTGGAGATTTCTCCTGGTTATTTCCCATTCGTCTTTTGATTGTTCGTTAGATGCTTTTAAAATGCTCAAAATTGTGTAATTTGGATTGTTGTACATTTCGAAGTCTTTTTGTTGTCTTAGGATAGAGGGGTCATGTTTTGGAGGCAAGTCTGTTATTGTAGAAGCTATCAATTCTTCTACTTTTGTGGCATTTCGTAGTGCGTTTAGGACTGGTAATATGGCTGTGGATTCTTTAGCTGGGATTCCCGGTTCTGTGGCTGGTTTTTGTCGTTGAGGAAATGGTGCTGGTTTTCCAAAACCAACTTGTTCCAGGGAAATTTCAGCTCCTGAGGAAGTGCGTACGGGTTCGTGTGCTTTTGTTTTTGAAGGAGTGGTTGGTGGGTCATATGCCGGCATTCCAAATACTGTTCCGGGTTTATTATATTGTTCTACAGGTTTTGCCGGTTGAGCTGGTAGTTTCGGTGAGATAACCGGTAATCCCAGAGAAGTTCTTGTGCTGCCTAATGCAACATCTACAATCGGTATTTTTGGGTCTGTAGTTAAAGATTCATATTTTCCGAATTGATCTGTCCATTTAGCAATTATTGATTCTAATGTAGCTTCATTTCTTTGGGTTCCTTTTTCTCTAGCTCCTCTGGCGAGAGTTTCTAATTTTGGTAGAAGATATGTTTTAACGACTCTAAGAAATTGAAATCTTTCCCGTTCATCTTCCGTGTGTGTATTTCTTAGTTGTTCTTCGAGATAATCACTAATTATTTGGTAATATCTACCAATAAAATCTTCTTCTGCATACGCAACGTCCTTTAAATCTTTAAACAATGCCTGAATAAGCACGTCTGAACTCATTTCTTCTAATGCTTCTCTGTCTCTGTAGGTGAGTTTAGTAGCCGAGCTTAAACATTTTTTATAGAGAGTCGTTGCTAAGCGCTCTTTTCTGGTTTCCGGGGGGTTTCCGCCTGGTTGTGCAATTCTATTATTGGTCATATATACTTTCAACGTAAAAATAGTGGATATATTACAATAAATGACGGAAAAGTCAAGAGGATTGACTAATTTGGTAAAAGCAGGTCCGAATAGAGAATTTCTCCCCAAACAAGTAGGCGGGGATAGATTATTTCATTCCATGCTCTGGCATAAGCTGTGAGTATTTCTGATGAAGGCATAACCATTTCTCCGTTTGCTCTTTCTAGTACTTGATTTCTGGCTTCTTTATATAGTTTATTGCATATTCTTATATATTCTTTTTGATCGCCGTTTTGGATGATTTTTTCCCATTGTTCGTCTGTGAAAAAGTCTTGTTCGAGTATTTCAAGCATTACTTCTGCAATTATGTGTTCATTTCCAGCGGTGCTTGATTTTTTTGATGATAGAAGGCCATGGATTTCCATATAAGTTTTATCTGATGGTAGAAGTATTTCTAGAGAGATTTTTTTAGGAAATGGTTTCGGGCTATCATCTCTTGTGGCTTTTGCTTTGTTTAGATTTTTCAGCATTATATCTGAAATCTCTATACAAGGAACTTCATTGTCCTGGCTTATTGAATTAATAATACTTAGTACGAATCCCTCAAATAGTCTTTTTTTGAGATCATTGTCGTCAGTGCCCTTGATAAGGGCTCGCATTTCTTTAATGATAAGTAATTTACCTTCCTTGGAAAGAACTTTTTGCCAACAAAACTGGAGATTTGAAAGAAGTTGTTGTTCACGAACTCTTTCTCCTTTTTCTCTAAGGTTGTCTTTAAGACTAGCAAATGCTTGTTTAATAATTTCGTTCGTATATTCGATACCGGTATCCCATAACAATTGAGCATCATCTGAGTTGGTTTTGTCCATTTCCTCGAGTAAAGAGTCGTAAATTTGTTGTTGAGATAAGTTACTTAGGAGTAATAATTCTTCAATTATTTCATTTATTTCAATTATTTCATTAGCTGTGCGTGGCGTGGCTGGATCTTCAGACATTCCTTCAGACATTATTGCATCTATTTCAAGCCCTATTATTAATGGTGTTTTAATATTAGGTCTATATTCCGGATCTGTTTGTGCGGCTTGGCCACTGAATGAAGAAACTATAGGAGTTTCTGCTCTGTCTGATGGATAATCGTCTAATTTATTGTCTCTCGGAGTTTTCATAGCTTATCACAGTCATTATATAAGTTGTGATTGTTACAAGATTTACAAATCTTGTCAAGCCATTTCAGTCATTTTGCAAATGTGATTATAAATGTTAAAATTTGAAAGCTCATCCTAAATAAATATGAAAAAATTATTTTCTGTTGTTGTCTCTATATGTATGTTGGTCTCTATTTTTCAGACAGCTGTATTTGCGAATGAGAGTATTGGATTTACTGATCTTAGTCCTGAACATGATTATTATGCTGCGATTACTTATTTGAGTCAGATTGGGGTGTTGAATGGATATTCGGATGGGACTTTTGGGCCTGACAATACGATAAATCGTGCGGAAGTGTTGAAGGTGATTTTTGTTGGATCTGAAATAGATGTGTCGGATGTTCCGTCTGGGGATGTTTGGTATGGATCATATATGAATAAAGCATATGAGTTGGGAATTGTTAGTGGTGATGGTGTTGATGGTGAATTTCATGGTGAAAGAGATGTCAATAAGGCGGAATTTTTGAAAATGTTGCTTGAGGCTAATCAGATTATGGATGAAGCTCTGGCTGGAGCGGCTGGAATAGCGACAGCGAATGATGTTCCGGCGGATGAATGGTTTGCACCGTATTTAAATTATGCGGCTTTGATTGGAGTTATTGAGCTAAATTCACAGGGGGGGTTGGAACCGGATAAAGCTTTGACCAGAGGTGAGGTCTCGAATATGTTTTATTTGTTGATGCTTATCAGAGGAAAAGACGATACACGGCTTTTACTTGATGCGGCGGAATTGGAAATGATTCAGATTGATGTTTATGTTGGGGCGGACAAGATTGATAGGGCGAAAAAGGCTTCTGAATTGGCGGTAGACCTAACACAGCAGGCTTTGGCAAATGCGCCCGGGGATGATGTGGTTTTGGGTGTGGCAAAATTGGCGAAGGCTTATGATTATTTGGTGGAGGCGTTTATTTTGGGAGCGCACGGTGATTATACCGGTGCCGAAAATTGGGCCAACGATGCCATAGATAAAGCCGAAGAAGCCTGGGAGGTTGATGATGATACAGAAATTATTGCACGATATATAAAAGAAGTTGCCAGAAGTATATTGCAGCAGATTGGAGGAGTTGAATACTAGTTATTGTTGATTTTTTTGTGAATGCGGACATATAATGCCAATGGAGTATTTTTTAACCTTTATTCCTATGAAGATTCTATGGTGGATTGTATTGGTTCTGACTGTTGTTGGAGCTATAAATTGGGGGCTTGTTGCGTTTGATTTCAACTTAGTTGAATATCTACTTGGTAGTTATGCAACTGCAATGCAAGTTGTGTATATCGTAGTAGGTGTTTCAGGAGTTGTTCTGTTTATAACTTCACTTGGACACGATTGTTGCAAGATGTGTGATTCTCACAAAGAAGAATAAAAGTAGGTCAAGTAACTATTACTGTTTAACCTAAAGTAATTATGAAAAACTCAATGTTGAGGGTTGTTTTTGTGTCGGTTCTGATGTCAGTTCTGTTGTTTACGGCGACCGTAAGTGCGAACTATGCTGCAGAGGAAGATGTTTTTACCGATGTTGATTCAACTAGTGAAAGTTATGAAGCTATTAAGTATTTGAAAAACAACGATGTTGTTGTTGGTTATGAGGATGGTAGCTATAAGCCTGATACCACGATTAATCGTGCTGAATTCTTGAAAATTGTGATGGAAGCTTATGGTTACGATATTGGAGGATACAGTGATTGTTTTCCTGATGTAGCTGATGAATGGTTTGCACCTTATATCTGTAAGGCTGAGGAAATGGGGATCGTTGATGGGTATCCAAGTGGGTATTTTATGCCTGATTGGGAGATAAACTTTGCTGAAGCAAGTAAAATTGTCGCTGAGGCATTCAGGTTGACCGCTGATACGACTGATAGTGAAGCTTGGTTTCAACAATATGTTGTTTCTCTTGAACTTTTGTCCGCTATTCCTACTTCTGTTAATTCTTTCGGCAAGAATATTACTCGTGGAGAAATGGCTGAAATGGTTTGGAGAATTAAGGCTCAAAAAACTACAGAAGCTTCCAACACATATGAAAGTATCAAGGAGGGTGAAAGCGCTGTGGGTGACGGAGATGTAACTTCTATTTCTCTTGTTGATAAGGGAGATGGAAATGTAAAATGGTTGGCTGATGGTTATTCCGGTAGCGGATTCAAAGTGGTTTGGTCAAAAACTTCAGGACCAACATATCCACTACGTTCCGGAGATAAATATAAATATCATAGTGAACCAAGCACGTATTTGTCATCTGTGTATGAGTTTGATGGAGCGGGAACTTATTTTGTAAGAGTTTGTGAATATCTCGGAGGAGCGTGTGGTGTTTATTCAAATGAAATTGAAGTTGAATTGGGAGCGTCTGCTGAAGAGGAGACTGGTGAGACCGGAGACGTTACCTCTATTACGCTTGTTGATGATTTTAATGGAGATGTAAGTTGGGTTGCTGATGGTACTTCCGCAAGCGGGTATAAGCTTGTTTGGTCATTGACTTCAGGGCCGACTTATCCGCTACGATCAAGTGATAAATATGCTTATTATAGCGATTCATCAGTTTCTTCCGGTTCGATCGATTCTTTCGGTGGAGCGGGAACTTATTTTGTAAGGGTTTGTGAATATCTTGGAGGAGAATGCGGAGTTTATTCAAATGAAATTGAAGTGGATATGAGCGTGGATGAGGGTGAGGATGAAACTGTTGAAACCGGAGATGTTGCATCTATTACGCTTATTGATGATTTTAATGGAACTGTGAGCTGGGTTGTGGACGGTGTTTCTGCACAAGGATACAAAGTGGTTTGGTCAAAGACATCAGGACCAACTTATCCACTACGATCCGGTGATGAATATTATTTTTATAGTGATCTATTGGTAACTTCAACTGATCTTGAGGCATTTGATGGGGATGGAACATATTTTGTAAGAGTTTGTGAATATCTTGGCGGAGCATGCGGAGTCTATTCAAATGAAGTTGAAGTGGATTTGACTGCAGTGGCTTTGTAACGCAGTAAGTTTAGGCAAATTTTAGATAAAAAAACCGCCTGTATCCTTGATTGGATTGGGTGGTTTTTTTTGTGAAAAATGTTATTTTGGGAACGTGTATTGACGCGAGGGACTGAAAATGGTGTAATTGCATGGTAAAATATAGTTATGAAGTATTTTCAAGTCGTAGTACCACAGGGAGATGGCAATAAGAAAAAGGAATCAATTTTCCAGGAGCTTTTGGTGAATTTGCAAAATACCGTGAAAAATGTGCCGATCTCGATGGAATATTTTGGGTATGAGCAATATACATATTTGTTTTTTGCTGTTCCTGATAATTTTTATGAAACGATGGAGGGGTTGCTTTATTCCGCATATCCTGATTGTGAGATTAAGGAAACTTCTGATTACACCCAGTCTTATGATTCGAACAAGATGGGGCTTAGCGGAGTGCGGCTGAGACTCAAAATGGGGGATGTTTATCCTTTTAAAACTTATGATGAGTTTGATGAAGATAGTCAGATTCGTCTTTTTTCTGTTATTTCAAAGATTGCTTCGGGGGAGCAGGTTTGGTGTCAGATGGTGATAAATCCGAAGGAGGAGAGTGCTTTTCATCATTTGAAAAGGAGAATTTTGTTGAAATGGAATAATTTTAAAAAGGTTTTCTCGATTCGTGATCGAATGAGGATAAAAGAGGAGAATAGTGTAATGAAGGTGAGGAATGCTTTGGCTATAGAAAAGGCGAAATTGGAGCCGTTTCATTGTAATATCCGATTGGCGTACCTTTCGAAATCTCCGGATGAGTCGAAGCGAAAACTGGAAGCTATAATTAACAGTTTTTATCAGTTTAATAAGACCGATGTTCAGGGTTTTAAGCCGGTTCGTCTTGGAGAGAAAGCGTTTTTGGATGAATATAGAGGGAGAAAGCTTGTGAATTCTTATATGTTGGGGCCGAAGGAGCTCGCGACACTTTTTCATTTGCCGAATCCTGATTTGGTTCCTCACGTTGTGCATGTTTTGTCGAAGAAAGCGGAGGCCCCACAGGATTTGCCTCGTGAGACCGAGAAGGACGTGAGCATTTTTGGAATTACGAATTACCATAATAATTTTGATAAGTTTGGGATAAAGCGAAAAGATAGAAGTAGGCATCTTTATGTAGTGGGGAAATCAGGAAGTGGGAAATCGAAACTGCTGGAGCTTTTGATTCGTGAAGATTTGGAGGCCGGAAAAGGTGTTGGTGTGTTGGATCCGCATGGAGATTTGGTTGATAATTGTCTTACTTATGTGCCAAAAGATCGTATTAAGGATGTGATTTATTTTGATCCTGCGGATTTGGATTTTCCTATTTCATTTAATCCGATGGAGAATGTGGCGGAGGCTCAGAAGATGCAGGTGACTATTGGTTTTATCCAGATTTTTAAGAAATTGTTTGGTACAAACTGGACTGATAGGCTCGAACATGTGCTTCGGTATACGGTTTTGGCGCTTTTGGATAGTCCGAATACTACGGTTATGTCGATTTTGAAGATGTTGACTGATAAAAATTATCGTCAGAATATTGTTTCGAGGATTCAGGATAATGTGGTGAAGAATTTCTGGGTTAGTGAGTTTGCGGGATGGAGTGAGAAGTTTGATGCGGAAGCCATTACTCCACTTCTAAATAAAGTTGGTCAGTTCGTTGCGACAAATATGATTCGAAATATTATTGGTCAGCCAAAGAGTAAATTTGACCTTAGGAAAGTGATGGATGAGGGAAAGATCGTGTTTATGAAGGTGTCAAAGGGTCTTCTTGGTGAGGAAAACAGTGGTCTTCTCGGTGCGATGATTGTCACGAAACTTTATCAGGCTGCTATGAGTCGTGCGGATATGCCTGAAGACAAGAGGAAGGATTTCTATTTTTATGTAGATGAGTTCCAAAATTTTGCGACTGATACTTTTGCGGAAATTCTGTCGGAGGCTAGGAAATATAATCTGAATTTAACTATTGCACATCAGCATATGGGGCAGTTGAGTGATTTCGTTCGTAAAACTGTATTTGGTAATGTTGGATCGATGATTAGTTTCCGTGTTGGTGCGAATGATGCCGGTTTTTTGGCTGAGGAATATACTCCAATATTTAAGGAGAGGGATATTATCAATCTTGGTGTTCGTGAGTTTTATTGCAAAATGTCAGTAGGCGGAGAGATAAGAGAAGCGTTTTCTGCCAGAACTGTGGATTGTAATAAAGTTGAAGATCATTACGCTCAGGAAATTATCGAACAGTCGCGTGCTACCTTCTGTGAACCTCGAAACAAAGTCGAGGAAATGCTTTCAAAATGGGATGAAGCAGGGGAATTTGAGGGCCTTGGTCCTGAGGAGGAACCTGAATTTGAAGAACCATTGATTTAGTGTATATTGTGACTGATATTTTTTGTCACAATTTCCTATGAAAAAAACTGTTACAAAAAGGCTTACAAAGTCTGAGCAAAAAGGAAAATTTGGAGGTTTACTGATTATCGAAAAGCTTCCGGGTTATTTTTTGTTAGTTTGTATGCTTTTAGCTTTGGGACTTATTGGTTATATATTGAGTCCATTTTTAACTGAAATTTTGATTGCCGCTTTTTTGGTGGTTGCGTTTTATCCCGTTTACAAAAAGCTAAATAAGTGGTTCAGAGGGCTTAGTGGCCTGGCATCTTTTGTGTCGGTATTGCTCTTGGTTATTTTGGTTCTGGCTCCGTTGAGTGTTGTGATTTTGTTGATAACGAGTGAAGCGTCTGATGCATATCAAATAATTCAGACAAAGGTCGAGTCCGGTGTATTTGATAAATATTTTCAATGGAGCGATGGAGGATATTTTTATGAATTAAAGAAGCAAATACAACCCGTTATTGATCTCGATTCCATTGATCTCAAGCAGATGATTGTAGATAGTGCGCAGTCTGTTAGTACTTGGCTTGTTGGTCAAACAGGGGGTATTTTGAAAGGTGTGGGGAGTTTGGTTTTGGGATTGGTTGTTTTGATTTTATCAATGTATTATTTTTTCAAGGATGGGGATAAATTGGTAAGTAGAGTTGGGAAATTGAGTCCGTTGCCGATTGTTTATGAGAAAGAGCTTTTTACTAAGATTCGTCAGATGGTAAAGGCTATCATGTTTGGAGTGTTTTTGACTTCAATTGCGCAGGGAATTCTTGGTGGAATCGGGTTTGCGATAGTTGGTATTTCGAATCCTGTGTTTTGGGGAACGGCGATGGCGTTTTTGTCATTAGTTCCGGTTGTGGGGACGGCTTTGATATGGGGTCCGGCCGCGATTGTAATGGCGACTCTCGGAAGTTATGGGGCGGCATTATTCCTGGTGCTTTGGGGACTGTTTCTGGTTGGAACAATCGACAATTTCTTGAAGCCGTATTTGATTGGAAACAGAGCGCACACTTATCCGCTCATGACTTTCTTGGTAGTTTTGGGTGGAATTATCGTAATGGATTTGAAGGGAGTGATTTTGGGACCAATTATGCTGGTAATTCTAATGTCGTTTCTTCATATTTATGAAGCTGAATATAAACGTGTACTTAAAAAATAATTTTTACAAATATGCCAGATAGAAAAGCTACGAAATCTACAAAAACAGGCCGAAGTCAGGCCAGTGTGAAACATTCTTTCAGGAAGAAGAATTATGAGACTCTTATGCATGTTATGCGTTCACACGGTCATTTTGTGGGAGCGTTGGGTTTGTTTGTGGCGGTTTCGCTCTTTGCACTTTTCTCTTTTTGGAGTTCAACCAATGATTACGTAAATCATTTATATGCTTCGGTTAATGATTCTGTTGTCGTGGATGGGATGAAAATGGGTGAAGAGGTTAAGGAAGTTGTGGAGATTTTCACCGATGTTTCTTCTAAGCATATAAATGGGGGAGCAATTGAAGCGTTGTATAATAAAGGGATAATTAAAGGATATACAGATGGTGGATTTCATCCGGACAATACAATAAATCGTGCGGAGTTTATGGTTGTGGTTACGAATGCGGTGGATTCTGATTTTGGAGGGCTTACGCTTGGTGATTGTTGTACAGATGTTTCAGATGAATGGTATTCGACTTTTATGTGTTACGGGAAACAGGAGGGCTGGATAAAGGGGTATGAGGATGGAAGTTGCAGGCCCGAGAGTTCTGTGACAAGAGCTGAAGCGATCAAGATTGCTTATGAGGCGATGAATTTTGAGGTTTGTGGGAATGTGGAGGAAGCTCCTTTTAGCGATGTAGCATTGGATGATTGGTTTGCGCCTTATGCTTGTGCGGCAAAGGAAGGTGGAGTAATACCGAGGGCCGGTCAATTTAATGGAAATACCGCTTTGACCAGGGCACAGGTTTCGCAGATTGTGTTTAATATGTTGGATTTGTAAGCCAAACTTTTCTCAGAATTAGGACGCAGAAAATTGCGTAGAATATTAGAATCGTGAACCAGGTTGGGAGGTCGTCGGTTTTTGGAAGTGGACTTGGGTGGGTTTTCGTTACGATTTTTTCCAGCAATGCTGCGCTTTGGAGGTCTTCTGCGCTGTTTAGGGCGTTTATTTGGATGGAATCGTGGCTTGAGAGGCCTTCGGGGTCTGTGACTGTTAGAGAGATTTCATATGCGCCTGACGTTTCGAATCTGTAGGACTTTGGGTTTTCTTTTTCGATGATTTGGTCAGGGAATGTCCATTTGTAGGAGAGGGGATCGTTGTCCGGGTCGTTTGACTCTGAGGCGAGGTTTATGGAGAAGGGAACTTCGGATTCTGTGTCTCCTTTTTGGATAATGATTTTGGCGGTTGGAGGGGAGTTGTAGTAGATGTTTTCTGCCGCTGGTGTTGGGTGTTTGTGAATTTCCCAGCCGTTAGCGGTTTTTGCTATGGATTGGTTTGCGGAAATGTCTTCGCTGTTTAT
Organism: Nitrospirota bacterium; assembly: GCA_043816165.1. GTDB lineage: Bacteria > Patescibacteriota > Gracilibacteria > UBA1369 > LOWO2-01-FULL-3 > JAACEU01. The sequence continues at coordinate 85,023 of JBDRIE010000027.1, read as the reverse complement.
GCATTTTCCTACTAAATTTAGATCTTTTATGTCTTCCAATTCAGATTCGGTGGGGGAGGAGTTTTGCCAGCAAACGGAATCGATGATTTTGCTGTCGGACTCGAGGGTGATCTGTTCTGTGGTGCCGGTTAGGCCGGATTTTGTTGTATAGATGTGGAAAGTGTTGTCTTCGAGAGTGGTTTTTTCTGATTCTGATTTGAAATGGATGAGGATGTAGCGAACGTCTGAAATTGGATTTATTTCTGCTATTTTTCCGTCATCTTTAACTAAAAGTGGTGACAAAATATCTGAATTTACTGAAATTTCGATCCAGTCGGACGTTTTGTCTTTGAAACTTATTTCAGAAAGGTAACTGTTAACCATAAATACTATTCAATCATTTATTCTTAAAAAAATCTTAAAATCTGCTTTGACTTTTCTATGCATTCGAGTATTCTCTAGACGTGGTTTTAGCTAAAGTTAGTGAGACATTAAAAGTTGAAATAATCGTTATAAGAAAGCAAAAAACAACTGATTAATATATAGAAAATATAGGGAGATTATCCGCAATAAAAGGATAGTATCGCCATGAACTTTTTATCTCATCAAACTTTGAGGCTAGAACGTAAAGATCTAACCTATATTTATTATGTTGATACCAATTATTGTAGCTGTACTGGGCTTGGGTGCCGGAATTTCCGGTGGGTATTATTATCGTAAAACTCAGGTCGAAGCGAAGAACAAAGATATTGTTCAAAAAGCTGAGCAAATGCTTGCTGATGCGAAAAACAAGTCGAAAGAAATTGTTTATGAAGCGCGAAACGAAGCATTTAAAACTCAAGATGAAGTAAAAAAAGAAGAACAGAGAAGGCAGTCTCAACTGGATTCGGTTGAGGAGCGTTTGCTGAAAAAAGAACAGTCTTTAGACAAGAAGACTGAAGAAGTTGACAAGTCAAAGGTGGATCTTGATTCAAAAGTTACTTCTATCAAGGCTTTGAGGGATGAAGTAGAGGAAATTTATAAACTTCAAGCGCAGGAATTGGAAAAAGTTGCGGCTATGACCAAAGAGGAGGCGAAGGATCTTTTGTTGCGAAAAGTTGAGGAGGAGTCGAAGGCGGATATTGTTGAGCAGATGAAAAGGGCTGAGAAGGATCTGAAGGAAAAGGTTGATGAAAAAGCGAAGTGGATTATCGCGGATGCTATTGCGCGGTGTGCTTCGGAGACGACTGCGGAATCGACGGCCACTATCGTGAATTTGCCGAATGATGAAATGAAAGGGCGAATTATCGGTCGTGAAGGGCGGAATATTAATACTTTTGAGCAAATGACGGGGGTTGATGTGATCGTAGATGATACTCCGGGGTCTATTGTTATTTCCGGTTTTGATCTTGTGAGAAGGTATATTGCGAAGGTTGCGCTGGAGAAATTGATTGAGGATGGGCGAATTCATCCTGCTAGAATTGAAGAAACTGTGGAAAAGGTGAAAGATGAAGTAAATGTTCTTATTAAGGAATTAGGTGAAAAAGCAGTATTGGAGACCGGAGTTACCGGATTGCATACAAATTTGGTGAAGATTTTGGGAAGGTTGAAATTTAGGGTTACTCATGGGCAAAACGCTCTTAAACACTCAATGGAGGTTTCGTTTCTTGCGGGGAATCTGGCTTCGGAATTGGGTGCTGACGTGACTGTTTGTAGACGTGCCGGACTTTTGCATGATATTGGTAAGGCTGTGGACCATGAAATTCCGGGCCATCACGCGAAGATCGGTGCCGATATTGCGAGAAAATTTGGATTATCAAAAGAGGTTGTGCATGCGATTGAGGCACATCATGGAACTCCTGAGCCTGAAACTCTTGAGGCACAGCTTGTACAGGCGGCAAATATGATCTCAAATGCGCGTCCGGGTGCAAGCAAGGATAATTTGGATACGTATGTCAGACGGCTTATGGAGCTTGAGAATTTGTGTAATAGCTTTGATGGAGTGCGAAAATCGTTTGCTATTCAGGCTGGAACAGAGGTGAGAATTTTTGTGAATCCTACAGAGCTTGATGATCTTGAATCTATAAAGCTTTCGCACAATATTGCTCGTAAAATAGAGTATGACCTCCAGCATCCGGGACCTGTGAAGGTTAATGTTATAAGGGAAACCGAGGCCGAGAAATTTGCTGAATAAATGCTTGACTCTAAGGGTTAGCACTCTATAATACGGGGTGCTAATTTTATTCATATAACCTTTAAATTATGGCGAAAGTAATTCCGACGGGCGACAATGTAGTTGTTGAACCTGTTGTTGAAGAAGTCAGTTCTTCCGGGATAATTATTCCTGAGACAGCCAACAAAGAGAAACCTATGACGGGGATAGTGATCGCTGCCGGTCCGGGAAAAATGACTGATGATGGGAAAAGGCTTGAAATGGAGGTAAAAGAAGGGGATACGGTTTTGTTTTCAAAATATGGTCCTACGGAAGTGAAAGTTGAGGGGAAAGAGGTTTTGATTCTTAGTGCTTCTGATATTTACGCAAAACTCGCCTAGTGCGGGCTTTTTTTATTAATTAATAACTTTTTTTTATTATGGCTAAACAAATGCAATTTAGTGACGATGCTCGTCAAAAACTGCTTGCGGGTATTGAAAAGCTCGCGGCGGCGGTAAAAATTACACTAGGCCCAAAAGGGCGAAACGCTATTCTGGACAAGAAATATGGAGCTCCATTGGTCACAAATGATGGAGTTACTATCGCGAAAGAGATCGAATTGCCGGATCCATACGAAAATATGGGTGCACAGATGGTAAAAGAGGTGGCGACAAGGACAAATGACATTGCCGGTGATGGTACGACTACTGCGACTATTTTGGCTGAGGCTATAGTGAAGGAAGGTTTGCGAAATTTGACTGCGGGAGCGAATCCTATGCAGTTGAAGAAGGGAATAGAGAAGGCGGTTGCGAAGATCAATGAGGTTTTGACTGAAATGGCTATAGATGTTGGGAACAGCAAAGAGATGATTGCTCAGGTTGCGACTATTTCTGCACAAAATGAGGAGGTTGGAAAGTTGATCGCGGAGATTATGGAGATGGTTGGAAATGATGGAGTGATCCAGGTCGAAGAATCTCAGACGATGGGTCTGGAAAAAGAGGTGGTTGAGGGTATGCAATTTGATAATGGATACATTTCACCGTACTTTGTGACAGATCCGGGGAGGATGGAAGCGTCATATGAGGACGCAAAAATCCTAATTACTGATAAAAAAATTAGTTCGGTCCAAGAGCTCTTGCCTGTGCTGGAAAAGGTCGCTCAGTCAGGTAAGAAAGAACTCGTTATTATCGCTGAAGATATCGATGGTGAGGCTCTCGCGACTTTGGTGTTGAATAAGTTGCGTGGGGTATTCAATGTGTTGGCTGTGAAGGCGCCGGCTTTCGGAGATCGACGTAAAGAAATGCTAAAAGACATTGCTGCACTGACAGGAGCGACTGTCATCAGTGATGAAATTGGACTCAAAATGGATGCGGCGGAACTTGGTCATCTTGGTGAGGCGAGGAAAGTTGTTGCGGACAAAGATTCAACTACAATAGTAGAGGGAAAAGGTGATAAGCATGAGATCGAAGCGCGTGTGGAGGAGATAAAAGTTCATCTATCAAAAGCTACTTCGGATTTTGACAAGGACAAGCTTGCAGAGCGATTGGCAAAGCTTGGAGGGGGTGTTGGGTTAATCAAAGTGGGGGCGGCTACGGAAATTGAACTGAAAGAAAAGAAACATAGAATCGAGGATGCGTTGAATGCGACTCGTGCGGCTGTGGAAGAGGGGATTGTGCCGGGTGGAGGAGTTGCTTTGCTTCTTGCGGCGGCTGAACTTGAGAAATTGACCGATGATGATGAGGACATTGCGACCGGAATTAAGATTATAAAGAATGTTCTTTCCGCGCCGTTGATTCAGATCGCGGAGAATGCAGGGAAAGACGGGGCCGTGGTTGTGGATAAGGTTTTGAATGATAAGAAAGGTGTTGGGTATGACGCGGCGAAGGATATTTACGTAAATATGGTTGAGGCCGGAATTATCGATCCGAAAATGGTTGTTCGAAGTGCGATTGAGAACGCGGCCAGCGTTGCGGCGATCTTTTTGACTATGGAAGCGGCGATTTGTGATCTTCCCGATGATAAATGTTGCAAGAGTGGTGGAGGAGATGCGGCGGCCGGGATGGGAGGAATGCCTGGGATGATGTAGGGGGGAATTATTAAATTTATTAATATGCCAAAAACAATTTAATAGATGAGAGTAAAATTTATGGAAAGGTTGAAATGGACGGTAAAGGTAATAAAATAACACGTTCGTTGATAGATGTTAGAAAAAATATAGAGGAACACCCAATAAGAAGTGTTATTATCGGATCAATTATTGTTGTTGTTAGCTTAATAATTGAATATTCTTTTTTTCAATGAATTTGATGATACGGCGTATTATACATCTGTCAGTTTTTCGCCTACATTTTCCTGTACTTCTTCAACTGTTTGTGATGGATCTTGTGCGGGTATGTGATCAGGTTGGAGTACAACATCCAAAGACACTGTTATATTCTCCATGAGGCCATTTATCTCTACATGATCGACTCCAGGCAAATTACTTATTGCTTCCTTTAGCTCAAGCCTTCCTCCCCTATGGCGGACAAGAAAATTTTGTTCGGGGCTAAGATGGGGCATCGGTACATTAATAACGATAGCGACACCTTTTTCCCGTCTTACGTATACGCTGCAATCTATTAATCGTTCTATAGGGAAGTTGTCCACTTTACTCAAAACATCTTTCAAAAAAGCATGGCCTCGCTTGCGTAATTCGGGGTTAATTTTTTGTTCTGTTTCCAATGCCTCGCGAAAAGTATCTATGAGCTCTGAAGTGGGTACTTCTTTCAGGTTTTCGGGTGAATTTTCTTTTTTGGTTTCCATAATAAAGTTGTTAACAATAGTGGCGAACTGTAGCCTAATAAGACAGGTTCGTCAAATTCCATCCTTTCCATTGACACACCCCCCTCAAACCGCTAGGCTATGCGCTAATTTTTGTAATCACAAGCAAATGGAAAGGATAGGAGGTGGGGGAAACGGGGAAAGTGACGAAAGAGTGCCTCATAGTTATGATGGGACGCCCGATAATTTTGAGGGGTTGCCCGAAGAGTTAAAAGATCTTCGTGTTCGTTTTCGGGTGGGGAAGTTGATTATACCCAGAAACAGTGGATGTACTGCTGCATCTTTGAGCAGTCAGATGGTTCAAATTACAACTCCGGATGGTGAGGATTTTCGTATTCCTGCGACTTTTGTGAGGTGGGAGGAGTGATTTCACCATTTGAGTTGCAACATAGCGAAAAGATTCTAAAAGAGAATTTGTTCTTTTACGATATCAACTGCTTCACCAATACAAAATTTCAATTTTTCTCTTGTACCAAACTGTTTCTCCAGTTCTTCGATTGGCGTGGAAGGATTACATTTTACTGAAAAGACTTCTAATACTGCATGACGAACATCTGCTATTTCTTCATGTGGTATTGTAGCTTCATTTTCTATTATTACTTCATCTACAATAGAACTAAGTGATTCATTCATCGTTTATTGGTTAAATATATTTGAGTGCAACTATAGTATATACGAAATTCCATTTCCCTCAAGGGCAGCATGTGTTAATATTTTTCAGAAACAAAAAGAACTAACTCATCCTAATTTCAACCACTATGTCCGATGACGGTACAATAAATCTTCGGGGCGGTAACGACAATGATGATGATGCGGAATTTAAGATTGAGCGTATGGAGGAGGAGGCGGCGGAGGTTGTCTCGCATGAAGATCGGGTTTTTGGGAATGTGGAGGCGGTGAGTGTTGGGGAGGCTGAGGAGGCGGCGCTTAATCCGCGTACGAGGGTGAAGGTGAAGTTTGATAAGTTTGTGAATTTGATAGCTTCGCATGCGTATGAGGAGGTTTTTGATCAGCACGTGGATGATGATATTATTGTGAGTACGGATTTGTTGACGGATTTGGCGAATGCTCATGAGGAGAAGTCGGATCGGAAGATGCCGGTGATATTTTTGGTGGGGATTATCCTGGGCGTTGGATTAACTTGGTTATTATTAAAGTATTAAATATGGCGAAATTGAAATATAAGAGAGTGCTGTTAAAGCTCTCCGGGGAAGTGTTTAAGGGGAAATTGGATAGTGGAATAGATGGAGCGACAATAATGGATCTGGCCAAGAGGGTGAAGGAATTGCAGAAAATGAAGTGTCAGGTTGGGATTGTGATCGGTGGAGGAAATATTTGGAGGTATAGGGATAATAAGAAGCTGGACTTGGGTCGTGTTACGAGCGACACTATGGGAATGATGGCGACTGTGATGAATGCTCTTGCTTTTGAGAGTGCGCTGAAGGTTGTTGGTGCTGATGTGCGAGCGGTTAGCGCTTTGCCTTGTGAGAAGGCTATGGAAAATTATCTTCCGAAACGTGCGAAGCATCATATGGATAAGGGGCGGATTGTGATTTTTGCGGGAGGAACGGGAAGCCCTTATTTTACTACCGATTCTGCGGCGGCTTTGAGAGCTTTGGAGATGGAATGTGATGTCTTATTGAAAGCGACCAAAGTTGACTATGTCTACAACAAGGATCCGATGAAGCATAAGGATGCGAAAAAGTACACTTCGATGAAATATCAGGAGGTGATTGAGCAGGGTCTCGGGGTAATGGATCTGACATGCGCTTCTTTGTGCAAAAGTGGGGGACTGCCGATGTTGGTTTTCAATTTAAACAAAAAAGGAAATATCAAAAAAGCCGTTACGGGCGGCAAAGTTGGGACAATTATTACTTAACATTTGCGATAGCAAATCTAACCAAACAATTTATGACTTATCAAGAAGTTATCAGCAAGGCTCGGGCAGAATTCGACAAAGCAATTGCGCATTTGAAAGAAGAATTTGCAAGGTTACAAGTGGGGAGAGCAAACGCATCTCTAGTAGAGAATATCCCCGTAGACGTTTACGGATCTTCTCAACCCGTCAAAGCGGTCGCGAATGTCTCTATTCCGGATGCAAAAACCATCCAGATTCAACCGTGGGACAAGAGCACGCTCGTACCAATCGAAAAAGCAATCGTTGGAATAGGAACGGGTCTAAATCCTGTAAACGATGGGATTTGCGTTCGCATTAACATTCCACCATTAACAGAAGAAAGAAGGACCGACCTCACAAAGCATGTAAAAAAATTGGCGGAAGATGCGCGAATTTCAGTACGAACCGCGCGACAAGACGCTCACAATTCATTCAAACAACTAAAAGCGGATGGAAAGATGACAGAAGATGATCTCTATTCTTCCGATAAAGATTTGCAAAAAGTGGTTGACGAGGCGAACAGCAAGATCGACGAAACCACTGACGCAAAAGAAAAAGACGTAATGACCGTATAACTATGGATATTCTCATCACAATCATCGTTTTTATATTGGTTTTTTCCATTCTTATTTTGGTGCATGAGTTTGGGCATTTTTGGATGGCGAAGCGGGCGGGGATTGAGGTGAAGGAGTTTGGAATTGGTTTGCCTCCGAGGATTTGGGGGTGGCGCCGAAAAAAGAAGAAGGGGCAGAGGGAGGAGGGGACTTTGTATTCTTTGAATTGGATTCCGTTTGGGGGTTTTGTGCGGATGCTGGGCGAGGATGCGACCGATCCTTCGATGATGCGGAAGAAGCGGAGTTTTATCGCGCAGCCGATGCGGTCGCGTGTGAAGGTGATTATTGCGGGGGTTGTGATGAATTTTTTGTTGGCGTGGATTTTGTTGACGGTTGGATTTACTGTCGGTATGCAGCCGCTTTTGACGCCGGAGGACGTTTTGCCTGCGGTGAGTAATGGAGTTATTGAACTTACGGAAGGGCTGAAGTTGAAGAATGTGGAGGAGGGGAGTTTTGCATCGGAATTGGGATTTCAGGCGGAGGACGTTATTTTTTCTGTGAATGATAATGTTTTGGATGATTTTTTGTTCGCGGAAATGCTGGAAGATCCGGTTGGTAAATATAAGGTGATGCGTGGGGATAAGGTTTTTACTTATGAAATTGTTCCCGAGCAATTGCCGGAGAATATGGAGGGGTTTGCTTTTGGATTTGAATTTTATGATTACGTTTCATTTCCACGTGTTCGAGTTTTTGATGTGAATGAGGGTGGGAAAGCGTACAAAGCCGGTTTGCGGCCAGGGGATTTTGTTATTAGTGTGAATGGTGAGCAGGTTTATTCTGTGATCGAATTTGAAGATATTGTGCGTGGTGTGAATGTGCAGGAATTTGAGGTTTATAGAAATGGGTTTAATGAAAGTTTCATTTTGGAATATGAGCAGTTTAGGAAAGTTGTGATTTCTTCTGTGATTCCCGGATCGCCTGCGGAGGTGGCGGGATTTGAGAGTGGAGATGTGATTGTTTCTGTGAACGGAGAGAACGTTTACGATAGCGTAGAGCTGATTTCGTACGTGGAAGAACATGGAGGTGAGGTTTTGGCTTATTCGATTGAGAGGGGTGGTGAGAGGATGTTTTATGAGGTTAAGCCGGAGGAAGGAAAGATCGGAGTTTACTTGTCTGAGCTAATGCAATACGGAGAGGAGCAGGATGTTAGCCTCTACAATACCAACTTATTCTCGTCTGTCGTAAAAATAAACGATGAGCAGTATCCTTGGTATATTGCGATTTATGAGTCTTTTGGGGAGGGATTCAGGTTGGCGAAAATTACGGGCAAAATGTTTGTTGAAATGGTTGGAACTATTTTGCGATCGGGAGAAGTTCCTGACTCTGTTGCAGGTCCGGTTGGAATTGCGAGTTTGACTCATATCTTTATCCAGGAAGGATTTATTTCGATGCTTCGATTTATTGCGATTCTGTCGTTGAGTTTGGCGGTGATAAATATTCTTCCGTTCCCGGCTCTCGATGGGGGTCGTCTACTATTCATTTTGATCGAGTTTGTTATGGGTAGAAGGGTAAATCAAAAATGGGAAGCGTACATTCATGCGCTCGGTTATATTTTGATACTTCTTCTGATTTTCATCATCACTTACAGCGATATCGCGAGACTGATTTAGATTGGGATTTTTTGTGGTTGCATGAGTTGTCAAGTTTGTATTCTGGGAGTATTGCGGGAATGATGAAAATGTTTTTTAATGTTTGGTTTTTCACAATATATGGTATTTTTTTTTGATGTAGAGTCTATATATAGGAGTCATGGTTTTGACATAAATGGGTCTTGAACGGAGGAGATTTAATGATACTATGTTGGTCCACAGGGTTTTATTAGGGCTTACATTTCTATGACGCAAAAAGACATTTGGTTGTCCGTTCTTAATCGGATTAAACCGACAATAAAAAAAGCTTACTTTCTGACTTGGTTTCAAGGAACGACAGTATTACGAAAAGATGATGGAGTTGCTGTAATTGGCGTTCCTACAACTTTTGCAAGTAACTGGCTGAATGACAAATACAACATCAAAATTCTCCAAGCTTTGCAAGAAGCAGACGCTGGAATTCAATCGATTACATATGAAGTTCACAGTCGACTCGGAGAAAAAGGAAACATGGAAGGTGTTGATATGAAAACTTTATTTGCAAAAGAAGAGGCAAAGGTCGTAAGAAAAGTCCGTAATGTAAATGAGGTAACGGTTAAAGTTGGAGCGAGCGGAGGACATGTTTCCAGTCAAATGCTGAACGGTAAATACAGTTTGGATAACTTTGTGGTAGGCAAGGATAATCGGCTTCCACATGCGGCTTGTAATGCTGTGGCAAACATGCCCGGAGGTATTTATAATCCACTCTATATATACGGAGGTTCCGGTCTTGGAAAGACTCATATGATTCAAGCGGTTGGGAATGAGATCCTCAGAAACTTTCCGGATATGGTTGTGAAATATGTAACTGCGGAAAGGTTTGTGACAGAAGTGGTTGAGGCGATTGGGAAAAGAAACACTCACAAATTTAAAGAACAATATAGAAAAGTAGATTGTTTCCTAATGGATGATGTTCAGTTTTTTGCTCGAAAAAATTCATCTCAACAGGAATTTTTCCATACATTCGATGAACTTTATGAAGGAAATAAGCAAATAGTTATTACAAGTGATCGACCGCCTTCAGAGCTGGATGATTTGGATGAAAGGTTAAAAGGTAGATTTGGAATGGGAATGGTTGTGGAACTTCTTTTCCCGGATTTCGAAACCAGATTGGCAATTCTTAATCAAAAATGCAAAGAGCATGAAGTGATTATCGATCCGGAAGTTTTGTATTTCATCGCGAATAACATTAACAATAGTGTTCGAGAACTGGAAGGAGTGCTGAGACAAGCAGTTGCGGAGAGCCAACTTAGCGATCGTGTTCCAACTATCAGAAGCGTTGCGGAGATCATCAAACGTCTCGATAAGGCACAAAAGATTATTGGTTACGACATTGAGGCGAAAAAGAATTGTCCTATCGTGAAAACCGCGAATGATGTAATGGAATTGGTTGCTGAATACTACAATCTCACTCTTGATGATCTTGTAGGCAAAGATCGACACAAAGAAATTATGGTTCCGCGACAAATTTGTATGTACTTGATCAAAAATGAACTTGGACAATCTTATGAAAAGATCGGTGGAGATTTCGGTGGAAGAAACCACACAACTGTAATGCACGCGTGCAATAAAACAGCTTCAAAATTGAAAAAAGATGTGCGCATGGTTCGGGACGTGAACGCGATTAAAAGGGAAATGGGACTTTAGGTTTACAACTAAGGCATATTGTGATTAATATGTGGGGGAATTGATCTTTTAATTTACGTGTATGTATTATAGATCCAGGACAAAGTCCAATCGTCTCGTTGATTACATAATGCCTTTTTTGATTATTATCGCTGTAGGTGTGATCATCGTGCTTTTATTTAATCTGTTTAAGGCGGTTTTTGCGCCGCAGACTACCGGTGATGCATTTTTGCATTTGGAGTCGGGAAGTGTTCAGGTGAAGATGTTTGGGACGGATGATTATTTTGATTTGACCTCGGATGCTTTGGTGATGCAGGGTGATGAGCTTATTACTTCCGCAGATTCCAAGGTGATTATCGAGTTTTTTGATGGCACTTTGATGCGTTTTGATGGAAGTACTGATATAGTTTTGGATCAAATTGATAATGGAGACGAACCGTATATAGGTATGATTTTGGTGGATGGTAAGCTTTGGTTTAATAAAGTTTATAAAAATACAAGCGGTACACATATTGAGGTAAAGATGAGCAATGTGGTTGTGAAGTCGGATTTGGGTGGAATTTTTGAGGTTGAAAATGATTTTGATGAGATTGTTAGGGTAATAAATGGGGATGATGTAATGGTGGATGTGATGGATCAGGATGGTGCAAAAGTTGTAGAGTCTGAGAATGTTGGTGTGGGTCAGGAAATTGTTTTTTCTGATAATGCATTGCAGAAATATTGGGCTCACCAAAGTCCTAGTGTAGTTTCCGGTTTGTCTGATGAGTTTAAAGAGACAGCATGGTATTTGTGGAATATTGAGGAAGATGTTGAACCGACTGAGTTTAGTAAGGCTGCAATTTTGGGGGAAGAAAGTGATTTGGTAGAGGTTGCGCCTGAGATTTATGAGCCGGAATTGGAAGTTGGGGATATGGAACCTGAGGTTGGGGAGGAAGTTGCGGAAGATGTTGTTGTGGAGGAACCGGTAGTGGAGGAGTCTGATGAGGAGGAGCCTGTTGAGGAAGAGCCTCCTGCTGATCTTGGAGCCCTTACTACACCTACAATTACATCGGTTGCCGGAGTTACAGAGATAAATGCTGATGGATTTTATGTTATTACTACGAACCCGGGTACTTTGACCGGAGGGATTTCCGGTGCGGAGGATGTGGTAGTAAGTGGTTATACTTTGCAGAAGTTCGTAGCTGGAGATGGTACTTGGACTTATTTTGCAAATGCGGATTATGGATTAATGGAGGTTGGTGAAAATATTTATGAAGTTTATGCGGTTGCGCCGGATGGAACACGAAGTGAGTCGATAAATGTGAAGGTGTTGTATCAGCCACCGGCTCCGGTAGTAGTGGAAGAACCGGTCGTGGAGGAGCCTCCTGTGGCTGAGCCTGTGGAAGTGTCTGTCGAAGGGGAATGAACTAAACTTATTACTTAATATATTCAAGAATGAAAACTATTATTATTGAAATTGTTGGTTGGATGGGTACTGTGCTGATTGTGTTAGCTTATTTTTTGATATCAAATGCATATGTTGGTGGTGACAGTTTTGTTTATCAGTTAATGAATTTATCTGGAGCGGTTTTTCTGGGTATTTCACTCTTAGTTAAGAAAGCATGGCCGGCATTAACTCTTCAAATAATTTGGTCGGTAATTGCTATTTGGGCTCTTATTACTATATTTGTTATTTAGTATGTTGTCAGAGGGCTTAGCCTAGCAAAAAAGAAAGGCCCAGGAGTTGACATCTTTTAGTTTTATGTGATACAAATATTTCTTATTGATTTTTTATTATGCCCGAATCTATTGATGGGGGTGAAAAAGGGGATCTGTTGGATGAGGCGGACATGTCTACTGCAGACATGAAAAATAAGCTTGCGGTATTGGAAATTGAAGCAAAGACTTTGGCAAACATTTTACGACCTTCGATTATCACTTTTGTGAGGAGAGTTTTGAAACCTTTTAATGAGTCAAGATCTATTATGCTGGGGGATGATGAAGGTCATACGGCTGCGTTTTATCCATCTATTGTGGTTGAGCCTGATATTGAAGCTACCGAGATTGTGGATGGGGTTTTACATTTAAAAAATTGGAAAGCGAAATTGACCAATTCACTAGATGAAAGAGAAAATCAGCTTTTTGCTGTAAGAATTTTTGAATATCTGCAGAGTGCTGGATTTGATGTTTCTGGATTTTTGGGGGGACCGTTTGATATGAAAATTCCATTAAAAGACTTTGAAGATATGCTTTCCGGTGATGATGTTGTGTGTGTCGGAATTAATAGTATCAGGGAACGGCTTTTAGCTTAGGAGTGTCGCTTAGAGGTATTGAGCTTTGTTCGTGTTGTGTTCTTCGTTGGATTTTGCGTAAATTACTTCGCCTGTGTCGAGGGTTGTTAGGTAGAACCAATATTCTGTTTCAGTTGGGTATATGGCTGCTTCTATGCTTTCTGCGCTGGGGTTTGAGATTGGTCCGGGTGGAAGGCCGAGGTTTTTTCGTGTGTTGTATGGAGAATCGAGTTCGAGGTCTTCTGTTGTTATTTCTCTGTCTTCTGTGATGTAGAGTAATGTTGCGTCAGCTCCAAGAGTCCATCCGTATGCCAGTCTTTTCCAGAGAATTCCTGAGATGAGTTTTCTGTCTTCCGCTCCAAATACTTCGTTTTCTATGATTGAGCCCATGGTTATGATTTCGTGGATTGTATGGTTTTTGATTTCCGGTAATAATTCCTCAGTTTTTTGTTCAAAATTATCTAATGTTAGGTAAATGAGGTCGTTGGATTGAAAGTCGACAGGGTCTAGGAAGTAAGTATCCGGGTAAAGGTACCCTTCGAGTGGTATTTCGAGCTGTGAGAGCGTTTCTTGGTCCAAAAATGAATAATATTTCCATCCATCGAAGTTTTTTACTGCCGTGATGAAGTCGTTTGGTTCTGTGAGTTGCAATTCGACCAGTTTTTCGTCGATATCTTTGACTGTGAGGCCTTCCTGGATTGTAATTATGAATTCTGAGTTTGCCGGATCGGAAATAGTTTTGATTATTTCTTTTCCGGTCATGGTTTTGTCGAGTAAAAATCTTCCGGCTATGATGCCTTCACCAAGTCCTTCATATTTTATGTAGAGATAAAGTGAAAAATCGTTGCTGATTAGGTCTTTTTCTTCGAGATTTTTTGTAACTTCTTTTGGGGAGGTTCCTTTCTTGATTTGGAAGGAAATTTTTGTGTCGTTATTTTCGTCGACACGTGAATTTATGTCGTTGTTTACCTTCCAAATGAAGATTCCGCCAGCGACTAAAATTAATACTAAAAGTGCTAATACTTTTTTCATGGTTTTTATGTTTATCCCATTCCGGGAAGATTCAAATCTCCCATTACTTCCTTCATCATTTCCGCTCCGATTTGTTGAGATTTTTTGATAGCTTTATTAGTTGCTTTGAGCAAACTGTCTTCGAGTTTTTTCTTGTCTGTAAGCGCTTCATCTGTGATTTCGATTTTTACAACTTCTTGTTCACCGTTGATAGTGACAGTTACACCTTCGTGTTCGGCTTCGATGTGCGTATTTTTCAGCTCTTTTTTAATTTTTCGAGCTTGTTTCTGGAGCTTGTACATATCTTTAGCTTTTTCAAACATAGTTGTAATTGGTTAAGAATCGAAAGCCATTATAAAGTTTAATAACCTTTGAGTCGAGCGATTCTCTCTTCCATTGGAGGATGTGTGGACCAGAGTTTTTTCCATTGGCCCATTAGGCCGGAGTCTTGTTTTTTGTCGCTTAAGCCCATTTTGAATTGGGTGTGCTTTTTGTGACCGATTGCGGATGGGTCGGCGATGCAGAGGCCGGCCATTGAGGTTTTTGTGTCGAGGATTTCTATTCTGGCGTCGCCTGCTATTTTTTCAAGAGCTCCGACAAGGGCCAGGGGATTGCTGATTAGATGGGAGCCTGTGGCGTCGGCAAGGTATTCGCGTTCTCGGCTGATGGCCAGTCTTGTTAAAGTTCCGACTAATACCCCTACTGTTAGGAATAGGATTCCAATTAGGATTAGTGGTCCCGAGCTTTTATTTCTTGATCCGCCACCTCGTGATCTTATCAAAATCTCTCCGATCATTTCGATTGCTCCCACGAGTGTTATGGAAAGCAGCATTACTCGGATGTCTCTGTTTAGAATGTGTCCGATTTCGTGTGCCATTACTCCTTCCAGTTCGTCTTTTTCGAGTTTATCCAATAATCCTTTTGAGATTGCTACCTTGGAATTTTTGGGGTTGGTTCCGGTTGCGAATGCGTTGAGGGAGCTGTCGTTGATGATGTAGATATCGGGTGTTTTTGGGAGGCCGGCGGCGATTGAGACATTTTCCACTATTCTATATAGTCTTGGATCATCTTTTTTCTCGATTGGTTTTGCTCCTGCGAAGGCCATTATCATTCTTGATCCCAAGAAATAACTAATAAATGACCAAACTACTACCGCTAGCAAAACCCAGAATCCAATTGTGCTCATCATTTCATTGGCAAGGTCAATAGCGCTGATTGAGTAATTTGAATCGAATAGCCCTGTAAGTAAAAACGCGATGTATGTGAGTCCAATAATAATTATTGGGAAAATCATGAACATATACGCTGTTCTCCAGCGATTCGCTCGCATTTGGTCGTATATCGATCGATTGAAATCAGCCATTTTTAAAATTTAGTTTCTACCGGTTTTTGTGCGGCTTCTTTTTCTCCTTCTTCAAGTTCAAAGAATTCTCGTTTTTCAAATTTAAACATTCCGGCAATAATATTTGTAGGTACGCTTTCACAAGCTGTGTTAAGGCTCTTAACAGCATTATTGTAGAATCTTCGAGCTGCTTGCAATTTGTCCTCAGTATCAGTCAATTCTTCCTGTAACTGCATGAAATTTTGATTTGCCTTCAGATCCGGGTAGTTTTCGGCAACTGCGAAGAGGGATTTCAATGCTCCGGTTAGCATATTTTCGCTTTGAGCGTGGTCTTTCATCGAAGTAGCACCCATTGCGGCGGTTCTGGCTTTTGTTACGTTTTCGAAAAGCTCACTTTCGTGCTTTGCGTAGCCTTTTACTGTGTTTACCAAATTTGGAATCAGATCGTATCTGCGTTTCATCTGTACGGAAATTCCACTCCAGGCTTCATGGCAGTTGTTTTTCTTACGAATTAAGGAGTTGTATAGAACTACTACTAAAATAACGAGTAATAATACAATACCTCCTATTATTAGTCCTGTACTCATGGGCAATTGGGTTAAAGTTGCTACTTATTTATATCCGATTTTCTATTGCATGTAAATTTCTTTTCATTTAGAGTAAAACCCGCAAATTTATATGAACGCATATGGACTCAGTTGCATTGGAAGTACAATTAAGAAATAGAGACATGAAGGCATCTGATCTTCGTGCACAAAACCTTATTCCAGCTGAATATTACGGAAAAGGTGTTGAGAACAAAACTTTACAAATGGATTACCAAAGTTTTCGACGTGTATATAGAACGGCCGGAGGTAATACGATTATTACTCTAAAGATAGACGGTAAAGAGGAAATTAATGTATTGGCACATGATGTGCAGTTGGATCCTATTACAGATTCTATTGTTCATGTAGATTTTGCTAATGTAAGAATGGGTGAAGCTCTTCAAACTCAAGTTTCGCTTGAATTCATCGGTATTGCGCCTGCTGTGAAAGAGCTTGGTGGTAGTTTGACTACAAATACTACGGAAGTAGAGATCAAATGTTTACCAAAAGACTTGATTCACAGTATTGAAGTTAATATTGAAAGTTTAGTGGATTTCCAAAGTTATATCAGGGTAAAAGATCTTATTGTCCCTGATACAATCGAAATTTTGAATGATCCTGAAGAGGTGGTTGCGAATGTTGTTGCCCCTAGGGAAGAAGTGGAAGAAGAACCGGTTGTGGCAGAAGGTGAGGAAGGAGCTGAGGGAGAAGAAGGTGCTGAGGGAGCTGAAGGTGAAGGAGCTGAAGGTGGAGAAGAGAAGAAAGAAGGAGGTGGTGGAGAGGGCGGAGGAAAAAAGGAATAAATAGGGATTTCATTAACCTTATAAATATGAAAAATCTTATGCGAGTAGTGTTTGCCGCTGGGTGCTTTTTGATGTTGGCTCCGATGGTGTTTGCGGATATCGCGATTCCAACAGTAACAACTGTTTATTTTGAAACTGATGGAGAGCCTTATGAAGGTTCTGTAGATTATGAAGTGAATTGTTATGGATACAGTTATGATCCGGGGGAGGGTGAAGTTGCTCCTGAGGGGTATGATCCGGAAAATCCAGAAGAAGTTGTGTATTCATACTCTGCTTCTTGTCCTGAATATGGATGTGATATCAATGAAGGGTATTATTTGAACTATCGTCACCTTGAATACTGTGATTTAAATGGTGAAGCAGATGGGGAAGCGTTTACTATTGAAGCCTTCGCAGACGGTCCTATTCCTGAAGATTGTAATGATGACTATTTTGATAGGGTTTGTTCTGTTACTTTTGAGATCCCGGAGTTGGAAGTAGGAATTGTTGATAGTTTTTCAGATGTAGCTAGTTCTCATACTTATTTTGCTGGAATAGATTATGTTAGAGCTCAGGGAATTGTGAATGGGTATGATGATGGAACTTACAAACCTGATAATGAAATAAATAGAGCTGAATTTACAAAAATTATTATAGAAGCGACTTTTGACGATTCAGAAATCGAAAATTGTACCCCGAGTAAAACTTTTTATGATATCAAATCTGATGATTGGTATAAAAAATATGTATGTGTAGCTGCGAATAACGGGATTATTGATGGTTATGATGATGGAACTTTCAAGGGTGGAAATGCAATAAATTTTGTGGAAGCTGCAAAGATTATTGTGACCGGATTTGATTATGACTACGAAGAGGGCGGCGAATGGTATGAGGGATATGTAAATGTTCTTCAAGATAATAATTTTATTCCATCGACCATTACTTCATTAAGTAAGCAGATTACTCGTGGAGAAATGGCTGAAATGATTTGGAGAATTCGTGAGGAAATTACTGAGAAAGCTTCACCAATACTTATGACTGAACCGGTTGTGCCTATTACTCCGGACAGCAGTGATTATCCTGGATGGGCGACTTATAGTGGTGATGGATTCGCTTTTTATCATCCTAACTGGTATCAGGGTGTGAAATGGGGATATGATACTTTGAGTCCTGAATATGACTTTATTTTTGGAGACAAGGATGGTGTAGATGCTTATGTGCATGCCTATACGGCGGCCGGATCAGATTTGAATACTTCTGTTTGGTTTGAGCATCCGTTTGTTGAGTCTGAGAATTTGACTATTAATGGACTTTCGGCTTTGATGAGGCATTATCGAGCTCCTCGTGGGACTGTAGTGAATGGTCGAACGACCGGTGAAGATGAAAATATTTATGTTTATTCTTATAAGCTGGATGGAAAGGTTGGAGTTCTGCAATACTTTAATGCTTACGGTACTGAAAATAAGAATGTAGATATTTTCTTTGATATTGCAGATAGTTTTTATCAAAAATAAATGTTGTACGAAACCAAATTTTTAGTATCTCTTGGTTTTACATTAGCTATAGAAGTGCCTCTTGTGGTTGTTTTGATGCGGTATTTTGTCAAACTGCGGGAGGTGAGTTTTTGGAAGGTTTCATTTGTGGCTTTTTTAGCTTCTGTAGTGACTTTGCCGTATTTGTGGTTTGTTATTGGTTCTTATGTTGATGCGAGGTTTTATTTGTTGATAGGGGAGTCGTTTGTGGTTCTGTTTGAAATGTTGATTTTCAATCAGTTACTTGGGGTGCAGATTCATAAAGCTTTTACAGTTTCTTTGGTTGTGAATTTTGTTTCTTACTTTTTGGGAGGGTTGTTGTTGAAATTGTTTTAAAGTGCTATACTGTTTTTTGCATAATTTTTTGTTATGAAACTTAGGATTTTGGTGATGTTGGTGGCAGTAATGGTGACGACCTCTTCGTGTAGTCTGTTTGGGAAGAGCTATGAGGATGTTGAGGCTTTGTATTTTACTAAAGACGAAGTTGTTCTTGCAGTTGTTCCGGATCATGAACTACGAACTTTGGCTGTTACTTATGATGAGAATAATACCGGAGTTATTGGTGGAGATTTTTTCGACAGGGTGGATGAGATTTTTGGGGTTTTTGAGAATTATCCGGTTGTACTTGAGGACAAAGAGGGAGCATTTGCTTTTTCTATCGAGAAATCTGGTGGCGATACCAAAAAGTATGTTTTTGATATGACTGATGATTCCGATGAGTTTGGGCTTCTGGACTCTTTTTATACTGATGTGTCTGAACTATTTTCGGAGGAAGTATATTAAAAAGATTTTGATTTTTCCGGTTTTTCTTCTAGAATCCTCTTCAGTGATTTATTAATTAATCTTTATTTTCTATGGATTATACATTGTTACTGGCACTTGTTGCTGTATTGGCTTTGGTGGTAGCTCTGATTTTCGCTAGGTTAATAGTCAAAAAACCTGTGGGAGAAGAAAGAATGGCTGAGCTGGCGCAGCAAATTTATAAGGGGGCAATGGCTTTTTTGAAGCGCGAATACAAAGTGATTTCGGTATTTGTTGTGGCTTTGGCTATTGTTTTATTTGTATTCCTTGATAATAAGGCAACGCCAGACGTTAACGAAGGTTTACTTACTTCAGTTTCATTTGTTTATGGTGCATTTAGTAGTGCGTTAGCCGGATATTTTGGGATGAGAATAGCAACAAAGGCTAATGTGAGGACTGCGAATGCGGCTCGAACAAGCCTTGGAAAGGCTCTTATAATAGCATTCCGATCAGGAGCTGTTATGGGACTTGGAGTGGTTGGACTTGGTTTACTTGGACTGTCAGCACTTTTCTATATTTATTTTAATTTAATGTCGCTTCCAACAAGTATTGTATTGAATGTTATTACCGGTTTTGGGCTTGGTGCTTCATCTATAGCGCTTTTTGCTCGTGTTGGAGGAGGGATTTTTACAAAAGCCGCGGATGTCGGGGCTGATTTGGTGGGGAAAGTTGAAGCTGGAATACCTGAGGATGATCCCAGAAATCCTGCTGTAATTGCCGACAACGTTGGTGACAATGTAGGTGATGTTGCTGGAATGGGTGCTGATCTTTTTGAATCTTATGTTGGTTCTATTATTTCAGCTATGATTCTTGGTTCTTTGGCATTTGGTCTTAATGGTGTTTATTTACCATTGATGCTTGCCGGAGCTGGAATTATTTGTTCTATTATTGGTACATTTTTTGTACGTGTCGGGAAAAATGAAAATATTCACGGGGCTTTGAAGAATGGTCTTTGGGGTGCGAGTGTTTTGATGGTAATCGCGGCGTTTTTCTTGATTAGATACTTTATTGGGGCTGAGGTTGGAAAAGGTGGAGGTGATATTCTTTTGTTTCATCAATCTTATATGGGAGTGTTTATAGCAATGGTAAGCGGACTTGCTGTGGGAATTATTATTGGATTAATTACTGAATACTACACTTCCGAGCATTACAAGCCTGTGAAAGATCTTGCTGATACATCCAGAACCGGTGCCGCAACAAATATTATTCAGGGTCTTGCGATTGGTTACAAATCAACTATGCTTCCTGTTATTTTCATTTGTATTGCGATTTTCGTTGCTTTCAAATTTGCGGGACTTTATGGAATCGCAATCAGTGCGGTTGGAATGCTGTCTACTCTCGGAATTTCATTAGCTATCGACGCTTATGGACCGGTTGCTGATAATGCCGGAGGAATTGCGGAAATGGCGCATCTTGGGGCTGATGTTCGAAAGAAAACCGACGCATTGGATTCTGCCGGAAATACTACTGCCGCTATTGGTAAAGGATTTGCTATCGGATCTGCGGCACTTACCGCTTTGGCGTTGTTTGCCGCTTATAGTCAGGCTGCGGGATTGAGTGTTATTGATATTATGAATCCTGTTGTGATAGTTGGATTGTTAATTGGAGGAATGCTTCCATTCTTGTTCTCAGCTATGACAATGTCAGCTGTTGGCCGTGCGGCATTTACCATGATTGAAGAGGTAAGAAGACAATTTAGAGAGATCGAAGGTCTTATGGAAGGGAAAGCAAAAGGAGATAGTGAGAAATGTGTGGATATTTCTACAAAAGCCGCTATTAGAGAAATGATTATTCCTGGTTTGATGGCTGTATTGGTTCCTATTTTGATGGGATACTTCTTTGGAACAGCTGCGCTTGGAGGACTTTTGGCCGGAGCTTTGGTTTCCGGTGTAATGCTTGCTATTTCTATGGCAAATTCAGGTGGGGCTTGGGACAATGCGAAAAAATATATTGAAAGTGGTATGCACGGTGGAAAAGGATCAGATACTCACAAAGCCGCTGTTGTTGGTGATACTGTTGGAGATCCATTCAAAGACACATCCGGACCAAGTATTAACATACTGATTAAATTAATGACCGTTGTGTCGTTGATTTTTGCGTCAGTATTCACTGCTAATGGATTATTCTAAACGTTGGAACAATTTGGTTTCTGTACTGAAACTCGATAGGGAGGCTATGTCGAGAGTAGCGAATGATAAGAGTGCTACTTTATGCGGGGTGCTTATACTTTTTGTGGTGCCTGTCATAAATCTGATATTGGCTTCGTTTACATTTTCTTCGGGGTTTGGTGTTATGTTTTCAAGGGTTATGTTTTGGCCGATGTTCATTCCCGTGATTTCGATTTTTTGTATAATATTTTTAATGAATTTTATTGCGATTCGGTTTTTTGGAGGAAAAGGGAACAGCGTCGGGTTTTTTAGGACGGTTTCATATTCTTCTGCTGTTTTGTGGCTGAGCATAGTGCCTTATATATTGTCAATTTTCGGAATTTTGGATCCAATGGGACTTTATAATTTGATTATGCTTGTGGGGCTTATATGGATCGCTGTGGTTTCGTATTACATGTTGATGGAACACCACAAGTTGAGTGCAAAAGATGCTGGAACGGTTGTTGCTTTGGGAATAATCGGATATTTTTTGTTCAGGAACATTTTGGGTAGAATTTTGGTGGGGAGTTATTACAGGTGGTTCTGACGCGATGAAAGCCCTTATATCTCAAACATATTTTTGCTACAATACACCCAACATCTTTTTAATCTCAACTCCCTATGAAAAAACTAACATTCCTCGCGGTAGTTGCAATACTTTTTTCCTCAATCATCCCTACAGCTTTTGCTGTGGTGGGAAATGGAGGGGTAAGATCTACTGTGGAAATAAACAGCTCAACTGCAAACGGGCCAACGCTGGCGGTTAGTGACACTTATGTTTGGTCCGTAGCCAACATAGGCGACCTAAATGGAGATGGTGTAAACGACATTGCGGTTGGTGCAAGTGGGGACGACGAAGGAGGAACTGATCGTGGGGCAGTTCACATCCACTTTATGAACACAGACGGATCCATTGATTCTACTGTGGAAATAAACAGCTCAACTGCAAACGGACCAACACTGGATGATAGTGACCTTTATGGATGGTCAATTGCCGACATAGGTGACCTGAATGGAGACGGTGTAAATGATTTAGCTGTTGGATCAAGATTTGACGACGACGGTGGAACAAATCGTGGAGCGGTCCATATTCACTTCATGAATACAGACGGATCCATTGATTCTAGTGTGGAAATAAACAGCTCAACTGCAAACGGGCCAACACTGACTGATGATGACCGTTATGGAATTTCCATTGCCAACATAGGAGATCTGAACGGAGATGGGATGCAGGACTTGGCCGTTGGTGCATATACGGACGACGACGGTGGAACAAATCGTGGAGCGGTCCATATCCACTTTATGAATACAGATGGTACTGGCGCCGTTCTTTCTACTGTGGAAATAAATGACTCAACTGCAAACGGACCAACACTGAATGATAGTGACTACTATGGAACCTCCATAGCAAACATAGGCGACCTAAATGGAGATGGTACAAATGACCTGGCGGTTTGTGCTTATGGCGACGATGAAGGCGGATCAGGTAGTGGTACCACCCATATTCACTTTATGAATACAGATGGTACTGGAGCCGTTCTTTCTACTGTGGAGATAAACAGCTCAACCACAAATGGACCTACACTTCTTGCTGGTGATCAGTACGGGGAGTCCGTTGCTAACATAGGAGATCTGAACGGAGATGGGGTAGAGGACCTGGCGGTTGGTGCAAACGGGGATGACGAGGGCGGATCCGGTCGCGGAGCGGTACACATCAGCTTCATGAACACAGACGGCTCCGTTGATTCTACTGTGGAAATAAATGATTCAACTGCAAACGGACCAACACTGTCGGATGAGGACCATTATGGGACCTCAGCAGCCAATATAGGTGACCTAAATGGAGATGGAGTACAAGACCTGGCGGTTGGTGCATATGGGGATGACGAGGGTGGAACCGATCGCGGAGCGTTCCACATCCACTTTATGGCACTATCTGCAGATCTTTCTCTTGCGATGTTGGTAGACAACTCTACTCCACGCACAGGAGACACGGTTCAATATGATCTCACCCTGACCAACAATGGTCCTGAAACAGCTACAGGTATAGCTGTAACAAACACCCTGTCATCCGATACGTCATATACAGGTTCTTCTATAGGTCTGGGATCATATGATGGAAGTACAGGTGTATGGACAGTAAACAGTTTGGCAAGTGGAATTAGTGCCAGGATAACAATAATGGCAGGCGTAATAGGAGCAACTGCAGGAACTGTCATTACAAATTCAGCTGAGATAACTTCCACTGCAAGCACATCTGATTCCGACTCCACACCAAACAACGCTAGTACATCAGAAGATGATTATGCTTCAGCTTCATCTACAATTTTAGCCCCATCTACAGGTGGAACACCTCTAATTATCGGAGGGGGAGGTTCATCTTCAGAAACCTCAAGTGAAATCACAGAAGAAGAGTCCGCACAAGAGGTCGGACAATGCGCCAACTATACAGACGTTCTTGATACAGATCCTGATTGCGAAGCTATTGCGTACATGCAATCAATCGATGCAATGACTGGTAATCCCGACGGAACATTTGCTCCGGATGGCTATCTGCAAAGAGATCAAATCGCAAAAATTTCATTGGAGACATTCGAATTATTCGATGACTCTGAAGATTATTGTGGAGGTGAAAATCCGTTTCCTGATGTGAATTCAAGCGATTGGGCTTATCAACATATCTGCAGAGGTGTGGAACTTGGGATGATTTACGGTTATTCAGGAGGTGAAGACGAGGGATATTATAGACCTGCAAGAGACGTAGGCAGAGTGGAATTTTTGGCTTTGATATTGAGAAATGTGAGCGACTCTATGCCGGATGATTCTCTGAGTTCTTACGATGACGTTGATGGAGGAAATTGGTTCTCCGGATATGCGAAATATTCATATGACAACTCTCTATTCGACGGAAACACTTTATTCCCAGCCCAACCTACTACAAGATTGGAAGTTGCGAGGCATGTGTATGAGCTATATTTGTTAGGGAAAATTTGAATCAAGCATTTTATAAAAACTCGATTTATAATGCTATTGTGGGGCAATTGTGTCTTTGATATATAATCAACTCAATATGAATGAAACAAAGGAGGATGTTGTTTATTCAAAGGAGACTGCTCAAAAATAAGCATCTTTAAAAAAAGGCGTTTTTCTGCTATAATATGAGGAAATATTAAAGTTTCTTTATGCCTAATAGAGGGAGATCAAAGAAAAATAGGGATGAAATTTCTGACGATAACTTAGAAAAAGATAAGAATTCCAAGAAAAAGGGAGAAGATTCGGCAAAAGAAGTTTCCAAGGATAAAAGGGAAGATTTTAAGCAAGAGGTTGCAAAGAAAAAGAAAAATAGACGAAGAAGACCAAGGGGAAAGAAAGGACCTTCTGAGCAGAAACCTTCTGAGCAGAAACCTTCTGAGCCGATAGAGCCTATTAATCCGTTTGGTCAGGATTTTTCAGAGGATGAATCTGCGCTGCCTACTCCTGAATATGAAGAAAGATTTAGAGAAAATGATGAGTTCTTGGAAGAAAAAGCGGAGGAAGAGTTTGTTGAGCCTGTAGTGGAAGAGGATGATCAAGCTCCGATTAATCCGTTTGAGGCTCCTACTCCTGAGGCAGTTGAACAAGTTGCTGAGGAAATGGGCGAACAAGGTGCCGCACGGGAAGCTGAAGCCGCTGACGTTGCAGAGTTAGCTGAAGTTGCAGAAGTTGCAGAAGTTGTTGAATCGAAGCCTGAGCTTGAGTCTGAGCAACCGTTGGAGGGTGTTGTGCAACCGGCTGAAGGCGAAAAAGCTTCTGAGCCTGGGGAGGAAGCTGAAGAATCCAATGAATTAAAAGAGGAGCTTTGGGATATTTTGGCGCAAGCCGGAATAACTAAGAAAAGAATTATTACAGTTGTATTGATAATTGTATTTGGAGTTATGTTTTTCTGGTTTGGAGGGTTGAGAATATTTGGTATTGGAGGTGATGATGGTGCGCAAAAAGTAGTTGAAAAGAGTGATGATGTGTCCGGGGAAGGCGATGTGTCCGGGGAAGGCGATGTGTCCGGGATTATTTCTTCTTACGTTTTTGGTCTTGAGTTTGAAGTTCCGAAAACTCCCATACAAGCTGTTCCTATTGGGAAAAGCGGTACATTGGCCGGAGTTGATACGGCACTATATTTTGGGGAAGGAGAGAGTGATTTTGAGAATAGATATGTTTATTACATCGATCTTTTGAGAAAAATGGATAGTATTTATCGTACAGATGTTTATTCATTGATAGATCAGGCTGTTGATAGAAGGGCTGTCTTGACTGAACATATCAATGAGTTGGATGCGATTATTCAGGAGGGAGATAATGTGTATTTTGAGATTAAATCTCGATTGGAAAGTTTTGATAAGGAATTTGAAGTTTTGGCTGTTGAACGTGATACGTTGGAAGAACAATTTTTTGTGGCTATTGAGGGGTTAATGCCGAGGAGTTCAAATGATTATTTGGAATCTTTTATTGAAGTTCAGCATGATTCAAACGAATTGAAGGCTTATTATAACGCATATGGGGTCGCTCTCGATCTCATAATTGCTTATTTGGATATTCTCGAACCTCGATATCAGGATATTGTTGCGAACACGGAGGCTTTGATCAAAGGAATTCGCGTTTTTGATGTTCCGGCTTCAGATATTGACGCGATTTTGCCTATAGAAGGCAAATTAGAGTAGTTTTATTTATGGTTTTCTGGCATAATGCGGTTCCTATGGATTACAAGATCTTAGATAAAATTAAGACTTATAATAAGAGCTTCGACGAAAAAAAAGCGCGAGGAGCTCTAGATTTGATACGCAATAGTGGTGTTGATACTATCGAGGAGCATCCTTCGTATGTGGATATTATCGATTCTTTGATCCCTTTGCGGCCGGATGAGGATACCTTTATTGCGGCGCTTCTTCATCGAGTTTATGAAAATGATCTTGTGGATGAGCAAATTATTGAAGATGTTTGCGGAATTGATGTTTTGGGGATTTTGTCAGGGGTAAAAAAGTTGGAATCTTTGGTTTATGTGGAAAATGATAGAGCTTCACAGGTTGAAAATTTAAGGAAAATGATTTTGGTGATGGCGAAGGATATCAGAGTGATTTTGGTGGCTTTGACATGTCGTCTTTACAAGATGCGGAATTTGGGAAGTTTTATGGATAAAGATGAAATTAGATCTTATAGTGCTGAGACTTTGAATTTGTATGCTCCTGTTTGTGCGAGGCTTGGGATTTATACTTTTAAGAGTAAGCTCGAAGATTTAGCATTTAAGCATTTATTCCCTGAGGATTATAAGGAAATAGATGGGCAATTGGAGAAATTGAGGAGTAGTTGTAAATTGTCAATTGCTTTTATCAAGGAGCAACTGGAAGATTTTCTTGAAACTCGTGGAATTGAGGCTGAAGTTTCAGGAAGAATCAAAAACCATTACAGTATTTATAGAAAATTTAAGAAAAAGGCTCTTAGTTTGATTAATGAACTCGATGATATTTTTGCGATGAGAATAGTTTTGCCAGCTAAAAAAACTGAGAGTGGTGATGAGAGTACGGATCATTTGTACGCGGTTCTTGGGCTTGTACATAGTGAATGGAAGCCGGTTTCAAAAAGGTTCAAGGATTATTTGGCAGTACCAAAGCCGAATGGATATAGGAGTCTGCATACGGTTGTTTTAGGAATTGCTCCGAAAGATATGGATCAGCCTGTTGAAATTCAGATTCGTGATTCGGAAATGCATCGTGAGTCTGAGTATGGTATTGCGTCACACTGGTTTTACAAAGAGTCTGGAAGTAGTTTAGATGTGCATTCTCAGGCGGAGCTTATCCGTGGTTTGGAGGGAATTCGGAGTGAATTTGATTTGGAGTATGATGTTTTGAAGGAGGTGGAGATAGATCTGTTTAAAGATCGAATTTTTGTACTAACTCCTCGTGGTGAGGTGAAGGAATTGAGTGCGGAAGCGAATGTGATAGATTTTGCATATAGTGTCCATACGGACATTGGGAATAGATGTGTGATGGCGAAGGTGAATGGAAAAATTGTTCCTTTGGATTATGAATTGCAAAATAATGATGTTGTTGAAATTCTTACCAAAAAGGATGCGAAACCAAAATTGAGATGGCTTTCTTTGGTAAAAACCAGTCAAGCGAAGGCAAAAATTAAGTCGTGGTTTAGTTCACAAAATAAGGAGAGCAATGTGAAAGAAGGGCGAAATTTGTTGAATGCTCAACTCGAAAGACTTGGCAAACCAAAGCTGGATCAGAAGTATTCTGTACTAAAAAAGTATTCAAGGAAGGCTTTGACTTTGTCGCAGAGAGAAAGTTTGGTTGAGGAGGTTGGGAGTGGTGGAAAAATTGCAAGTGATATTATCAGAAAAGTTTATCCATACAATAAGTCTGTGATAGACAAGGTTGTGAGGCCTCATCAAGGTAAGAAATTTGCAAATTTGAGTGAACAGGCTCTTCTGGAGGATCGGATTTTGGTTGGAGGTGAGGATGGATTGCCGTTGAAGATAGCATCATGTTGTAAACCAAGGTTTGGAAACAAGATTGTGGGATATGTGACTCGTGGACAGAGTATTACAATTCATAAACAAACGTGTTCGGCGTTGGATTCTTTGAATAATGAGAGAATAATTTTTGCTGATTGGAAAGGGATTTCTACGACAACCGGAAGGAAATATTTGGTTGGGATCAAGATTAACGCAATGATTCGAGTCGCTTTGATGAGTGATATTACTTCTACAATATCGAATTTTGATATTATGATCAGGGATGTATCGATAAAGAAGGCGCGGAATGGCGTGAGTGAGGAGTTTTTCTTGCTTGAATTTGATGATCTGGATGTGTTTGATCGATTGATGGACAAAATCGAGAATATAAAAGGTGTTTTGAAGGTGGTGAAGGATGATCGAACTAAAACGAAAAGAGGGAAGGGGTAGGTCCAATTTCTTTTTCTATTAGTAAGGTTATTATTTGTTGAATACGTTCTTTTTCCGCTTTGGTCGGTGAAATTTTTTCGATCTCTGAAAATGGCTTCTCTTTGATGAAATTGATGAATTTTACATATTTTTCTTCGAGTGAAACTTTGGTTTCTCTAAAATCCGGGATGACACCGAGTTTGTCGAGTATTTTTATAATGTATGCAGTGAAGATAAGTGATTTTTTTCCTGAGGATTTTAGATTTTTGAGAGTTTCTGAGATTAGTGATTCTAGATTTTCTATTTGCTGATTTTCGTAGATGATTTTGTTAGAGATTTCCGCGATTCTTATTGCGTGGGAGATTGTGGAAAGGCATTTTCTGTTTTTGAAATGTGATTTATCCGTGTAAATGTCAGTGAGAATGATGTTTTTTGGTCCAAAGTATAGGTTTGCTATGCAAAAATTCAGTGTTTCCAGGTGTCCTGTGAATTTGCTCGTGATTGAGCGTGCTCCTTTTGCAATAGCTGTTAATTTTCCATGTTCATCGCTGTACAAAAAGACTAACTTATCTTTTTCAAAGAAGTTTTTGTGTCCCAGAATGATGAATTTATCTGTTAGGGTTTTCTTCATTAATCCTCGAGTAGAGATTTCCCCAAATATTCGTGAACTGCGATCATTGAACTAAAGACGCTTAATATTACGGTTGCTACAAGTTCTATCAAAAAGATCTTGTAAAATTCGATTCCGGAATAGTAATCCCAAAGGCTTGTTTCTGAAATTTGGATGTTTTTTGAGAGGACGAATAGCATGACAAAGCTGATAGCTACTGCCAAAACTCCATAAATAATCCCTTCAATCAAAAATGGGAATCTGATGAACCAATTTGAAGATCCGACCAGTTTCATTACTTCGATTTCTTTTTTTCTGTTGAAAATTGTGATTTGTAATGCGTTTAGGATGATCAAAACTCCACCAATTACGAATATCATGATGAGCCAGAAGATGACTTGTTGTGCGAAATTTGTGACGTTGTTGAGGTTTTTTGAGACACTAGTCATTATTGTGTTTGTGGATGAATCTCCTGTTGTTACAACGTTTGAGAGTTTTGCCAGGTATTTGTCCTTATTTAGAAAGTCAGCTACTGATTGGTGGTATTTTGGATGCTGTGTTGTTATGTTGAGACTTGCGGGGAGTGGATTGCCCAGTCCGTATTTTTCGAATGCTAATGAAATGTCCGGGTGAGTGAGCTTTAGCTGGTTTAATGCGTCTTCTTTGGAAGTGTAGGTAACTTCGACAACGCCTTCAAGTATTGCAATGTCCTGCGCAATACTTTGGCTTTCTGATATGGTGGTGCTTTCTTGTAAATAAACAACGACGTCTATTTTTTCACTGAGATCCTGAATTGCCTCTTTTGCGATGAAATTTACCGCTAAAATTATATTGAAAATGAAAATTATTGTCCCGATTACGAAAATTGTTGCGAGTGAGAGAAATTTGTTTCTCCAAATATTATGCAGACCAAGAAGAATTCCTTTTTTGATTAGATTCGCTGTAGAGGTTTTACTTTTCATGCTTCTATTTAGCCGTAATTACTTGCGAAATGCAATCTTTTTCTTTTATCTTCTTCTTGAGCAGTGAAGACTTGTACATATCGGGTCTGTACGGTGCCAGTCTATCGATTTGCGTGTTTAGATTTAGGTCAATTATCAATTTTTCGAGTCCGTAAGTGAATGCGAATTGGTCATAACCAAGCGCAATAATGTCAGGTTTGTATGTTTTTATAACTTTTGATTTGTCTTTGAGATCTCCAGGCACGACTTTGTCTGCCCATCCGGTGTCTTCCAGGAGTTTTAGTCTTTCTTTTTCATTATGGTCGGGTAGCTCGCCCTTTATGTTGTTCACGGTTTTGTCTCGAGCTATTACGGCTATTATCGTTTCTCCAAGTTTTCTTGCTTGTGAAAAAAGGTTTTCGTGACCTGCATGCAGATAATCAAAAGTGCCAAATACCATTACCAATTTTTGCTTTTCGTTGTTGTTCATCTTTAGTTTATGTTCGGAATTGCTAAGTTAATGAAAATTAATCCGCCGAGGGCTAATACTATTACAGCTAACAGAAATATGTCCAGCACTTTATGACTTTTTTGAGGATTGGTTAGCATTAGTCTGATGCTGGCGAACCCGTAGAGGAGCCCGGTGAGTACTAACGGGATATCCATTGTTTTGTTTAGGATGAAAGCTTCTTTGAGGAAAAGTCCGTTTGCGATCAGCAAGCCGGATCCGAGGTGCAGCGTTCCAGTAATAATAAAGAAGATTAGTGAAACTTTTTTTATATTTGTGATTGTCTGTTCCATGCTGGAATTGATTATAGCTCAATGGTTGCTTTTTGTAACTAGTTTTTGTAGACTTTGGGGCGATTTTTAACTTATTTTAACCTGGAATTTATGCTTTCAGAGAAAGAGGTGCGGCATGTTGCGAAATTGGCTCGTATTGAGCTCACGGACTCGGAGGTGAAGAAGTTTTCGGGACAATTGTCTGGAGTTCTTGATTATATGGATATTTTGAAAGAAGTAGATACGGAGGGGGTTGAGGAAACTTCGCAGGTAACCGGTTTGCAGAATGTTTTGGGTGCGGATGAGGTAGTAGCCGGGCGATGTAAGCGTGAGGAGCTTTTGGAGTGTAGTGAACTGCCGGTGGATGATAAACAGATTCGAGTTTTACCCGCAATTAAATAAATTATGGCTGAATTTAACAAACTTACATTGAGGGAGGCGAGGGCCGGACTTCGTGAAAAGAAGTTTTCTTCTGTAGAGCTGACGAAGGCGTGTTTGGGCGCTATTTCGGCAAAAGATGGTGATATAAATGCGTTTATTAAAGTTACTGAAGAATCGGCTTTGGATGAAGCACATGCGGTCGATAAGAAGTTGGCTGCAGGTGAGGAAATGTCGGTTTTGGCCGGAATTCCGGTTGGCGTGAAGGATATTTTGAATACTAAAGGTGTGACCACTACTTGTGCTTCGCCGATTTTGAAGGATTTTGTGCCGCCATATGATGCGACGGTGGTCTCTCGGATGAGGGATGCGGGCATGGTGATGGTGGGGAAGACGAATCTGGATGAGTTTGCGTGTGGCGGGAGTACGGAGCATTCTTGTTTTGGGGTGACGAAGAATCCGCATGATCTTCAGCGTGTTGCTGGAGGGTCGTCCGGTGGAAGTGCTGCTGCTGTTGCGGCGGACATGTGTATGTATTCGATAGGGACCGATACTGGTGGTTCTATTCGTCTGCCTGCTTCGTTTTGTGGGGTTTATGGAATGAAAGTGTCTTATGGTCGTGTGAGTAGGTCTGGAGTGACAGCGATGGCATCTTCGTGGGATACGGTTGGTCCTTTTGGTAAGTCTGTGGGCGATATTGCAGATGTTCTGTCTGTAATTGCAGGTCGAGATGAGATGGATAGTACGACACCTGATGTTTCGGTGCCGGATTATTCTTCATTTTTGGATAAAGGAGTAAAAGGAATGAAAATTGGTTTACCAAAAGAGTATTTTGGGGAAGGAGTTGAAGAGGAAACGGCAAAAATTGT
The DNA here is from genome assembly GCA_043816165.1 of Nitrospirota bacterium. Taxonomy (GTDB): domain Bacteria; phylum Patescibacteriota; class Gracilibacteria; order UBA1369; family LOWO2-01-FULL-3; genus JAACEU01. Next base: position 53,359 of record JBDRIE010000027.1, on the reverse strand, counting down.
CAAAGAAGCAGTGTTGGAATTGGAAAAGCAGGGTGCGGAATTGCACGAGATTTCATTACCAATGACAAAATATGCGGTAGCGGCTTATTATGTTTCGATGCCTGCAGAACTTTCTGCGAATTTGGAGAGGTTTGATGGGATTCGGTATGGGAAAAAGCCTTCAGGTGATCCGGAAGACCTTGTTGATTATTACTTTAAGGCTAGGGGAGAGGGATTTGGCGATGAAATCAAGCGTAGGATTATGATTGGGACTTATGTTTTGTCTGCGGGATATTATGATGCTTATTACAAAAAGGCTCAAAAAGTGAGGACGAAGATTATGGAGGATTTTGAAAAAGCTTATAAGGAAGTTGATGTGATTATTGGGCCGATTTCACCTTTTCCCGCTTTCAAAATAGGGGAATTGGTGGATGATCCGTTAGCGATGTATACGGCGGATGCTCTTACTATTCCTGCGAGTGCAGCGGGTGTGCCGAGTTTGGCTTGTCCTGTTGGGAAATATCATGGATCAGGGTTGCCGGTCGGATTGCAGATAATAGCTCCTCAGTTCGAGGAAGGGCGATGTCTTCAGGTTGGGAGTGTTTTAGAGTCTGTTTAGGATCTAGAACAGAGATAGGTTTTTTTTTGGGGGTAAGGAACCCTTCGGGTGCTTATTTGTTAGAGCCCTGTGTTCGCCTTCGGTGAACGGGCTGATGGTCTTTTTTAGTTCTTTGTCTTTTAATGTCTCCAACATTTTGGTTTTGATTCCGTTGTCTCCCATTATTTCTGAAAATTTCCAACACATTTCGAAGATTGCTCTTTGGCTGTTTGCGATTTCTGCGCTTTCTACAATCATTCCTATTAATTCGTCTTTGAAAGAGATTATTGAAAGTTTGTCGTCATAAATGTTGATTTCGTTTGTGAAATTGAATTGATCTGAGTTGATTAATCTAAATTCACGGTGGTATTTTTCATCTTCAGCTTTGACTAATTCTCCGGCTTTATCTTTTGGACAGATTCCTCTTAGAAAGATTTTCTTTTCAGCTCTTTTTGTCACGTATTCTTCGTCATAGTTCGGCCAGCTTTTTCGTATTTCATCAGAATTCGAGAAATTTAGAATTTCCGTTTTACTTGTTAGCGTGTCTGCATAAATAGTTTTGATCCCTTCAAGTCCTTCGAAGTATCTTACTCGTGGGTGATTTGTTTCACCGGTGAGTTTTTTGAATTTTGGCATCGATGTGCGGAGGTCGTTTGTTCGTTTTTCGAATTCTTCAAGTAGAATTTCTGGTTTTGTGGCTGTGAAGTATTTTACTTGGGCTTTTGTAAAGTGTGAGATAAGTCCTTTTTTCTTTAATTTTTCGAGGATGTCATAGGTTGTGACTCTGTTGATCTTTGCTGCTTTCGCCAAACCTGACACAGGCGCTGTTCCTGTTTCTACTGCGGCTAAATAGATTGAAGCTTCTTTGTCGGATAGCCCAAGACTTGTTAGAATGTTTATTAGTTCCGGTTGCATGGTGGGATAGGGTTACGCTCTTGTCGGAAATTACAACAGGGTCGATTTTACCATTTTAGAATTATTGGCAACACTCAATTATCAATTTTTCTATTGCCAATTTGTATTCACTATCGTCCTGCTGATAAGTTTTGATCACTCCCGTTTTGAATTTTACGTCTATTTCCAGGAGTTTTTCGTAGATTTCTTCAAGTTTTTCAGCTGTGAAGTTTTTTGATTGTTGGAGAGTTTTTTGTATAACGAATGGATGTTGTTTGAGTTTTTTTGTAATGGAGAATTGATTTTCGTTTTTGCCGGCCATTTCGTGGACTTGGATGAGGATGCGGAAGTGTCTGACTATCATGAAAAAGACTCTGGTAAGCTCTTCACCGGTTTCTTTGAGGGTTTCCAGGGTCTTGAGTGATTCGTTTGGCCTTCTTGATGAGATTGAGTCTGTGAGTTTGAAAATCGAGGCGGACAGCGAAGGGGTCACGAGTTCGTCTATCATTTTTTTGGTGATAGGGGACTGTGCTGCATATACTTCTAGTTTTTCGAGTTCGGTGGAAATACGCCAGAGTTCGTTTCCGCAGTGTAATGCAAGATAGTTTGCGGTTGAGATGTCTATTGTTTTGCATTTTTTTTGGATCCAGTTTGCGAGTTGGGCTGGTGTTTGCGGGGTAAACTCCTCTAGTTTTCCTACTTTCTTGATTCTTTTGTAGAGAGATCCAACCTTGTCCGGGTTCTCAGTTTCATGGAAAACAACCACGCAGAAATCAGGTGCTTTTTCGATGGCGTCTGATATAATTTTTTGTTCATCTCTGTTGGCTTTAGATAGATAGTTTGTGACTATCACCATTCTTTTGTCTGACAGGAATGGAAGTGTTTCTATGTTGGAAATAAATTTGGATGGTTCGAGCGATTTTCCATCAATTATTTCGATATTACTTTCTTCTCCATATTTCTTTATGAATTGTTCTTTCCAGAATTTTACTTTTTGGTTGCTGGAATATGTGTCTTCACCGAAGAATAGGTAAACATTGGGTTGTGATGTGGTTTCTTTAGTCATGGATTGCGATTATATATTTGAATGTTCTTTTGGGGAAGGTGAGCATACCCTCACCGTGGTGGTTTGTCGAGCTGGAGTGCTTGGAAATCGGGAAGTTTGCGGTAAAATATGGGCGTAAGGGGCACATTTCTATGACGCAAATATTATTTAACTTTATTGTGTCATGGAAAAATTTGAAAAAGGTCTTCATGAGGAGTTTTTATTTTATGGGGAGAATGCGAGAAAATGGATGCGAAAATGCGAACTATTATTGCCAAAGATCGAAAAGTATCGGATTTGGGAGAAAAAAAGGTTTTCGTCGATTTATGTTTATGCGTATAAATTGGCAGGAATGAGTCAGAGGAAGGTGGATGAATCGTTGAGAATTTTTAGAAAAATTAAGGATAAACCAGCATTGAGAAAAGTTGCAGAAGAGAAAGGTTTGGGTGCAGTTAGACCAGTGGCAACAATTGCAACAGAAGAAGATCAGAAATTTTGGGCAGAGAAAGCTGAAAATATGAGTAGGCATACATTAGAGACTTATATAAAAAATTATAGAGAGGAAGGGGGTTTGACAGATTTTGAAAAAGACTTAAGACTTCTCCCCGGGGAGAAGTTAGAAAGGAAAACCATAATTATGCAAGTGGATCTGGAAATAGCGGAAAAGCTGGAGAAATTGAATGTGAATAGTGGCTGGAATGAGTTGATGAAGGAATATCTGGAGTTGCGGGAGGAAAAATTGAAAGTGGAAAAACCTGAAGTTAAAAAGACTGAATCTAGACCAATGCCAGTGAAAATAAGGCAGTATGTACATAAGACTACAAATGGAACATGTATTTACCCAGGATGCTATCGGGAATCAGAAGAGCTTCATCACATAGATCGATTTGCGCTTTCAAAAGAGCATAATCCAGACAAAATTAAGCCACTCTGCAAGGCTCACCATGATCTTGCACATAGGGGATTGATCCAAAATGAGGAATTAGAACCAAGATGCTGGAAAGTCCGCAAAGAAGCGGAAAAATTTAATATCAAAAATATGATTGACCAATTAGTACAAGCAAAGAAAAAACCCACCTGAGAGTAGGCGGGCTTCTTCCCTAATTTTCAATGAATTTAGTTGGCTACTTCCAGCTGACTAATATCGATCAATTCGTTGAGTCCGGGTGCTGTGTTCAATAGGATTCTTTGATCGTATTTAACCGTGATTGAACTTTCGTCTTTTAGTGGGTCACCTACTCCTTTTCTGTTTTTGTAAAGTTCGTAGATGTCTCCGACCAAGCTTCCTTGGATAGTAAGTAGTTTGTAACTTACTTCGGTTGCTGTGATCATTCCATCTTCATCACCTTCTGTGTCTACAGCCATATAGATACCGTCTAAGTGAGTTACGTCACCATCGATGATGATATTACCGTCGATTACCACGAATGCGACTGAAGGGATTGTAGTTGGTTTAGTGATATCGACTCCTGCAGCATTATCGTTGTATAGTACATTTGCGTTGATGATTAGATCTGCACCTTGAACGATGTATGTTCTTGCGCCGGCAGGAACGTCGAATCGAGAATCGATTGTCAGGTCGCCTGTTGTGATGTGAACACCGTTTTGAAGTGTTGTAATATTGTGGATTTCATTTGTAATGGTATTTTGTACTCCGAATCTTGCCAGTTTTTCGATGTTGGCTTTGATTGCGTTGTTGATGTGTACTTCTTTCCATTGTTCAGCAACTTCTGTTTCCATTTCACAGACAGAACTTGAGAAGTTTTTGAATATATTTCTGTAAGCTTCAAGGTCTGATTCTTCCGTATTACTGATCTTACAAAGGTCGTGAGAAGGTGCTATAAGAGTTACTTCTCCTTCTGCTTCTCCTTGACCAGTACTTACTACATCTCCGTCATCTTCTTTTGTAGGTCTGTAGGTTCCACCTTCGCCACCTTCAACTTCATAACAAGCGCTTACATCAATACCTGTATCGATTGCGTCGTGGAAGAAAATGTCTCCACCTTCACGAACAAGAATATATGGACAGACAACTACGACTTTTGCGTTGTCTTTGCCTTCGTGACCTTCCGGAGTTTCGAAATTGATTTCATTTTCAAATTCTTCACCACATGTTCCGAAGTCTTCGATCATTGTTTTACAGAATTCTTCATCAATTTCTGTTCTGTTTTCCATTTGATAGAAAACGTACATGTATTTTGTGTCTTCCATATTTTGGAATTCTACATGATCTCCTCTTTGGAAATTGATCAATGCGTCCTCATAATCTTCGATACAAACACGATCATTTTCTGAGCCTGTGTCACAGTCGTATTTATCCTCAAGATCATCTTCATCAAAATCTTCGAAGTCTTCCAGGTCAGTGTCCAGAATATCATCTTCATTTCTAAATCTACCGGTTTCGAATCCGGCATCTTGGTAAATGACGTATTGGTCGCCGTTGTTGTCTTCAACTGCGATAATCATTCCTTGGAATAATAGTTCTCCACCGGCAGAACCTAAGTTTGCTGATTCGATATTTCCATCATCCAATTCATCTTCCCAAAGTTGTGCTTCTGAGACACCGTCCGGATCGAATACAGATAGATAAGTTATCCATTCGTATTTTGGATCGATGAAGTCTCCATCATCGTCTCTTCCTCCGTAGTTAACTACGTTTTCCCAATCTCTTGAGATAGGGTCGTAAACTACCTTGTCGATCCCTGGGTTGTCGTCATCAACGTTGAAATTTGCTGTATCACGACAAGCCGCGATTGGATCTCCATTTTCATCAACTGCATAAACTGTAACTGAAGCATCATCGTTTGTGTTGATGTCTTCGAGGTAGTTGATTAATGGGTTTGAGCTTGTATGATCTGTTGTCGAATATCTGAATGAAGCAGAAGAGTTTTCGTCTTCTTCCCATCTATAAGTCAAAGTATCTTCAAATCCAGCCGGATCTGTTTCTACTTCGATTCTAAATCTTTGTTCGTCATTGTCTGTGAAATCATCTTCGTCCCATATTCCGGCCGGTTGAACGATTGAAAGATCAAGACATTCAACGTCTTCCGGATTTGGGCTTATAACATAGTTACAAACACCGCCACCGTTTAGTGGGCCTGTTGCTGTGATTGTGATTTCATCAGCGTCTGTAGGGTTTGCATCGGGAATGTAAGTTATTCCTCCAGCCGCTTCAGTTTGTGTGAAGTTTAGTTTCGGAGCTCCACCAGGAACTGAGAATGTTCCGTTTGGTGCTGAGAATGTGAATTCTCCCGCCCAGTCTCCATATATTCCCGGTTGAACAACGATGATTGTTCCAACTTCAGGATTGAATGGAGTAGGGGAATATGTAACTTCAATGCTTTCACAAGGTTGGTCTTGAACTGCCATGTCGTATGATTTTACACAGGCGGCTTCACCTCTGTTTGTGGCTTGAACTGTTAGGGCGTCCGTTCCTGTTGCATCTGTGAATGTAACGAAGAATACAAGTTCTCCATCGTTTACTGTGATTGATTGTGATAACTGAGCTAATAGTGAAGCTGGGATTGGTTCATTTATCCAGTTAGATGAAATTGTTCCGGCTAGGATGTCATTTACCAGTGTTCTTGTTGCTAATCTGATCAATGGATTGGTTGAAACCGGTCCAAGGAATAATCCTTGAGTTGAAGTGTAAGTGACTTCTTCTGATGCAGGAGTTCCTGAGTAAGCAGCGTCTGCTGTTAGTTCATAAAGTTCTCCCGGATTTAATTCCACTAAAGTTACACCACTGTCTTGGACTGTAATATCTGTACAAATTAATAGTTCGGAAACTGGAATAGAGTCTGTACAAATAGCTGAATAAAGCGGATCATTTATGTCTGCCATTTCAACTGTGATTGTTCCGGTTGTCTGAAAATTGTTTGCAGTAATTATTTCTATTAGTTCTGCGATAATACTGTTTAGACTTGATACTTGAGCATAGCTAAATGTTGCTCCGGTATCGGTTGTCCATTGTAATTGAGTGTTGTTTGGCAGTGGATCTCCGTTTAGATCTGTACTTACGACTATTAGGTTTGTTGTTAATGTGTTTGATAATTCTAATGGTTGTGTTGAAGAGATGATTTCGAGAGAGGCACAAGCGTTTTCTACTACTGGTTCGATGCTAAAGTCACGGCCACATTCTGTAGAGTTAGTACAGTTTGTAGATACGTGGATTACATCTACGCCGGGTTGAGCAGGTAAGAACCATACTGTTTGTCCGGGACTAACGTTGATTGTATATGGATCGATTGCTTCAGCATTGGCTGCGTGAAGGACAGAGTTGAATCCTTGGATTGCTCCCATTTCCATTATTTCACCTCCCATTTCCATTATTCCACCTTCAAGCATTACACCCGGATCGAGGAATAGACCTTCATTTTGTTCAGCCCATCCTCCAAGGATTCCAGGATCGATTCCTTCCCAGAACCAATCTCCCATAATTTCCGGAGCTATTTGTCCTTCCGGAAGAATGAATACACCGGGATCAATAGAACCACCAGGACTGTTTTGGCTTCCAACGTCACTACACCATCCTCCTTGTGGGACTGGTGCAGGGAATGTTCCTGCCGGAATTTCTACGATGTATTGTGAAGTGTTGTCGTCATATCCGGTTGGTTTTGTTTCGAAGAATTGTCCATATCCCGGATCTACAGAATATGTGATTTTTCCGTAGAAAATATCTTCAGCCGGGTTTAGCGATACGGCTGCGAATTGTGAAAGTGTTCCGTCATCTGCGATTGTTTCGTGATGATCTACAAGAATTTCCTCACAAACTCTATATGGGAGGATATCAAAGTCTCTGGCGCAAGTTGCGACTTCTGAGTCTACTGTTTTTGCGTGGAAAACACCATGTATTCCAGGGTTTGTAGCTGTCAGATAGACCGGCGTTCCTTGAGGAACTGTAAGTTGTGTAATATCAGGAAGATTGAAGAATATTTCTGGGTCTTGTCCTCCAAACAATTCACCCGGATCAATTGCCGGTTCTAAGGTTATCGCGTGAGCAACATTTCCAAATAGCCTATCAAGGATTCCTGTTTCTGCGATCTTGTTTATAACTTCTTTAAATGTAAACAGTTGTACCTGTATTGGGTTGATTGGCAATAAATTAAAAACTCTTTCAAATATATAATCTGAAGGGTTTGCAGGAACGTCTGTTGGTGGATTCAAAGATAGTGTTCCATATCCTTCATCTACCCAATAAATAATATCGCTTTCAAAATTGTCTCCATCAGTATTTAAAGCTGATGAATTGAATCTTGAATGCGTTCCTTCATAAATTGTTTCCGGATGATCAACGAGAAGTTCATCACAGATGGGTTCTTCTACTTTAACTATTGCGTCAAAATAAACGAAACCACTGTATCTGAAACATCCGGGTAGTTCTTCGAAATCTAGAAAGATTTTATTAGAATCAATACCTGGAGTAGCGAGTAAAGTGACTGTATTAGGATCTACAGTTTCAAATGTAAGGTTTGTAGGTCCGGTAATTGGTCCGTCAAAATAAACACTATTACCATCGTCAAGCAGCATTGTTAACCAAGTGCTTCCTTCAACCGGTTCCAAATACATTCCATATTCTGCAATGAATGTTTGCATGTCATCGTATGCATATCTTATAACGGAATTTGTATTTGCATCTCTAAACAGTTCGTGGTTTGAACTGATTTTTCCTGTGCTTTGATTTACCGTCACATTATCTTTATCATCTGGATCGACTAAGTATTGGTTGTTGTCTGCGTAAATAAATCCTTTTGGTCTTAGTAAGTCGTCGTATACGGGATCTACAATGTCGTTGAATTGGACTCCAACTCGTACATCTTCTGCATTTGGACTTCCAACACTACCTCCATCATATGGATCTTCTGCGTTGTTGTGGAAATACAATTCGAATCGTACTACGTCACCTTCTTGTAATGGTTGTGTTAGGGTGTTGAAATATAGTTCTCCTGGACATCCGGCAACTCCTCCTACACAATGTTTTCCAACCAAGAATTGCCTTTCATCTCCTGCTCTTCCACCAGATAAGATGTTTGGATTGTTGATGAAATTGTTAAATGTTGGATAGGGGAATCCTTGTTCTCCGTGAACGTAAGGTACTCCTTCTCTTTCAGGGAAGAACCTGGATTCGTTAGGAATCGTTACTGCCAAAGCGGTTGTGGTAATCAGGACTGAACATATAAGTCCAACGATTAGTGATTTTGTGTTTTTCATGTTTATTTTTTTTATTATTATATTTTAAATTTTATTTTTAATGTCCTGATGGGCTTCCCCCTAGGGAACCTTGTCCGCTTGTAGTTACTCGTCTTCCTCCAGCAGACTCTGTAATAGCTGGTCCTCCTCCTTGCTCTTTCCCTTCTTCCGGAGGCGGTTCACTTGGTCCACCTTCGTGGTGTTTACCGTCTTCTTTCGGTTTCTTCGAAAATTTGTGTGTGAATCCGCCGGCGATGCTGAAGCTTATGCTTGCAATGTCGGTTCTTGATTTTGAAACCTGGACGGATTCTGTTCTTGCGCCGATGACTTTGGTCTTTCTTCGTTTTCTTTGTCCCTCGACTTTGGCTTTTCCGCCTTCGTAGACGTAGAAGGAGGCGTTTGTACATTTTGAGAATGCGCCGGATTTTACGGTTGTTGCACTCATGTCGATTGTGATTGTGTATTTTCCGACTTTTTGAACGTAAGGTTCTCCTTCAATTTGTTTTGCACGGATCGCTTCGACTAATTCTCTGAATTGTTTCATTGCTTTGACATATTTTTGTTCCTTGCTTGTTGCGAGATCGGGATTTTTTACAATTTCTATCATTGCTTTGTAATTTTCTCCGCCTGCTATGAATCTGTATGCTCCAAGTCCCAGAATTTTTAGGGCGAATGAAGATTTTAGAAGTTCTGTATTGTCTTTTGGTATAGGACTTGCTGTTTCGAGCAGGATTTTCGCGATCTGTTTGTGTTCTTTTATTTTACTGTCAAGACTGTATGTTATTCCATATCCTTTTAGGAATCCATATCCGTGTACTTGTGTTGCGCCTTTTTTCGTTCCTTCGTATGAAACTGTGTTTGTGAACGCTCTGACTTCTTTTCCAGCTTTGTGGATTCTGGATCCTGAGAGCAGGGTAGAGCCCTGAGGAATTTCTTCGAGTTTGACGTTTCGGAAGTCTAATGGATTTTCTTTGTCCAGTAGTTTCGCGATAAGTGTATCGAAAATTCCCATCATAAAGACGTTAACCAGGGTTTTTGCATCAGGTTTTTCGCCTTTTCCCCAGTCGATTTTGTCTATTTTGTCCGAGAATTCCTGGATGTATTTGTCTGTAACCCATTTTTTGAATCTTCGAATTCGTTTTACCAGTTCTTTGTTCTTTTTGAATATTTCTTTTGATTTCATTGGTCTTTCTTTGTACTGTTTAACCGCTGTGATGATTTTTTGGGCTTCTTCCTGAGTGATTTGTCCTTTTGATTTTTTAACAATTTCGTTTGCGGATACTCCATCCAGTCTGCTGATTGCCCAAAAGCCTGCTTTTACCAGTTTTTTTCTTAGAGGCTTGTCGACTCCCAGTTTTCCTAATCTAAATAGGTAACCTTTTGCTCTGTAGGCTGTTACGAACCACAGGTTTCTAAGATAATTTTCCGCTGTTGTGAATTCTCTTTCGTTGAAGTTAGGGAATTTTTCTTTTAATAATTGAGAAATTTTGTCCGGATCATTCGTAATTTTTTCATATTTTTTGAAAAATTCCTTGTCATTATATGCGTCTCTGATTTTTGAATAGAATTCTTTCGGATTTGGTCTGAGTTTCTGGGTTTCGAATTCTTTTTCGGTCTGGACTTTTAATGCTTCGTGCATTCCGCCTTTTCCGATGATATCGTTTTTGATTTTATCAAGATTTTTATTAGCTTCGATGGCTGCCTTTATGAGCTTTTCTCCTCCGGGTTTGAAAATGTCCGGACGATTTGCATATAATTTCTTAATGTAACTGTCTTTCAGCCATCCCTGGAGATTTTTCACTCCGGCGTGCATTGTCATTATATTAAGGTGTTTTGTAGTTTCCGCACTGTATCCGTCCTGAACTCCAAAATCTTTGTGTCCGGCAAGGATTTCCACAAAACTTCCTTCGTTTTTCATCAGCCATTCTCTGGTTACTTTTTGTTTACCTTCGAATGATGAACTTTGACGTATTGTTATGACGTCTCTGATTGATGGTCTTCCCGACTCTTGCTGGTGGGAGAACATGAATCTTTCTCTTGTTATAATAAGGTTGTCGATATCTCCTTCGAGGAAGATTCTTCCTTTTTCGACTATTACACCAAGTTTTTTTAATGTTGGGTCAATGTGAAGTTCGAGGTCTTTGTCCGCTACATTTTCACTATTATATAGATTTTGGATTTTTAGTTCGATTCTTCCGTCCGCTGTTTTCTGTAGCTGTACTTCTGCTTCTTTCAGCGCGTCGTTGTTGATTTCGATGCCTGTGACTGTTGTTTTGAAATTGTTTAGGCGAGCTACCTGTCTTTTGCCTATTCTAAGTCCTTTTCCGAGCTTGCTTCCCGGTCTGTTAAATACGACTCCTGTAGTTTCCGTGAATTTTACGTTTTGTATTGTTCCTTCTTTTAGTTGTTCGGCTAGGAGTTTTAATTTTGCTCTGATTTTTGCTTCAACTCTGTTTGAGGAAGCAAGACTTAGGATTCTTTGTGTTTCCGATGGTTTTGGAATGAATACCGCGACTGTTCCGAGTCTGAATTTTATTCCCGCAATCGCGCCGACTATGGCTCCGACAGGTCCTCCCGCAATTGTTCCCGCAAGAATTGCGCCGGTGTTTATCCCTACCGGTATTAAAGGAACTAGATTTTCCGCTCCTTGAGTCATTTTGGCGTTAAGATTCTCGAAATGCATGTTATACGCTCTTAACAGATTTGCCTGTGTCATGTGTTTTGGGAATCTTGCCATCAAGTTTTCTATGACTTGCCATTGTGGAAGTTTTCTTAAAGTTTGCATTTTTTCAGATGGTGATTTTCCGGCCCATTCTTTTATTGTTTTTCCCCAACCTGTTTCTTTTTCCACTTTTTTTCTGCTTCGTTCTTTACTGAGATTTACAAATGCCTGATCCCAATCAAGTCCCACTCCGGCTGAGAGACCGAGATTTAGCATGTTTGTCCATGACATCCCGACTCCTGCGAACCAGCTTGCCTGGACTCCTTTCCCAACATCGTGGCTTGCGCTGAATCCTGCGGCTACTCCCGAAACGCTTATGACTGTGTTGAAATCGATTTGTCCTCCTTCCAGTTTTGTCACACGTATATTTAGTCCTATTCCGAACGAAAGCCCCTGTTTGGTTGCTCCGCCTCCTATTAGTAATGAAGATCCATCGCTGAGTTTGATTGATTTTCCTATTCCGGCTCCTTGGAATTCTCCTTTGGAGTTGAAATGCATGTAGCCCGCGAATAAAAGGCTCGAATGTACTTCTGCGACCACTTTTTCTGAAAGTCCTCCACGGATGAGTTTTCGTAGAATCACTCTTTCTCCCTCGGTGACTTTGCTTGGATCTTTTCCTTTCAATGCCATTCCGGCGTCGATTTTCGCGTCGAGTCCTTTTCTTACCTGATTTTCCATTCTTTCAGTCTGCATGCTGACAAAACCAAGTTGGAAAGCCATTTTGTGTGTGCCTTTCAGATTCGCGATGTCGTTGAAACTTGTTATTTGGTATTGTGGCAATCCGTTTTCGATTTTCTTTACCGCCTGAAGGTATTGTTCTTTGTTAGGTTTTTGACCTTTTGGAGTTAATCTATTGAGTGCCTGGGCGATGTAGCCTCTTTTTAGCATATTATTTACTTCTTTGAGGATCGCCGGACCGTTCAATTTCTTTTTTCCGTTTTCTATTGTATATAGACCGTTTTTTTCCAAAAGCATGAATAATGCGGCTTTCGGGCTGAAATATCTTTGGAACATTCCCTCGTCGACTTTGAATGAATTTCCGTCCATGTCGGCTAAATACATTTCGCTTTTGCCTCCGCCAAGCCATCCAAGGAATTTTTTCCATGAACCTGCCGATTTTTCAGAATATCCTAATAGTGTTTGTAGTCCTTTTACTATATTCATCTGGTTTTGTGGAATGCTGTCTTTCGCAATTTCCATTGGGTCTTTGAAGCGTTCGCCGCCGGAATAGTATACTTCTTTGAGATGTTTGTGTTCTTCGTCGCTTACGGCAGTGAATCTGAGTTTGCTCATTGCTTCCATCAGTTCGAATGCTGGAGCGAGGACGTCTTTGAACATCGCTTCGAGTAGTTCCGGATCTTTTTTGCTTTTTGTGAGTTCGTCAACTTTTTTTATGAATGTTTTGTAGTTTTTTAGATATTCCGTTGGAATTATCGATTTTCCTCTCAGTGCCGGGGAATTTTTCAGATGATTGAATACGTCTTCAAAATCTATTCTGTCGTTCAGATTCGTGAAATTTTCTCCGGCGATTAATTTGGCTCCGGTACGTGCTTGCAGTCTTTCTTTGACGTTGAATGGGGATTTTCCCAAAATGGCGTTTACCCTTTTGTATCCTGTAAATCGTGGCCATAGTATCCCGATCTGATCGCCGTCGAGGTCGCCGATTTGCTTATCGATCATGAATTTTTTGCCTGCGAGTGTTTTGTAATTTTGTTTGTATCTTTCGAGTCTTTTTTCTCCCGCGTTTTCCCTTTTTATTTCGATTTCTCTTATTTCATTTTGATTCTGGAAAATTTTGAATTGGTGCGGGGTGAGTTGAGCTTTTTTGAATTCCGTGATTTTTGCGACGAGGGCGCTTTTGGTGAAAGCCTTTTCTGTTGCCCATTTCATTCCTTTAGCCATGACTCCGAATCCGTTTGCGGCCGATACGTTTGGATCCCATGTGAGGACTTTTCCTCCTATTGAGAATTCGAATTTGCCTTTATCTTGGAAATTTGGTTTTGAAAAGCTCTTTAGCCTTTGTCCGACTTCTTTTAGTTTTTTTATAATTTGGTGTACATTTGTCCCTTCGGTGATTGTTGTTTGGACTTTTGTAAGTGTATCTGAAAGTACTTTGAATTGTCCTACCGTTAGAGATCCGATTACATTGCCTTGTGGCAAGACTATGTTTAGGCCTCTTGTTTTGAGATTTTCTATGGCTTTTTTTCGTTTTTCAGGTGTCAATTCTTGTCTGTTTGATACTGATTTGATTGCGTTTGTTAGTTCGTCTTTCACGCCTTGTTCATCTCCGCTTGTGAATGTGTCTACTGTTGACTGGTCTTTTCTTCTAACGGAGAATAATGATTTGAACCCTGTGTTTGGCGCCTGAGCCGGTACTGTGAAAATTCCTACAATATAGTTGGATTTTTGTCCATCGATGTAAATTGGATACATGCCGGAACCTTCAGGAGTTGTGCTTATTGTGATTTTTCTGCCTGCGTCTATTCCCAGCGTTTCGCCCAGTGATTTATCTGTTGATTTGCCTAATGAGGTCGCGACGCTCTGGATTTTTTCTATTGTTTTTGTAATTGCTTCTTTTTCTGTTGGGGCAATGATTTCTTTTGGTTTTTGGGCTGGTGCAACAGGTGCTTTAGATGGTTTCTTGGATACAGATCCTTTTGCCATTTTTGGTTTTTCGGTAGGTGCGCTTGGTTCGGGTTTTGTGGGTGCTCCGCCGGTTAATGCAAGGAGGAGTTCAGCACTGCTTTTGTAGGTTGTTTTTCCTTTTTTTCCAAGTAGCCATTCAGCTCCAACTTTTACAAATCCGCCGTTTTCCGGGTTGTTTTGGTCCCATACGATTGTTTTGGAAATTTTTGTTTCTTTACCGTTGAGTTTTTTAGTTACATTTACCGTAATTTCGATTTTTACTCCGTTGAGTTTTAGAACTTTTTCTACGTAGTTCTTAATTTTTTGTCCGTTTTCTTTCAGAACTTTTGAAAGTTCACCCAAGTCTTTCGCATCCATGACTGCACGTTGAATCTTTAGAGTAGGTCTTCGTAATCCATCGAAAGCTTCTGTTGCTTTCAAAAGTGGAAGTTTTGTTCCGGTCGGTAAGATAATTCTGATTCCTTGTTCTTTTAGGTTTGCTAAAATTCTTTCATGTATTTGTTGTGGTTTGAGTTTTTCTGCAGGGCCTTTTTTGGCATTTGCTGGTTGTGTTCCAGGTTGTACGCCTGCTTTTACAGGAGCTGCTGCCGGGGGGGTAATTGTGACTTTTCCTGACATGGTTCTTTTGTCAGGGGCTTGGCCTCCTTTGTCGAGTTTTGTGATCATTTCTGAATATTTTGTTAGGCTTGCCTGAAGTTCTGTATTTGAGCCTTTCCAATCGCCTTTGAGTTTGTGTCTGTTTGTTTTGATACTGTTGTCTGCTGTTATGATTCGTAAAAGTTCTCTGTAGCATGCCAGTTTTACTTTTATTGCCGAATCGTATTCCGGTTTTGCTAATTCATTTAGGAATCTTGCGCTTTTTTTGAAACTTCGATCAACTCCTTTAATTCCAAATTTGATATCTCTTCCGACAATTGAAAATCCAGGAACTGATGCGATTTTTTGTTCTCCAGTTTTGTATTTTTTTAAGTAATCCGTTTTTTCTTTTTTCAATAGATTTTGATTTTCTGTACGTAGTTGATCTGCAGTTTTAGGCTTTTTGAGACCTTTCTTCATATCAACATTGAAACTTTCGTAAATTGCCATTCTGATAGCAACTGGAATCGACTTGATGTTGTAAATTGAAAGTTTGTTTGCTCCGGAAATATTTGCAAGAAGTTGTTTTTGTAAATTTTCTTGTCCAGGTTTTCCGAAGGTTTCAACAACTAATTTGATGCATCCTGCTAGACCAATTTTTTCAATTATTTTTGGATTTTCGATAAGTCTTGGAATCAGTAAATTTAATTGATTTGGATTTGCATAGACAAATAAAACCAGATTTTCTAATGCGACTTCGTCCACCAGCTCTTCCAGGCCGTTTGTTAACGAGAGGAAAATGTTGATTTTCAATTCAGGTTTCAATTGTGTGAATAGGAGCAAAGATAATTTTCTGTTGTCTAACTTGTTGAAAATTTTGTTGAAAGTTTCTTTGTCGGTTGTTACATTCAAAAATGTTGCAATACTTGTCGGGGATAATTTCTGTATGAAATCTTTTTTGCTTAGAATTATTTCGATCATTGAGTTGACCAATGTTTTGTCAGATTGGAAGTTTTTTTCTACAGTTGCGATTGTTTGATCCGCTGAAACACTAGCTGATAAGAGTTTTTCAAATAATGGTTTTAGTTCTGTTGGTTTGTCTTTTGTGGCATTGATTAATGCAGTTCTGGATTTGTCACTCAATTTCTCAATCCTGATTTTTTTGTTGATGCTTTGCGTTGAGAGGTCATCAAGGAATGCTTTTAAATTTTTTGTCGTTTTTACTGCGAATGCAACGATTTTATCTACTTGTTCAGTCGAGAATGCACTTGTATCAAGTACTTCCTCTCTACTTCCAACTTGAACCATTACCGATCCTGTTCTAAGAATTGCATCAAATTTTTTGTCGTCGAGCGTGTCCAGGTATTTGTCTACCGCATCTTCTTTTGGATTTTTTACTCCACGTTCCGGTTCGATTTGTTGTCTTTGTTTTGCGGTTACTCCACGAAGTTTTTGCTTTTCCGCTTCGAGTTTTTGTGGTGTGTTGAGTTTTGGTTTTGGTGCTGTAGCGGGAGCTCCGGATGGTCCGGGCTCACGGTTAATTTGCAATAATCTTTTTTCTTGGAAAAGAGAATTTAGAAGTTTTCGAATATTCATATTTTTTTGTTTATTTTTGTTTTTAAATATATTTTTAATTCGATTGTATTATTATATCAAAAATAAGCTCAAAGGTCAATTTGTTTAAGGCTGGCTTTTGTGTATATTTGGCGTATGGATTTGCCGATAATTATTGTAAATTTTAAGCTCTACGAACAAGCGACCGGAAATGAAAATTCGGAGGCGATGGTTCGAGTAAGTAGTGCGGTTGAACTTGCGAAATGCCATGAAAAAGTTGCGAAGGAAACCGGCGCGAATATTGCTATTGCTGTGAATATTGTAGATCTGGCTGAGGTTTGTAAGAGTGTTGATATTCCGGTTTTTGCACAGCATGTGGATCCGGTTTCTTTTGGTTCGTATACCGGACATATTTTGCCGGAGGCGGTTCGGGATGTTGGGGCTGTTGGAACTTTGTTGAATCACGCTGAATATCAGATTGATGATGAGATTTTGAAAAAAAGCATTGAACGGGCTAAAGATGTTGGGCTTTTTGTTGTGGCTTGTGCAAATGACGCGGAAGCGGCGGAGAAAATTGTTGGATATGGGCCGGATTTGGTTGCTGTGGAACCGTCGGAATTGATTGGTGGAGATGTTAGTGTTTCGAAAGCGAATCCGGATGTGATAAAAAATTCTGTTGAAAGATTGGGGGAGGGGAAAGTATTGGTTGGAGCTGGAGTGAAGACTGGGGAGGACGTGAGAATAGCGCTTGAACTAGGGGCTAGCGGGGTATTGCTGGCTTCCGGAGTTACTACTGCCAATAGTCCTATCGACGTTTTAAGGGATTTGGTTTCGGGGTTGAGTAGCTACTGACTTTTGCAGGAATCTCGAGACCCATTTCCAGGAAGATTATTAGCAAAATTAACAGGTCGTTTTTGAAGAATGGTGTGTCAATTAGGCCATGAATCAGAAAATATAAAATTATGAAAAGTGCGAAGCCGGGTTTTTCAGATTTGGCGATTTTTTTGATGGTTTGAAAGATCAGAAATCCGAGGAAAAGTAATCCCAGAATTCCATAATTTAGAATGAAAAGTAGGAAAATATTGTGTGGTTGGAGGACATAAAAATCAAGAGGTTGTCCGTCGAGAACAGTGGCGACATTTTCAAAATATTGGTTTTGAAATTGACCGAATCCCACTCCGAAAATGGCGTTTTTTGGCTCTTTCAAGAGGTCTGCGGCTGTTGTCCAAATTTCTCCTCTTTCGTTTAAGCTTGAGTAGTTTGTCTGGAAAGCCGGAAGGATCTTTGTGTAAAAAATCCCTCCAAAAATTATTACTGAAATTATTAAAAGTGATATTTTTGATGTTCTGTTTTTTAAAAATTTACCGGTTTTTACTAGATAGATTAGTATTACTAAAAATGATCCTCCGATTGCTCCCATTGAACGGGTTGCGAGAATCAAAAATGCCAAAATTATTGCGTAAAAAAGGTATGATTTTTTGCGGGGTGAATCAATGAATTTTGTTGAGAAATAAAGGAAAAACGGAGTTAGGTAGAACGCGAGATATACGGCCGCGTCGAGGGGGCCGAGGAGCCTCAAGTCGTGGGCGACGTTGTATCCTGATAGGTTGTAAATTATGGAGAAAATCCCGAAGATAATTGCTCCGAGGCCCGCTATCATAATTGCTGCTGATCTTTTCTTTTTTGTTTGAAAAGTTTCCAGGAAAATGAAGCCTAATGTTGTGGCGAAAAATAGGAATTTCAAATGTCTTATGAGGTCTAAGTTTTCTGTTAATGGAGGGGAAACTGTGATTATTCCAGAAAAAATTAATCCTAGTGAAATCACAGTCAATCCGATGAATGCAAGTATTATTTTGTGTTTCCAAATATTTTTTATGGTTTGCAAAAGTTTTCCATTTTTTATTATTTCAACAATGAAAATTATCGCTGTAATTCCTATCAAAATTTCTTGAAGATTTGTGGGATATCCGCCGATCGAAAACCTTACTAAATATGATTGGAGAAAAAATAAATTAACTAAAACTAATGTTTTTGTGAGTTTCATGTTAAGCATTATGGTATATTTCTTTCGTGATTACAATAAAAGGACAAGTAGGGTTGGGTAGAAAAATTGGCAGAACTATCGGTTATCCAACCATCAATATTCCTTATGATGGTGACGAGCAGGGGGTTTTTGCAGGGAAAGTCTTTGTTGATAGTATGTTCGTTTTGGCTGCGATTCACCTTGGGCCGAGGCCTACTTTTGATGACAAAGAACCCATTTGCGAGGCTTTTTTGTTGGACTGGGAAGAGGAGGTTTCTCCGGGAACAATGGTTGAAGTGGAGGCATATAAAAAGATTAGAAATATAAAAAAATTCAAAAAATTAGCAGAGTTAAAAAATCAAATTTCTAAGGATGTTGAATTTGTGAAAAATTGGTATAATTCGACCAGTAAATAGATCAATTATGTTTAATTTCTTTCGAAAAATCATTCCGGACAGGCATCCTTTGCGGCTTTTGTTCCACAAAATCAAGGGATTTTTGGCCGCTCTTATTTATTTTTTCCCTGCTGATAATATGATTGTTATAGGAGTTACCGGGACGAATGGCAAAACTACTGTTGTAAATTTGATTACAAATGTTCTCAATACTGCCGGATACAAAGTGGGTATGACTTCGACGATTAATTTTCAGATAAATGAAGAAAGATGGGTAAATGCGAACAAACAAACAACTATGAGCCCGTTTAAATTGCAGAAATTGTTGCGAAAAATGGTAAGGGAGGGGTGTAAATATGCTGTAGTAGAAGTCACTTCTCATGCTGTTGCTCAATCCAGAATTTTTGGAATAAATTTTGATATGGCTGTTGTCACAAATGTGACTCCGGATCATGTTGAATATCATGGAAGCTTCAATTCTTATTTAAATGAAAAGGGAAAGCTTTTCAGAATAGTATCGAAAGGGCGCAAAAAATTTGGTGTTCCAAAAGTTTTGGTTATGAATGCCGACGATAAATATTACAATTTTTTCAATCAAAATGTTGCAGATCGAAAAATCACCTATGGTTTGAAGGGTGCGACGGTTTATGCGGCTGAAATTGAGAAAAAGCCTGAAGGCTCACATTTTGTGCTTCATGTGCCAAATAATGCTATTCCGATTGAGCTGAAATTGCCTGGTGAATTTAATGTCTATAATGCTTTGGCCGCTTGTGCGGTTGGGCTTAGTTTGCAAGTTCCGATTGAAACTATTAAAAAAGCGATAGAGGCTAGCTCGTCTATTGCGGGTAGGTTTGAGCATGTGGATGCGGGCCAGGGTTATAGTGTTATTGTGGATTACGCTCATGCTCCTGAGGCAATGGAGCATTTGTTGTCTCTTTATAGAAAATTAACTAAGGGGAATTTGATTTCAGTATTTGGTGCGACCGGAGGAGGCAGGGATAAGGGCAAAAGGCCTGATATGGGACGAATTGCGAATGAATATGCGGATTATATTATTCTTACCGATGATGATCCTTATGAAGAGGATGAATATAGTATAATTGATCAGATTGCGGAAGGGATTCCCAGGAAAGAGGGCAAGGATTTTTGGAAAATTCCGAATAGAAGAGAGGCTATAAGATTGGCTTTGACCAGGGCTACAGAAGGGGATACCGTAGTTATTTCCGGTAAGGGTTGTGAGGAGATAATGATTGTTCGAGGAAAGAAGGTGCCTTGGAATGACAAGGATGTTGTTGAAGAACTATTAAATAGAGAGTTTGAAGTGGAAATTAGGCCGGATGAATGGGTGAAAAGGGAGAATGTGATGAAAAGTAATTAAGTTTTATGAACGGTTTCTTTTTTATTGATAAGGAAAAGGGGATGACTTCTTTTGATGTTGTTCGGAATATTCGTCGAATGATTGGGGAGAAGAAGGTTGGGCATAGTGGGACTTTGGATAAATTGGCGGAGGGCTTGTTGATTGTGGCTGTGGGGCAGGGAACGAAGCTGCTGGAGTATTTGATTGGTTTTGATAAGGAATACGAGGTTGTGGGGAGGTTTGGGTATGTTTCTGATACTTTTGATTCTGATGGAGAGGTTGTGAAAACTGATTTTTCTGGCGAGGTTAGCGAATCTGAGATACTGGAGTCTATTAGCGGCTTTACTGGAGAGATTTCGCAGATGCCGCCTAAGTATTCTGCTTTGAAGGTAGGTGGAAGACGTGCTTCTGATATTGTTCGGAGTGGGGAGAAAGTTGAGTTGAAAGCTCGTAATATTCGGATTGATGATTTTGAGATAGTTGAATATGATTGGCCTGAGGTTAGGTTTCGTGTGAGTTGTAGTTCGGGAACTTATATAAGGTCTTTGATTAATGATCTGGGTGAAAAGTTGGGATGCGGTGGGTACGTGGGTGATTTGAGAAGGACGAAAATAGGGAGTTTTTCCGTAGGGGATGCGGTGATTCTCGAGGTTTTGGGTAAAAATGTTGATCAAAGGTTGATTTCTATGGAGGAAATGGGGAGGAATTTCGCGACAATAGATCTTTCTGATGAGGAATTTGAAGGCTTGAAGGATGGGAAGGTACTTTTGGATAAAAAACTTGAACAGGAGGGGGTGGTTGTGGCTTTTTATGGGGGAAAAGCGGTTGGGGTTGTAGAAAATGATAAGGGTGGAATAAAATTCTCAAAGGTCTGGTGGAGTTAGTCAACACTATGATAGAATCTTCTCGCTATGTATATATTAGAAGTCATAGATCAGTATTTAATTGTCGGGATCAGCGCATTTCTTTTGGGACTTGCGCTGGTTCTTGTTGCTTTGCGTGTTTTTCCGAAGCTTAGGCTTTTGGATCGGCCTCATAGATATGGGATTGAGCGGAAACCTATTCCTTATTATGGAGGGATAGTTATTTATTTGGCGTTTTTGATTTCTGTATTGTTGTTTGTGCCGCTTACTTCGACCTTGATTGGTCTTCTTGTGGGTGGGACGATGATATTTTTGCTGGGATTTTTTGATGATTTGCTTGGATTGAGTCCATTTTTGCGCTTGGGAGTGCAGTTTTTGGCTGCAGTTGTGTTGGTGGCATTTGGGGTGGGAATTCTTTCTATTAATATTCCTTTTATTGGAGAGCTGGTTTTGAGTGCGCCTGTGATATATGGCGTGATGATTTTGAGTGCTGTGTTTACGATTATGTGGGTAATGGTGATTTTGAATACTATGAATTTTGTGGATGGTGTGAGTGGGCTGACTAGTGGTATTGGGTTTATTGCGGGGGTTACCTTGTTTATTTTGAGTGTGCATCCCGGGGTGCATGCTGATCCTTCTTCGCAGGTTGGTGTTGCTACTATTTCTTTAATATTGGCAATGGTGTCGCTTTCTTTCTTCATTTTCGATTTTCCCAAGCCACGTATTTTGATGGGGGATGGTGGGAGTACTTTTTTGGGCTTTGTGATCGCTACTTTGGCTATTTTTTCCGGAGGAAAGATAGCAACAGCGTTTTTGGTTCTTGGGATACCTATTTTGGATATGGTTTGGGTGGTTCTGCGGAGAATATTTAGTGGGAAAAAGTTTTGGAAAGGGGATTTGAAGCATTTGCATCATCGTTTGTTGGATTTAGGTTTTTCCGAGAGGAAAGTGGTTGTTTTATATTTGATTGTTACAGCGTTTTTCGGATTTGCGGCGGTAAGTTTTGTTTCCAGTCAGCAAAAGTTCTTTGTTCTTATTGGGCTAGTGGTTTTGATGCTTCTTCTCGCTTCGGCGCTCGTATTGATTCCGAACAAAAAGTAAGGTATAAGTAATTCCTATGGCTGATGTTGTAGAGGATATTAAGGCTCGGTTGGATATTGTGGAGGTCGTTGGGGCTTATGTTCAGCTGAAAAAAGCGGGGCGAAATTATAAGGGGCTTTGCCCTTTTCATAGTGAGAAAACTCCGAGCTTTGTAGTTAGTCCGGAAAAGCAGATTTGTCATTGTTTTGGGTGTAACAAGGGTGGGGATATGTTTAATTTTATTGAAGAAGTTGAGGGGGCGGAGTTTACAGAGGCTTTGCAGATTTTGGCTGACAAGGCTGGTGTAAAAATAGACAACGTGTCGAAGTTTGCAAAGAAAGAAGGGAAAAACGAGAAAGATGAATATTTTAAGGCGCATAATTTGGCATGTGAGTTTTTTGAAGGGCAATTATATAAAACCGATGATGGAAAGAAGGTTTTGGAGTATTTGTATAAGAGGGGAATGAAGGACGAGACTATAAAAGAATTTAAGGTTGGTTTTTCTTCAAATAAGTATGATGCGTTATATCCTTATTTAATAAAAAAGGGGATTAGTAAGCGAGTTTTGATAAAATCCGGGTTTGTTTCGGCTAAAGGAGTTGGATCAGATGAGATTTATGATAAGTTTCGTGGAAGGTTGATGTTTCCAATATTTGATTATCTTGGTCGAGTTTGTGGATTTGGGGGGCGTGCTCTAAAGAAGGATCAAATGCCAAAGTATCTGAATTCGCCTGAGAATCGCATTTATAACAAAAGTAGGGTTCTTTATGGATTGTATCATAGCAAGGCTAGTGTGAAGGAAAATGATAGAATCATTTTGGTGGAAGGGTATTTTGATGTGATTCTTCCGTATCAAGAGGGAATCAAGAATATAGCTGCGGTTAGTGGAACAGCTTTGACTAGTGATCAGGCGACGTTGATTAAGCGTTTGACCGGTAATGTGGTTACTTGTTTTGATTTGGATAAAGCCGGATTTGAGGCTACGAAGAGGTCATATTCGATTTTGAGTAATGTGGATGCGGTGGTGAAGACCGTGAGTGGATTTGAGGGGAAGGATCCTGCAGATTTGGTCAAGGATAAAGGGGGGAAGGAGTTTATAAAATTTATTGATAAGGCTGTGGATTTTATTAGTTTCTATGCGGATAAATTGGTGGAGGTTAATGATATTGAGGTGTTTGAAGGGCGGCATGTTGTGATAAAGGAGCTTTTGCCTTTGTTGAAGCAACTTTCGCCTTCGGGCAAGGATTTTTATGTACGTGACTTGGCGACTAAATTGGGGATGAAGGAGCAGTTTTTGTATGATGAGTTAGAAAGTTTTTCGCTTCCGGTTGATCATCCTGCTCGTGAGAAGGGTGAGAGTGTGGAGAAAACCGAGGGGTTTTCCCTTGAACAAGTGGTTTGTGGGATTGTGTTGGAAAATCCTCAGATGTTTAAAATATTGCCAAAAAGGGTTGATGAAAATGATTTTAATGGTATGGAGAAAGATGTTTACAAGGCTTTGTATGATCAGTATAATAAGTCGCGAAATGACCTAAGAGAGTGGAATTTGGATAAGGGATTTTTGGCTAGTGTTAGAGGGGAGTTAGATATTTTGTTGCTTTACGTTGAAGAGAAGTACGGAAAGTTAGCGGAGAAATCGGTTGAAGAGGAGGTTGAAAAACTTGTTGACAAGATGAAAAAAACAAGGAAAAGCAAGAAATTAAACGATATAAGGACACAAGTTGTGGAGGCTGAAAAAAATAATGAAAAAGAGAAGTTGATAGAACTTTTAAAAGAGCAACAAAAATTATTGTCTGATAATTAAAATATGGCTAGAACCAGCAAATTTATTACTCATCTCACGGACGAGGAGATGGAAAAGTTTCCAAAGGAGGTAGGACATCTTGTGAATAAAGGGAAACAACAGGGATTTATTACTCAACAAGAGCTTCTTAAGGCTATGCCGAATATTGAGAGTGATCTTATACTTCTTGACGAGATTTATAGCTTGTTTATGGATCTTGGTGTGGAGGTTTTAGATACAAAAGAGTCAGTAATGTTTGATTTGGAGGAAGAAGTAAAGGTAGAAGATAAGAAAAAAGTTAAAACTAAGAAAAAGAAAGGAAAAAAAGGCGAAGAGGAAGAGGAGGAGGAGGATGAAAAGCCTGTAAAAACTGAGACAGCGGCTGAAAAGAAAAAGAAAAAGGTGAAAAAAGAAGCAGAATTTCGTGAGATTGCAAATGATTCGATTCGATTATATCTATGTGAAATTGGTAAAGTTTCATTATTGACGGCAAAGGAAGAAGTGGATTTGGCTCGTCGTATTGCAAAGGGAGATCAATCTGCAAAATCAAAGCTTGCTGAAGCGAATTTGAGATTGGTTGTGAGTATTGCCAAGAAATACATTGGTCGTGGACTTTCATTTTTGGATCTGATTCAAGAAGGAAATATCGGTCTTTTCCGTGCGGTTGAAAAATTCGATCCTAATCGGGGATTCAAGTTTTCTACATATGCTACTTGGTGGATTCGTCAGGCTATCACTCGTGCTATTGCAGATCAAGCCAGAACGATTCGTATCCCTGTGCATATGGTGGAAACGATCAACAAGCTTACTCATGCGCAGAGAAGGCTTGTACAGGAGCTTGGGCGTGAACCGTTGATCGAAGAATTGGCTGCGGAAATGGATATGGAAATAAAGAAGGTTAGACATATTTTGAAGATTTCACAGGATATTGTTTCGTTGGAAGCACCTGTTGGAACGGAAGAAGATAGTAAACTTGGAGATTTTATTGAAGATGATGAAGCTTTGAGTCCGGCAGAATCTACAAATAGACAATTATTAAAAGAAAATATACACGAAATGCTTCAATATCTTTCGCCACGTGAAAGAAAGATTATTGAAATGCGTTTTGGACTAAAGGATGGAGTTGGTCACACTTTGGAAGAAGTGGGGCAGGAGTTTCATGTTACAAGAGAGCGTATTCGTCAGATTGAAGCGAAAGTATTGCAAAAACTAAAGGAACATCCTACAAGTTCAAAAATTCGTCCACATTAATCGTTCGTGCCAGCGAATTTATTAACCAAAATATTATGGTAAAGAAGACTAAAAAAGATGATGCAAAGCCTATAGTGCATGATGAGTTTTATACACAAGATGGTAAAAAGGCTACTTTGATTACAAAAGAAGGTTTAGAAAAACTAAATGATGAACTTGATCTTTTGAGAAATATAAAGAGAAAAGAAGTTGCTGCTCGAATCAAAGAAGCAATTTCTTATGGGGATTTATCAGAAAATGCCGAATATGAAGAGGCAAAAAATGAACAAGCCTTTGTGGAAGGAAGAATTCTTGAACTAGAAGAGAAAGTAAAGAATGCGAAGATAATTTCCGGTAAAAGTAAGGAAGGAAAAACTGTTCAATTGGGAACAACAGTTCATTTACAGAATGTTACTAAGAAAAAAGATGAACTTGATGTTTATACAATAGTTGGTTCAACAGAGGCAGATCCTTTCGAAGGTAAGATTTCTAACGAATCGCCAATTGGAAGTGTGCTCCTTGATCGACAAAAAGGAGATACGGTCAAAGCAATAATACCGGCAGGATCGGTTGAATACAAGATCGTGAAATTGGACTAGGAAATTAGAAATCTTCTCGAAACGTCCTCGGTTTTTTGCAAAACCTGCAAATTGTTATTTTCTCTTTTTATTAGGCAAGTACCTGTTTTCCTCTTTATTCTCTACGTGCTGTTTTGGTTGTGTGTTTTCTTTCTCTTTCGGATATTTTACTGCGTAGATTTTGATATATCTATAAATGAAATATAAGAATATTAATGCAGTAAGATAGAGGAGAATTCTCATCGAGAAGTATGGGATGTTTTCGTATCGGAAAGCCATTAAAACTAAGAATAGAATCCCAAATAGAAGCATTCTGCTGCTGAGTTTTTTGAATAATCTTTTAAATGCGAAATCAGTTTTTTTCTTTTTCTTGTAATATTGAGAAAATAGAATTGATCCAAGGATTAGTACGGCAGCAAAAACCAGAACGGGGACATAGTAACTGAATTCTGTTCCTGGATTTGATGTGAAAAAATAGCTGAAGATTGATTTTATATATTCCATGATGATTATTTAGATTTATTAGTCTTTGTGGGCTTATTATAGTGAAAATATAAGAATATGCCAGATGTTATCGAGAGAATGAGCATAATGACTTGTGGGACTCGAATTCCAAATAATAATAATGTATCGTCTCCTCTTAGAAATTGTTCGAGGAAGTTTATAAAACTGAAGGACGCAATTCCGATCAAACCTATGAAGCCGGCCTTTTTTTTGCTTATCAGTATGAGCGTTATAGCGATTGCCAGGGTGTAAAGGAAAGCATATATTTGGGTTGGATGAATAGGAATAGTGTACTTGATCTGTGAACTCTCAAAGTTTACGCCCCAGGGTAGGGAAGTAGGTTTTCCGTAATTAATTCCCTCAAAAAATGTTCCAATATAGCCTATTGATAATCCTATTAATATTGAAGGCGTGAGAACATCAATCCATTTCCAGAAGTCCTGTTCATTTTTTTTGCAAATGTATATTAGAAATAAAACAAATGCGACAAGTGCACCTGTTGGGCTCAATCCCTTATCCCAAATATAAAGGACTTTGATCAAAGCTTCGAAGCTGAATTCATAAAAATATGTTTTGTAGTTTAGTATTAGTGACAAAACTCTTGCTCCAACTATTGACCACAAAATAATTCCCCACGAATGTTCTGAAATAAACTGAATTTTAAGACCATTTCTTACAGTTAATTTCACAAATACATATGTGCCGACGATCAAAGCTGCTGCGAAGAAAATCCACAAAGTGTTTATAGTAAAATATTTGGTTTGTATGAATTCAGGGTGCATGTCTAAAAGTTAAGTAACACAACAATGCTTCCAAATAGGAAGACCGGTAAGAGTATAAAACTTGCGATCACGCTTTTTTTGAAAAAGTTCACTTTTAATGAAGTTGTGGCGTGAAGTAGGAATATTATTGCAAGTATAAATTTGAATAATTGGCTGTCGTATACGAAGAATGCTTGTGGGATTTCTGTGAGGCCAAAGCTTTTTGTAGTTATGTAGAGCGAAACTATGTAGTAGATTAGGTAGAAGGCTAATAGCCATCCGGTTAACGTGTTTAGTTCTTCTATGAATGACATTATAATGTGATCGTCTGATTGCTCTGTATTTCTTCGGTCTTTTAATAGTTTTTTTGCTTGCGCAAGGCTGTGGATAGCTTTTTTTCTGGCTTTCCAGATTGTTTTAAGCGAAGCTTTTACCTTTGCTTTGTATTCCGGTGCGGGTTCTTTGAAATAAAGTTTTACGAATTCCCAAAGTTGTCGATTATAGACTTTTATTTGTTCTTTTATCGCCGCGAATTGTGGGGGAGTTGTGAACCAGCTTTTGATTCTGGCTAGAACTGATCCGATGAATAGGGTAGTTGCTTTTTCTTTTTCTTTTTTTCCGGTGTGTGCTTGTTCCCAGTTGCCAATTTTTGTTATGATGTCGTCCGAAATTGATTTTGGGGAGGAGGATTTGTTGAGTTCGTCGAGGAGTTTTTTGGTTCTTATGTGTAGTTCTAGTTGTTTTTCTTGTTTTCCTTGTTCTTTAAGGGTTTTTTCTTGTTCTTGGATGTATTTGAGGAGATCTTCCGCGGATGCGAGTATGTAGTTAAGGTTTTTACTTTGTTTTATTCTTAAGATTTTGTTCAATCTTTTATTTATTTCAGCCTTTTTTTCCATGTTGATGTCTCGATCGAAGGTTTGAAGAATATTATGGACTTCTTTTAGAATGTATTCGATTTTTGTTTTTGTGAATTGTTCTTCTTTTTGTTGTTTGAGATCTTCTTTTACTTTTTGTTCCTCTTCTTTTACAAGTTCGTTTTGGAGAGTCTGAGTTCCTTTTTTTCTTGCTTCAGCAATTTCTTTTTCATCGGCCCCTTCTTTCCAGAGTGCAGAAACTGTTAATGCGTATTCCGATTTTAGTTTGAAAAAGGCGTCCTCTTCATTTTCTGCCGGAATTGTTCCACTTACCAGTTTGGAATTTTTATCTATTGCTTCGAAGACGAATTTTGTAAATTTGCTGTCTACTTGTGGGGCCTCTTGGGTTTCTTTTAAATCTAATATGGAAAAGCCCAGATTGTTGAGCTCGATTCTGGCTGTTTGTTCGTCTGGAGCTTCAACGGTTCCACTAAGTTTTTTACCCTCTTTGTTTGCTACGGTATAGGAAAATATTGGCATGTGTTGATTCTAGCAAAATGCTGGGATTTAGCAAAGATTCATCGCCTCTTCTTTGCCGCTTTTATCAACCCGTGGAAGAGTGGATGGGGTTTGTTTGGTCGTGATTTGAATTCCGGGTGGAATTGGCAGCCGATCATGAAGGGATGGTTCTTTAGTTCAGCAATTTCGACGAGGTTTGATTGAGGATTTATTCCTGAGAAGATCATTCCCACTTTTTCTAAGGGTTTTTTGAAATCATTGTTGAATTCGTATCTGTGTCTGTGGCGTTCTTGAATGTTTATTTTGTTATAAAGTTTGTAAGTTTTTGTGCCTTTTATGAGTTTGCAGTCGTATGCTCCGAGTCTGAGTGTTCCTCCTTTTGCTCTATCTTTGTGTTGTCCCGGAAGAAAATGGATGATGTGGTTTTCTTTGTTAGTTGATTTTACTTCGTCAAATTCTTCGGAAGTTATTTCTTTGTTGTTTAGTGCGTGTCGTGCAAATTCGATTGTCATTATTTGCATTCCGAGGCAAAGGCCGAGGTATGGGATGCGATTTTCACGTGCATATTTTGCTGCTAGGATTTTTCCTTCAGTTCCTCTTGTTCCGAATCCACCCGGAACTACAATTCCATCAGCTGAGCGAAGATCTTTCCATGTTTTTTTGTCTTTTTCTTCCAGTTTTTCTGATGAAACCCAGATGAGTTTGAGATCGCGTTTTTCGTGGTAGCATGCAATTTTTAATGATTCGATTACTGAAATGTATGCATCGTCTAATCCTGTGTATTTTCCTACTAATGCAATTTTGAGTTTGGATTTTTTAGCTTTGATCATTTTTACGACTTTTTTCCAATCGGTGAGGTTTGGTTTGCTCTTTTTTAGTTTTAATTTTTTAGCAATTAGTTGTGTGATTTTATAATGTTGTAGATTTAATGGGACTTCATAGATCGTGTCTACTGTTAATGCCGGGATTACGCAGTTTTCTTCTACGTCGCAGAATAGTGCGATTTTCTTTAGGTGTTCCTTTTTAACAGGATGGTCTGAGCGTGGCATGATTATGTCCGGATGAATTCCCATTGATCGAAGTTCTCTTACTGAGGCTTGTGTTGGTTTTGTTTTTAATTCTTTTGATGCCGCTAGGTATGGCAGGAGTGTTAGGTGAATGAATAGTGTGTTGTCTGGCCCGTGCTTGTATCGCATTTGTCTAATTGCTTCCAGAAATGGTTGTCCTTCGATATCTCCAACTGTTCCTCCCAGTTCGCAAATCATTACGTCGCATCCACTTTTCTTGGCTGCATTAGTAATTTCATCCTGAATTTGATTCGTAATATGTGGAATGATTTGAATAGTTTTTCCAAGGTATGTTCCTTTTCGTTCTTTGTCCAAAACTTTGCTATAAATTTTCCCTGTTGAAATTGATGACATTTTGCTAAGGCTTGTGTCGATGAATCTTTCGTAGTGTCCAAGATCGAGATCTGTCTCACCTCCATCGTCTGTTACAAATACTTCTCCATGTTGAAATGGGCTCATTGTTCCGGGGTCGACGTTAAGGTAGGGGTCGAGCTTTTGGGTGAAGACCTTAAGTCCGAGGGATTTTAGCAGTGCCCCTATTGATGCAGTCGCGATGCCTTTGCCTAATGAGCTACAGACACCTCCCGTAACAAAGATGTATTTACACAATTTTCAATGATTTTAAATGCCCTTAACTTCTTCTAAATTTAAATGAAGGTAGTGGAAAGTGCAAGGAGAAAAGTTTTGTATTTTGATTATTTGTATCCTACTTTCTTCTTTACTTCTTCTAGGGTTTTGCTGGCTTGTTCCTTAGCTTTTTTGTTGCCTTCTTCGATTACTCCGTAAACATAATCTTTTTTTGGGAATAGTTCTTGGTATTTTTCGCGGGCTTCTTTGAAATGATCTAGGATTTTTGTTAGTAAAGCTTTTTTTGCGTCGCCGTATCCGAAGTTGCCTTTTAGGTATCTGTTTTCAAGCTCTTTGGTTTCATCTTCTGTCCCAAGAAGTTTATAGACTTGGAAAACGTTGCAGGATTTTGGGTCTTTAGGGTCTTCTACTGGGACTGAGTTTGTGACGATGCTCATTACTTGTTTTTTGAGAGTTGCGTCGTCTGCAAAGATTTCTATAGTATTTCCGTATGATTTGCTCATTTTTTGGCCGTCAGTTCCCGGGACTACTGCAACTTCTTTTTTGATGAACGGTTCCGGTATTTTGAATGTTTCTCCGTAAGTGTTGTTGAATGTTGTGGCTATATCGCGAGTCATTTCTATGTGTTGTTTTTGGTCTTGGCCAACCGGAACTATATCCGGTTTGTAAAGTAGAATGTCTGCAGCTTGTAGAATTGGATAATTGAAAAGTCCAACAGTTGATTCCTTTTTCCCTTTAGCTTGGGCGTCTTTCCATGCGTGTGCTCTTTCTAGAAATGGTATTTTTACCATACAATCGAAGATCCAACATAGTTCAGCGTGTTCAGAGAGATCTGATTGTTTGAAGAATACGGTTTTTTCCGGGTTGAGGCCAAGAGCGAGGTATGAAACGGCGAGGTCGTATGTTTGCTCTTTCATTTGTTTTGGATCTTTCACGGTTGTGAGTGCGTGAAGGTCTGCAATGAAAAGGTATGCCTCATATTCTTTAGCCATTTCAATATGCTGTCTTATTGCACCGAGGTAGTTTCCTAGATGTGCACGGCCGCTTGGTTGTACTCCGGATAGAATTCGTTTCATTAGCTTGTTGTTATCGGATCGATGTCTATTTTGATTCCGGGGTCCATTATATCTTCTTTTTCCAGTTTTTCTAATACTTTGTGGATTATTTCTTTTTCCGATTTGGATTTTATGAGAATTATGTACCTGTATTTGTTGCGGAGGCGGAGGAGGTATGCCGGATAAATGTTTATTTCAAGCTCTTCTGTGAAATTTAGTTCTCTGGCGTTTTTCCATAATGTTCTTTCTATTTTGTCTGCGCGATCTTTGCATTTTTGTAATGATTTTTCTTCGATTACGATTTTTGTGAGCTTTCCGAATGGCGGATACGAGAGAATGCGACGCTGGGTTCGTTCAAAATTAAAGAATTCGGCGTAATTGTTCGATTGTGCGTAGAGCAGGGAAGTGTTGTCGGGAGAATAAGTCTGGATTATTACTTTTCCCGGTTCTTTGCCTCGGCCTGCGCGTCCTGAGACTTGAGTCATTAGTTGAAAATTTCTCTCGGCTGTTCTGAAGTCCGGGATGTTCAGGCCGATGTCGGAGAGAACAACACCTACCAGGTTTACTTTAGGCAGGTGCAAACCTTTGGCTATCATTTGTGTTCCTATGAGAATATCCGCTTCGTGGTTTTTGAAGGCTTTGTATATATCGTGGAATCCATGTTTGGTTGAAGTGGTGTCTTTGTCTGCTCGTAGGGCTCGTGCTTGTGGAAATTCTTTTAGTAGTTCTGATTCTATTCTTTGTGTTCCGATGCCGAGGAATTTGATGTGAACTCCTTTGCAGTTTGGGCAAACGGTTGGGGGAGTGCTGATTTTTCCACAATGATGACAAATTAGTGACGGATTTTGTAGTGTTTTTGCGTGGAATGTCATTGGGAGTTCGCAATCGTCACATTCGATTTTGATTCCGCAATCTCTACACACTATAGATGAGGCCGAACCTCTTCTGTTTAGGAAAAGGATGGCTTGTTGTTTGTTTTTTAGGGTTTGTGTGAGTTCTTCTCTGAGTCTGTCTGAGAATATGGAGTAATTTCCTTTTTGGAATTCTTCCCGGAGGTCTACAATTTCGATTTTCGGTAGGGTTGTGTTGCCAATTCTGTTTTCGAGTTTAATAGTTGAGTCTTTGAGGATTTCTGCTGTTTCTATGGATGGAGTTGCGCTACCAAGGACTATTTTTATTGCGCTTGGCTTTTTGGAAGAATGGATACTTCGTTCGCTTTGCTCACTGCGTATCTGTTGGATTTTTTCTGCTATTTTGTGGGTTTTGTATCTTGGTGAATTGTCCTGTTTGTAAGAATTTTCGTGTTCTTCGTCGATTATTATGAGATCAAGGGACTGGAATGGTGCGAATATTGCAGATCTGGAACCAATTATTAGTTTTGCTTCGTTTTTCCAGATTGATTCCCATGCTCTGTATTTTTCACCCTCCGAGAGTTTGCTATGGATGACTGTGGCCGGGATTCCGGTTGATTGTTCAAAATAATTGATCATCTGGGGGGTGAGGGAGATTTCCGGAACTAAGAATAGCACTTGTTTATCGTTCTTGATGCTTTGCTTGGCTATGCGTGAATAGACTTCGGTTTTTCCTGATCCGGTCACTCCGTATATCAAAAAATTATTCTTTTTGCTTTTGAGAATAGTGTCGACGGCTTTTTGTTGTTCCTCAGTTAGCTTTAGGGGTTTTGATCTAATAATTTGATCAGGTTTTGTCGGTTTGGACTTTATTTCTTTTCTTTCCAGATTCCTTTTTGGAATGAAGAGTTTTAATACTTTGAATAAAGGGCAAAAGTAGTATTTTGACATCCAGTTGATGATTTTGATTTGGTTTTCGGTCAGAAGGGGAATGTCTTCTGCAATTTCTGCCATCAGAGTTTTGAAAGAAGGCTTTTTATTATGAATTGCCCAAATTATTCCACTTTTCTCTTTTCCTCTTATCTTTACTTTTACAGCTTGTCCGGTCTTAGCCTCTTTTGGAATTTCGTAAGTAAGTGTGTCTGTCAGTCCTACTTTTTGTTGGAATAAGATTTCTGCGTACATTCAAAAGGATTATGGGAGCGCATCATAACATATTTTTTTTAAATTGCTTCCTGTTTTCTCGCACTTCTTACCTCAAAAATATAGTACAGAACCGGAATTACTATCAGGGTTAGTAGAGTTGAAGCTACTAAGCCGAAGATTAGTGAGAATCCCAGTCCTGTCCAGAATTCGTCGGCTAGTGCTAATGGTAGGATTCCAATGATGGTTGTGAGACTTGTCATCACTATTGGTTGAAGACGGGCCTCAGCGGCTTCAGAGATTGATGAAGCGAATTCCATTCCATTTCTTCTGTTTACATTTATTCTATCAATCAAAACAATAGCGTCGTTTACCACAATTCCCGTTAAGGCGACGACTCCCAAGAATGCAGGGAAGGATAGTTTGAGGCCTATTGCCATTAATCCTGGGAAAACTCCAATCAATGCTAATGGTAGAGTGAGCAGGATTATTAATGGTTGTTTGAATGAGTTGAACATCAAAACCAGTGTGAATGCGATCAGTATTATTGCAACAAACATTGATTGAAATAATTCGTTGAACGATTCGGCGATTTGTTCCATGTCGCCTCCGAATTTTACGTCGTATCCGTTTTGGAGGTCTAATTTGTCGATTTCAGCCTGGATTGCCGCGGTGACTTCTGTGATGTCCGCGTCAGCTTCGGTATCTCCTGTTACTTTAATGATTCTTTTTTCATCTTCTCTTGCGATTGAAGATAGGCTTGGGCCGAATTCGTATTCTCCGATTTCTCCCAATGTGACCATGTATCCTCCTGGTGTTGGGATTTGGAAGCTTTTGATTTCATGAATTGATAGATTTGTTTTACCTGCTTGTTCCGGGAGGTCGTATTTTACGATTATATCCAAATCTTCATCGTCGATGGTGAGGTTTGTAGAGTTGATTCCTTGAATGATATTTCTGATTTGTGCCGAAACTTGTATTCCTGAAAGACCGTGATATGCGAGTATGTCTTTGTCGAGTGTAAATTTGAATTCGTTTAATCCTGGTTTTAGGCTGAGTTTAACATTGGCTGTGCCGGGCGTTTTTTCGGCGATTCCTTTGATTTGTTCAGCGAGGTCTTGGAGTGTTTCCATATTTTCACCTGTGACCCTGATCGTGATTGCGCCTTCTGATGGGGGACCTTCCGCTAGTTCAGTTACGGATATTTTTGCATTTCTGTAAGTTTTGTAATGATCACGAACTTCTTTTGAAATTTCATAACTTGCTTTTTCTCTTTCATCTATATCAATAAGGTTTACCGTTATGTTTGCGAAGTTTGAGTCACTTGTTCCACCGTAGAAAAATGTATGTTCGTCAGTTAGTCCAACTGATTCGCTTGTTCCTATTTTTGTAAGGAAATTGTCAACTTCAGGTACTTCGTATAAGTACTGCTGAACTTCTTCTGCTATTTTTGCAGTTTCTTCTAATACTGTTCCTTTTTCAGTTTCAATTTGGACTACGAAATAGGTTTGATCTGTGACCGGGAACATTTCTACTTTTAATGCTCCGGTTAATGGTAATGACATGCTGAGTGCAAATGCTCCTAAAGTTATTAGAATTATGAAAAATTTTATCCAACTACTTTGTACTGTGAATCGTATTACTCTTTGGAATTTTTTTCCGAGGTAATCGAATATTGGTTCGAGGATGCTTCCTTTTTTGTCTTGTTTTCGTGATTTTACAAATTTTGTAGAGATTGATGGTACAACGGTAAGAGCTATAAAAATCGATCCGAATAATGCCGCGGAAATTGTAATAGGTAGTGTTTTTAAGAACTCACCTAAAATGCCGGACACAAGCAGTATTGGGAAAAACGCGAAAATTGTTGTGAATGTTCCTGCCATCAATGGCCACTTGTAATTATGAACAGAAAGTAATGCTGAATCTTTTGGGCTTAAGCCTTTTCTTATATTTTCGTGAATTCCTTCCATTATTACGATTGTCGTGTCGACTATTAAACCAAGGGCTATTACCAGTGAGAATAATGAAAGTGTATTTATTGTCATTCCTTGCCATCTCATTATCATGAATGCAAATAAGAATATTAATGGGATCGAAAGTCCCGCTATGATTCCTTGGCGAAGTCCAAGGGCAAGAAAAAGAATGATTGTGATTACGAGTGCTGTTTGCAGGCCGTTTCTTGAAAGTGTGCCGAGCTCTTTTTCGATGAACACAGAGTTGTCGTTTGTGACTATGATTTCTACATCGCTTGGAATTTCTTTTGACTCTTTTAGTTCGTCGATTTTTGCTTTTGCTTCTTCCGCTACTTGTATGATGTTTGATTTATCTTTGTTGTAAATTTGAAGTGAAATTGTTGGGAGAGCTTCTTGGCTATTGATAGAAAGCTTGTTTATTACGTTTTGTGGGGGGAGTGTCTCTTCTACTGTTGCTATGTCTTTTAGGAAAATTTGGGTTTTATTCTCATTGCCCATTGTAAATAATGGGAGATTTCTGATGTCTTCCAAAGTTTCATATCTGTTGTCGATTCTTACGGAATAGTTGATTTTGTCCGAACTGACTATTCCTATTGGTAGATTGTTATTTGAGTATTTTATTAAATCTGCGACTGTTTGGAGTGTGAGTCCATAGCCTTCGAGTTTGGTTTGGTCGACTTCTACTTCTATTAATTTTTCTTGTGAACCTCCAATTTGGACCGCTGAAATATTATCTATTTTTTCCAATTCACTTTGAATATTTTCTGCAATTTGTGTTAGCTCTGCGAGTGGTCTGGATTCTGATAATAGTGAAAAGGTGATTATTGAGAATGCATTTGCTTCGGCTTTTGCAGCTACCGGATCTGTAGCGTCAGTCGGTAAAACCGGTTTTGCTAAATCTACGGCATCTTTTAAGTCCTGGATTGCTTTGTCCATATCTACTTTTGCGTCGAATTCTACAAATATTGATGAAAATCCGAATCCTGATGTTGAGGATAGAACTTTGATATCTGAGACATCTGCTATTTTTTCTTCTAATGGAATTGTAATGAGTGATTCTACGTCGGTTGGATTTGCACCGGGTAACGCTGTGACTACGGCTGCGAATGGAATATTGATTTCCGGTTGGATTTCTCGAGGCATTGCTTGGTATGAGAAAACTCCACCAATTATGATCCCTAATGTTACTAACCATGCAACTGGTCTCTTTCTTATAAAAAAACTCCAAAAGGAGGATTTTACTTTTCTCAGATTTCTTTCAGTTTTTTCGTCCATGGTTTGTTTTGGGGTGTTAGTTGGCTAACGCGACTTTTTCGCCTTCTTCAACATATATTGTAGTTGTTTTGATGATTTTTTCATTTCCTTTGAGCCCATCTGTGATTTCGATAAAGTTCCCGATGATTTGTCCGGTTTCGACTTCTTTATATTGTACGACATAATTATTATCTATGACGTTAACAATTTTGCCTGTCGGTGTTAGTTGTATGCTGTTAAGTGGAACGAAAATGTTCTTTTTTGGACTTGGTGAGAAACTGATTTTTACAAAAGATCCGGAATTTATCTTTGAAGTTTTATCAATTTCGATTTCAATATCTATTTTCTTTGTCATCTGATTCAGAGTTGGACTGATTGAAACTATTTTTCCCGTTTTTCCTTCGATTTCTACTTTGTCTCCTGCTTTTACAAGTTCAGCTTCGTCTTCATTTAGTGAAGTTTTTATGGTGAATTTGTCCAGGTTTTCGATTGTAACCAATACTTGTCCCGGTGAAGCGAAGTTGTTTTCTTCAGCGCTTATTGCGGTTACTGTTCCATCGATAGGGGAGCGAACGTCTTGGTATTTTTTGCTGATTTTTGCAATTTCGTATGCTGAATTAGCTTGTGTGATTTGGCTTTCGATTCCCAATTCTTGTAGTTTGGTTGAAAGTTGTAGGGTTTCTAATTGATTAACTGTTGATTCGTATTGTGTTGATGTAGCTTGAATGGCGAAACCTAGCTGATCCAGCTGAAGAGCCAAACTTTTCTTTGTTTGTTCCAATCCTAAATCGGCTTGTTCTATACCGTCTTTGGTGTTGTCTTTTGCTGATTTTAGTGCATCAACCTGGGCTTCTGCTTGTGCAATTGCCGCTGCGAGTTGTTTTAGCGCATCTACTGCTTCCGGTTGTTCTTCTTGGAGATCATCGTAATCATCTTCAAGGTCTTCCAGGGCATCTTTTGCGTCGTTGTAGTCGTCTTTTAGGTCATCGTATGCGTCTTCCGCAAGTTCTACCGCCAACTGTGCACTATCGAGTTGGACTGAAGTTAGGCTGTTTGTGGCTATTTTTGTGTCTTTTGAGTTTTCGAGACTGTTCTTTGCCGCTTCTATGCCTAATTGTGCTGAATCCAGACTTTCAAGATTTATTTTTTTTGTTAATGAAAGCGTTGAGTTTGCCGCTTCGAGGCCTGCTTTTGCGGCTAGATACTGTTGATCTGCGATATCTGTGCTTAGTGAATCGCCTAAAGTCATCAAAATGCCATTTTTTTCTACATTATCTCCTACTTCTACATATACTTTTGTGATTAGGCCTGTTGTTTGGGGGGAGACATGTGTAGTGGACGACGCACTTGCTGTGCCCGTTTTTGTGAAATTTAGGGTGATTTTGTCTTTTCCAAGCTCAAAAATCTCCACCTCTTTTGGTGGTAGTTCTCTTAATAGAAGTTCTTTATTTCTTACGAGTTTTTCATTTGTGGTGCCGTTTTTGAGGTCATTTATGTAATTTTCTATATCTTCACGATACATATATCCTCCTGCAACTATTGCTATCAAGACTATAAATGCTATAAATTTCTTCATTGTCTATGTGAATTATTAATTTAGCTATGGATTATCCTCTTTTTCGATGATTTGTCAAGATTAACATTGACAAACTAGATCTTTGCAGTATAATCACAGGCTTAATCAAAAAGTATTATGAATTTCGAAGAAAAACAATCAGTCCTGAAGCGCTTGCTGAAGGGAAAAGAAGCTTCTTTGATAGAGGAGTATATTGTTGATGGTCCGACTAAGGTAAAAGAGGGAATTGGTGCTACAGATGAGGAATGGAGCGTGATTTTTGACTATATGGTGTTTGAGGAGAATTTATTATATAAGACAATTGTTACAAATATCGATTTTTTCTTGGATATTTATGTTAAGCATGGGTCTGCGCATGTTCGAGAGGTTTTGGACATTTCGCATCAAAAATATGACATGATTTGGGAGATTTTGTTCGATTATATAGCTATTTCGCATGATGGGCTGTATTTCCACGTAATGGAGCATAGGGATAAGTATATGACCGCTATGAAGGCTAGAGGTGGTGACTTTGTGCGTAAGGTTTTGGGTGTGTGGAAGGGGAAATATGAGGATTCATGGGCAAAAGTGCTGGATTTTCTATTGCATGCGGTGTGTGATGCTATTTTTTCCGAACAAACTTACGAAAATAGCATTAGGGCGTTTTCTTTGATTATGAATGGTGTGCGTGAGCACAGACCAATATATAAGCATGGGCTTATTTAAGCCATTTCAGGGGTGATAAGGAAGTGGTCTTCGCCAGTTTCGCCTTTTTGACTTTGTAAAAACACTCTATAAGCGATTTTTCGGTCCGGAAGGTATTTATAATAGGTGAGATCAAGTACCTGTAATTCACCGTTTTGGAATTTTTCTTCGTTTAGGTGGTTGTCTGAGTCCGGGCGTTCATCGTGCTTATACTCCTCATATTGTTCTTTTGTGATCTCTTCGAACTTATTTGCGTCTTTTTTGTAAATATCTCGAAGTTCCTGTTTTGCTTCCGGAATGGTTGTGGATGTGATTATTTCTCCTGGCATGGTGGATGAGGTTATTTGTTTAAATTGAGTTTTTTATAGAAATTTTCGCGACTTCCTATGGCTAATAATACTACTAAAATCTCTTTTTTGTGAATTTGATAAACAATTCGATAATCATTTTTTTTATATCGAAACGCTAATTTGTGAAATTTTTTCATTTTTTTGCCTATAAACTTTTGCCCAATTGTGGGGTTTTCCTGAAGTCGAGGAATCCATTTATCAATTACTTCGTTTTGTACTTCTTTTGAAATTTTTTTGAGATCTTTTAAGAAGGATTTTGCGAATTCTATTTTATGCATTTATTTGTTCTTTTAATTTTTTTAAGGAGATAGTCTTTTCTTTTGATCTTTTTATTATTTCTTTTTCGGAAATTCCATATTCGGTATTTTCAATGAATTCTTCAAGAAGATCCAAATCTATCATGGCTACTTTTGCTTCGCCGTGGATTGTGAATACATAAATCTTGCCGTTTTCATCAACTTCTCGAATGATTTTGGGCAAGTTTTTTCTTCCCTCGGATGAGTTGATTGTTGTGAAATTCATAGTAGTAGGGTTATTTTTTTCATCTAATACTATTGTACAAAAGTTTGTACAACTTTTCAAGGTTAAAATTAGATTTGCTTGGATTTATGTTAGGGTGAAATCAATATGAACTCCTTGTGGCTCATCGAATATTTCAGCATCAACTCCTATCTGAACTGCATTTGTTTCTTCATGATTTTCAGGTACAAATTTTGATATTTCTATCCATATTGAACCAGATTATTGGTTTTTAAACAATATTATAGTGCCTCTGTTTCTTCCCACATTCCAAGAACTATTTCTAAGTTTATTCTACATTGTGTGCAAGGGAGTATTGTACTAAGGAGTCCTTCTTCTGCTTGAAGTTTAGCTTTTTCTTCTGGGGTTGAATTCAGAAAAAGGTAGCTTCCAAGGTTTCTGCCGGTTTCTATATATTTGGGGTCTTTTGGATCGTTGCATGTTAAACCTACTATATGTTGCCAGACTGTTTTTCCTTCTACGCAGGAAATCTTAGGAATTTGATCACATTCTTCGCCCTTGTATGTGCAGTGATTTTCGTTGTCCATGTAAGTTTTTTAATTTGGCGGTGTAGTATACAGATTTTATCTATTTTGAAAAGGATTATTCTACAAATAAACTAAAAGTTTAGTATGATGTGGTGATTGGTGTTTGGATTGAAGTAGTATTCTAGTATATATCTGTCTTTCTATATCTTATCGTTATCAAGGTACAGTTAGATACACGTTTGTCTGCGTTGATGATTTCAATATCGTATCCATTTTCTGTTAATTGTTTTTCAACTAAATCTAGGTTTTCTTGCTCTATTGCGACTCCGGTCATTCTGATTTCACCTTCTGGTTTCAAATTAATTAATGCTTGTTCAATTAGAGAATAAAATACAGATAACGAAACTCTTATCGAATTTTTTTTTACTGTATGATATACAACCATTGGGTTTTCGGGCATTATTATTAGATCAAAAGGAGCTTTTGTTATTTGAGGCCATATTTGATATCTATCAAAAATATATCTTGTAAATGGAGGCGGTAATACGTTTGGGTCAATGTCAGCTAGTGTGAATTGATCCGATTCCATTCCTAGTTCAACAAGTAGTTGTTCCAATAATGCTGGTCCAGCTCCAATACTTAATATTTGCTTATCAGTATTTTCTTTAAAAACTTCTAAATCTACTTCGGAAAAAATTCCTTTATCAATATGCCAACTTGGTTTGAAATATATGTAACATCCCTTTGAGCCAGTTGATCCATATCCTAAATCTGATACTTGGGGAAACATTTCAATTTCTTTTTGACGAATTTCGGCCAAAAAGGCTTCTTTTCTTTCTGCACTGTTGCTTGGTGAATCCATAAAAAATCTTTATGAGCAAGAACGTACAGTAGCACAAGACTGGCAGATGTCAATAATGGTACGCCCGGAGGGAATCGCCCGCCATTGGCGGGCCGAAGACCAGCGGTATTTGGTTTATTCTTGGTACGCCCGACAAGATTCGAACTTGTAACCCCTGGTTCCGAAGACCAGTGCTCTATCCAGTTGAGCTACGGGCGCGTGTTTTATTCTGTAATATGGTCGTTCCGTTTCGCTGCGCGGCTTGCCCATTTATTCCATCTTAGCAAGATTGGGCTCGCTGTGAATATTGATGAATATGTACCGACGAATGTTCCAAGTGTGAGTGCCAGAACGAAGTAGAAAATTGATGGGCTTCCCCAGATTAATACTACTATTAGTACTATTAATGTGGATATTGATGTGTTTAATGATCTTCGTAGTGTTTGATTTAGTGATTTGTTGATGACTTTTCCTACGCTTTCGTGACCTTCTGAGCGGATTAGGTTTTCTCTGATTCTGTCGAATATTACGATTGTGTCATTTACAGAATAACCAAAGACGGTGAGCATGGCGGTTATGAATAGTGCGTCTAGTTCTACATCAAGGAATGCACCAAGTATGGTAAAGACTCCCGTTACGATTATTACGTCGTGCAGCAATGCGATGATAGCTGTGACACCGAATCTCCATGGATTAACTTCTTTCGGGATTTTTCTGAATGCGAATCCGATGTAGACGATTATCATTAATAATGCGAATGCTATGGCGATGATTGCTTTGTGGAGTAATGTTTTTCCGATTGTAGGTCCGATTGTTGTGAATCTTGGTTCTGTGAAGCTAGGGAGGCGATTTTCCATTTCTGCTAATAATTGATCGTGAGCTTCGGATGTTAGGTATTTAGTTTTTACAATGTAGTCGTTTTCTCCAGCTTCAAGGATAACTATGTTTGTAAGATCTACGGTTGTATCTACATTTTCAGAAAGAATCGGAGTATCTAGGCTGGTTTCTAAAGGAGCTTCAGTATCCTCTGTTGCTTCCGGCGTTGATTCCGGTTCTGTCGTTATTTCCGGTCTGCTATTAATTTCATCTTCTATATCTACCAAAGTGTCAGCTAACATTTCTTTTTGTACCGGTTCTGAGAAATTGAATTCCAGTAGGGTTCCTCCCTGGAAGTCTATTCCCAGTTTTAGCCCGAATACGAACATTGAAACGATAGAGGCTACGACTAAAATGCCGGATACTGATAGCCAGATTTTAGATTTACCGATGAAGTCGAAATGTGACTCTCCTTTGTGTGGATTTGCTCCGAATGCTTTTATGTTTTGAGCTATTCTTTTTCCTATGAATCCTGCAAGTAGAGTTTTTGTGACTGTGATTGCTGTGAACATTGAAACCAAAATACCTGCGGCAAGGTTGAATGCGAATCCTTTGATTATTGAAGATCCGAAGTAGAAGAGGATTGCACATGTTAGTAATGTGGAGAAGTTTGAATCTCTGATAGCGCTCCATGCTCTTGCGAATCCGTCATTAAGGGCTGCTCCGTATGATTTTCCTTCTTTTAATTCTTCTTTGAATCTTTCGAAGATTAGGATGTTAGCGTCAACCGCCATACCTATTGAAAGGATGATACCTGCGACACCTGCGAGTGTGAGGACGACACCGGTTTTCAGTAAATAGGTTAGGAAGAAAAATCCGATACAGCTTAGTATAAAGGACAGCATTTTTTCCCAACCGGAATCTTTGTTGTTGACGATTTTTACTATAAGGAATATGAACACGATTAATGCAAGTATGAGTGCTATTCCCAAATGTAGCTGAGATTTGATCAGGAAGATTAATAATGCGGCATAAACTCCTAGTGCCAGGTCTGCGATTAGGCCTGCGAGTCTGTAGTTGAAGAGCATGAATAGCATTACCAGTGCCAGACCGATGAGGCCTGCAAATAGGCTGGTGTTGAGGGCTTCTTGCCCGAGCGTTGCTCCAATTGTGTATTCTCCCGTTAGGATGATTGGAGCCGGTATTGCACCGGTGTTTAGGTCACGCGCCAGGTTTTTGGCTTCTTCTGAAGTGAAGTCTCCATTGATTTGTGCACTTCCTGAAGTGATTGCTTCATTTACTCTTGGAGCGGAGATCAATTGTCCACCGACAAATATTGCAACTTGTTTATTAACATTTCTTTCAGTAATTTCTCCGAATAGTTTTGCTCCTTCGCTGTTAAAGTTGATCAGTACGTATGGTTGGTAGAAGTTGTCTATTTGTACGTCAGCATGTACGAAATGTTCACCGGTTAGTCCTGTTTCCTTCCATGGATCCGGAAGGGTGGAGTAAGTGATTGTTTCGTATTGGTATTTAGTGTAAGTGACGTTTGTTTCGATTCGGTCAGATTTTATCAAGTGATAACCAAATTTTGTTTTTACGATCTCACTTAAATCTCCCGAATTTTCAAAAGCCAGAGCTGCTTGTTCGAAATCGTATACGTAGCTTCCGTCACCTGTGACTGGTGCCGCAAGGACTCCACCGTCAGCGCTATTTGCTTTGTCTTCAGAATTTTCTTTGGCAACTGCTGCAAAGTCTGCTCCGTTTTCAACTTTGTTCTCCAGTTCTTTAATGATGTCATATGCTTCATCTTCAGTTCGTGTGATTGAAGCATCTGCAGATTCCAGACCTGCCCAGGTAATTAAGATGTGGCTTGTGTACACTTCTTTTTCGTTTTTGACCTCTTCTTTTTTGTCGGACAATTTTACCATTGAAAGTCCTGTTTCTTCTATGGTGTTTCCGGATTCGTCTATAAGGTAAGTTCCGCCGGTTTCTACTAATTCTGCCGTGTGATCTCCGACTTCGAATTCTAGAATTGTGTTTTTGATGCTTTCCGGGATCTCATCCTCAAACATGTAGTTTGATTTTTCGTATGTTACTTGTCCGGGAAAAGCTTGTTGTTCTTCTAACCCTACTAATGAAAAATCTTCTCCTGCGTTAATTTTGTTTAATGCTTGAAGTGCGTTTTCTTTGATTTTTTCTTTCTCTTGTGGGTCGAGCGTGTCTTTTCTTTCTTTAAATTCCAGTTGAATCGTTTTTCCTACTGTTGCTTTTGCTTTTTCAAGACTTACCAATTTCTTTTCGTCGTCAGTTAATTCGCTTACAGTTTTGTTTTCGCTCAAATAAGTGTCTACATCTTCTTGGGAAATTGTTGCGGTTTCCGCTAATTCCACCGTGATGTGGTATTCTTCAGCAATTTCGGATACATAAATGTTTGGTTCTGCGACTCCAAGTCCATTTACACGTCTTTCAATTACATTTAGTACACCGTCGATGATGTCTTGCTGATCCTCATCCGGTACTTTTCTTAGATCAATCTTGTAATCCAGTTGTGATCCTCCCTGTAGGTCAAGCCCCAGATGAATCTTGTTGTCAGTAAAGGAGTCCGGAGCAAATGGAAGAATAGATTTTTGAGTTTCTGCCGGCAGGTCAAAAAACCCTAGAACCAGGGCAGCGACTATAATTAGCAGTATTTTCCAAGATATGAATTTTCTCATAGTTTATTTGGTTTATTTATTATGTAAAGAGTTATCTAATTCTTCATCATTTCCTTTGCCGGATCGCCCATAATCGTCATCTAGTTTTACG
This sequence comes from Nitrospirota bacterium, assembly GCA_043816165.1. GTDB lineage: Bacteria > Patescibacteriota > Gracilibacteria > UBA1369 > LOWO2-01-FULL-3 > JAACEU01. Next base: position 9,196 of record JBDRIE010000027.1, on the reverse strand, counting down.
ACATCGTTTAGTTCCGGTGTGGATACTTCAAAAATTTCACTATCTTCCAGGGCTTCTAAGCGGTGGATAGTATATGGAGTGACGTCGATTTTGTCACCACTATTTAAAATTTTCTCTTGCAGATTGTTCTCGTCTGTTCCATAGGTAAATTTGACCTTTCCGCTAAAAACGTATTGAGTTTCTGTTTTTTTCTCGTGATATTGGAGGCTGTAGCGGTTTCCGGCCTTAACTTCCAGGATTTTTCCTGCGTAATTATCCGTATGTGCAAACCAAATTTCACGCCCCCAAGGCTTTAGTTTTATTTCCGGCTTATCCATTATTAAATCGTTGGATTTTAATCGCGAGTACTATACTGCATTTTCTTAAATTTTTCTATCTTTTCATAGAGGCCTCGTTTTTTGAGTTCTGTGTAGAGGGATTCGAAATTTCCAATGTCAGTCCAGCCAAGATCGGCTTTGATTATTAGGACGTGATGTGGATCAACTTTTTCCATAATCGCATAGTCGATGGAGATTTTTTCCAGGGTGGGGTAGTGGTCTTTGATTGTTTGATTTTGATATTCTGTATCATATGAATTCATCATTCTTCGGAGTTTTTCGTGGGTTCCAGGTTGGTGATCTTTGTAGTGACCGAGCAGAATGTCTGTTTTCCATACGTATATGCCTGTATTCCAAAGGTAATTACCTGATTTTATGAATTTCTTGGCGGTTTCTTCATCCGGTTTTTCTGTAAATGAATCGAGATGGTAGATCTCGGTGGGTGGGCCTGTGTGATCAATTTTCTTGAACAATGGGCCGAGCTTCACGTAGCCGTAATTTGTGTTTGGAGAGGTTGCGGTTACTTCTATTATGTTTAGGGATTTTTCGGTGTGTGCCAGTTCTACGGCAATTTTCAGTTTTTCCTGGAATTCTTTTTTATTGTTAATGACGTGGTCGGCGTAAATTATAGCCATTACCTCTCCAGGATGACGTTTTTCTATGATTGCTGCGGCAAAGCCGATGCACGAAGCTGTATTTCTGAGGTCCGGCTCGATAATTATGTTTTTTTCCGGGATTTGTGGAGCGAGTTCTTTTGTGAGCTCAAGGTGTCTTTCGTTAATTGCGATGTAGATGTCTTCCGGTTTTAGAAAATCTAGTCGATCAATGGTTTCTTCGAGCATTGTGACGTCTGATACGAGGTCGATGAATTGTTTTGGTCTGTCGGGCGTGGATAATGGGTGAAGTCTTGTCCCGCCTCCGCCAGCTAAGATTACTGCTTTCATATAATTAGTGATTTACCTGTCATTTCTTTTGGTTGTTTTATTCCAAGGATTTTTAGGATAGTTGGTGCTATATCTTTGAGGCCGAGTGTGCGACCTTTTTTTAGTTTTAATGTTTTTGATAAAATTGCTATGAAAATTACCGGATTTAGAGTGTGGGCCGGGCGGTCGTCGCCGTTATTGTATTTCATCAATTCTGCGTTTCCATGGTCGGCTGTGAGGAGGACGGTGTAGCCTTGGTCGAGTGCTTTTGGGATAATGCGTTTGAGGCATTTGTCCAATGTCTCTATTGCTTTAACTGTTGCTTTGAATTCGCCGCTGTGTCCTACAAGGTCGCAGTTTGCGAAATTTAGGAGAATGAAATCGTATGGTTTATCGAGTTCTTTCAGTAGGGCTGTTGTTATTTTTTGGGCGCTCATCTCCGGTTTTTCAGCGTATGATGCGCATTTTGGGGATGGAACTAGAATTCGTTTTTCTCCTTTGTATGGTTGTTTGTCTTGTGAATTGAAGAAGAATGTGACGTGTGCGTACTTTTCGGTTTCAGCTATGCGTAGTTGCTTTTTCCCCTTTTTGGAAAGATAGCTTCCAAGATTGTTTTTTACTTTGTTGGCTTCGAATAAGACAGGATATTTTTTGCTGTAAGGTCCGAAGCATACAAAATTCTTGAATTTGGCTTTGTTGAAGAGTTCTGTGAGCTGTTTTGCTCGGTCTGTTCTGTAGTTGAAGAAAATTACTGAGTCTTTTTTGTTAATGGTGGCATTTTCGTCGAGCACGATTGGTTCGATGTAGTAATCTGTTTCTGTTCCTCGTTTGTATTCGTTCTTTATTGCTTGGAGTGCTGATGATTCGTGTCTTCCTTTTCCCTTGGTTAGTAGGTTGAATGCTTTTTCGGTTCTTTTCCAATTTGTGTCACGATCCATTGCATAAAAACGTCCAATGATGGTCGCGATTTTTCCGAGTTTTAATTTTTTTACTTCTTTGTCAATTTTTTTAATGAATTTATCAGCTGATCTTTCTGGAACGTCTCTACCATCAGTAAAAGCGTGCACAAAAACTTTGTTCAATCTCTCCTGCTTTGCGAATTTCAGCAATTCAAATAAATGATCTAGATGCGAATGAACTCCTTCATCTGAGATCATTCCCATGATATGGAATGCTGAGTCGTTCTTTCTGCAATTCTCAGCGAGTTTTTTTAGAGGTTTTAATTTGAAAAAGTCTCCTTTTTTGATTGAGCGGTTTATTTCCTCGAGGGATTGATAAACAATTCGTCCTGCACCCATTGTAAAATGACCTACTTCGCTTCCTCCCATGGTTTTTGGGGGAAGGCCGACAGCTCCAGAGTCTGCATTTAGGAGCGTGCTCGGATATGTGGCTCGAAGCTCGTCTATAAAAGGAGTATTGCTTCGAGTTACAGCGTTATATTTATAATCTTTGCCTTCTCCATAACCGTCGAGGACTATTAGAAGTGCTTTGTTCTTCATATTAATTCATTAAAGTTCCCAGGTACCAGGATAATATTTGATTTCCGTAAAAAATTGCAATAACAGTTCCGGTTACCAGGAATGGGCCGAAAGGAATTGCGGATTTCCGGTTTGCTTTTTTCTGTATTAAAAGTACGACACTCGCGATTGAGCCCAGGAAATATGATAGTACAAGAGCGATGAGTCCCAATTTCCATCCTAATAATAATCCCATTAATGCGCCGAGTCTCAAGTCTCCACCGCCGATCCATTTACCTTTTGACAATACCAGTTGTGCCAGGAAGAATAAAAATATTCCGGCTCCACCGATGAGCATTGAGAGTGGGGGAGTTAGCCCTAGAATCAAGACTCCGGCGATTGTGATTGCGATTGCCGGGAGTGAAAATCTGTCCGGAATTTCTTGGTAAAGAAGATCGTAAAAGAAGATTGCGATTAAGAAAGTGAACAGGATTATGTAGAAAATGAAAATTTCGAATGTGTGCCAGTTGATTGCGTAGTTTAGAAGTGCGGGGTCTATGGTAGATGGGATTTCAAGAACAAAGTTCCAAACCAAGAATGTGAGTAAGAATAGAAGACCGGTGATTAGTTCGAGCGAAAAGTAGTGAGTTGAGATTTTTTTACCACAAAATCCACATTTTCCTCTGAGGAAAAGCCAGCTAAAGATTGGAATGAGGTGGAGCCATTTCAATTTTTTCTTACATGACGGGCAGATGGAATGGCTTAATAATATGCCTTTTTGTTTGTGTCTTACTCTGTGAATCACAACTGAAAGGAAGCTTCCAATAGCGGTACCGAATATGAAGACGATGATGGCTACGAATAATGTCATGGTGAATTTGGTTAAATTCGCTAGCGCGAATGGTTATGGGGAATTAGGGGCCGAAATATTTACTTGTAAATTGTTATATCTTGTTGCCGCGAGGCCTGCGATTGAATTGTTTTGGCCGAGGTTGTATGCGCGTTTGTAATATTCTTTTGCCAGGGTAATGAGTCCTTGTTTTTCGTAGAACCATCCGAGGTTGAGTGCGGCGGCGTCCAGTTCCGGGTCGATTTCTATTGCTTTTGCGAGATAGTTTTTGGCTTCGGTGTAGTTTTCGAGTGCTGTTAGAGACCAGCCAACGAGATTGTAGCTCATTGCTTCTTCAGGGTGTTCTTCTAGTGCGATGTATGCGTATTTGAGGGCTTTTTCCGGATCTCCGAGTTTGTCGATATTTAGCCAAACTACTCTTATGAATACTCCTATGTTGCTTTTGTTTACGTCGATGACGTCTTCGTATCTGACTGCAGATTTGCTGTATTCTTGTTGAAGCAAGTATAGGTCTCCGAGTTTGAGGTCTATCTGGTCTTTTGGTTCGTATCCGTTATTGTCAGCTTGTTCGATGTAGAAAACGGCTTTTTCGATTTCGTCATTTGCAAAATATGCCAGGCCGAGAAAGAAGAGTGTTTCCGGTTTGTTTTCATCGAGGGCTTTGGCTTGGGTGAAGGCATCTATTGCGTCGAGAACTTTATCTGTGTTCAGGTAAGCGTATCCGAGCACGATCCATGCATCTCTGTAGTTGTTTTTTTCGTTAATAACATCGAAGAGTAGGGGAATGGCTGCATCGTATTCTTCGACGTCGGTGAGTCCTTTTGCAAGCATTGTCTGAAGGAATAGTTTTTCGCCTCCTTTAAAATATGAAAACGTTTCGTGATAGTCCAAAAATACTTGAGAATTTCTTTTAATTTCTTCTGGAATTTGGGCTTGTTCATCGGTTCCAACCAGTTCTGTGAATAAATTTTTTGATCCATCGAAATCTTTGTAGAGAATGAGCATTACAGCTGTGTAGTATTTGACCAGTGGATCTTGTGTGGACATTTCCCAGAGGATATCTTTGGCGATTTCGATGTTTCTTTGGTTTATGAATGAGCGGGCCACACCTACTTTTGCTGTTGTGGAGTTTTCGTCTATGAGTTGGGCTTTTTCGAAGGCGGCTTGGGCGGATTTTGGATCATTGTCTTTTAGGTAGGCGTCTCCAAGCCTTAATAATGGTTCTGTTGAATTAGGTTTTGCAATGCTTGCTTGAGTGTAGCTGTTGATAGATGAGGAATATTCTTCGCTTTTATAGTAAATGTCTCCTTCTTCGATATATTCTGTATATGATTTAGTCGTGTCTGCCGGAACTTCTCCTTCGATTGTTGGTAAAGTTGTTTCTTCTGGCTTTCCCTCTTCTTCATAATCAATTCCATTCGGAGTTGGTGAACTTTCAGGACTAAAATATTTTACTCCGATGAAGATTGCTCCACCGATTATTATTATCCAAAGTAATGTTAGTAGTTTTTTCATGAGGTGATTTTTTCTTTTAGTGCTGTTGAGTTTGCGAGGCAGATGCCGATTGCTATTGCGTCGGCCGCGTCATCGGGTTGTGGTTCTTCCTCCATGTTCAAAATCAATTTTACCATTTGTTGGACCATTTTTTTATCTGCTTTTCCGTAACCGCAGACTGCAGTTTTGATTTCGAGTGGAGTGTACTCGTCTGTAGCAATTCCTTTTTCTTCAAGTTTTTGGAGCATTACGCCGCGGGCTTCTGAGACCTGCATGGCGGTTTTGATGTTGTTTTTGAAGAATAGTTTTTCGATGGCGGCTTTTTGTGGTTTGTATTGTTTGATTAATGTTGAGAGGTCTTTGGCGATTTGGTTTAGGCGACTGCTTTGGGGGAGGCCGGCGGGTGTTCTGATACAGCCATAATCTAAGAGTGAAATTTCTCCATTGTTTGTTTCGATGATGCTATATCCTGTGATTGCTGTGCCTGGATCTATTCCAATTATTCTCATATTTTTGTTGTGGAAATGGTGCTTTGCTTTTTGCTCGCATTGAAAATCATTACCAGATTGTCGCCTTTGCGGACCAGTTTTTCTTTTTTTAATAAATTAATGATCGTTTTTTCAGTAGCTTTTTTGATGAGGACTTTGTTTATTCCCCACACTAATGTGAGTTCTCTTGCAGTTTTTTTGTTTGGCGTAACTGTGATTATTGGTGTGTAAAGTCTGTGTTTTGCGATGTTTTTTGCGGTGTATCCGTCAGAAGTGTACACGACTATTGCGTCTGCATTTGATTGCTGTGCGATTTCTGCTGCGTTTAAGCAGGCGGCGTTGATTGCGGACATTTTGCGGGGAGTGACTATTTCTTGGAGGAGTTCTTTGTGTTGTTGTAATTCTTTCTCAACTGCGGATGCAACTTTTGTGAGAGTTCGTGCAGCTTTTGCCGGATATTTTCCAACTGCTGATTCGTTTGAGAGCATGATTGCGTCGGTGTGATCATAGACTGCGTTGGCGGCATCGGAAATTTCCGCTCTGGTTGGTGAAGAATTTTCGACCATTGATTGAAGGACCTGGGTAGCGAGTATAACCGGTTTTCCGTATTTGTTTGCTAGTGCGATCATTCTTTTTTGGACTATTGGGACTTGTTCCGGTTGGAGGTCTGAGCCGAGGTCACCTCTTGCAACCATTACTCCATCCGCAGTTTTTATGATTTCTTTGAGGTTTTTGACTGCTTCATGTCTTTCCACTTTTGCGATTATCGGAGTATTATTTTTTATTAATTTTCTGAGATCTTGGAGATCTTTTTTTGATTTTACGAATGAAAGAGCCACAAAATCGACTTTATTTTTTAGACCGAATTTCAGATCCTGCTTATCTTTTTCTGTTATTGTCTGAACCGAGACATTTGAATCCGGGAAATTTACTCCTTTTCTGGTTTTAATTAATCCCCCGAATTTTACTTTGCAGATTATTCCTTTTGGATTTTTTTTAATCGCTGTTACTTCGATGAGCCCGTCATCTATTAGGATTTTGTGTTCTTTTTTTATGTCTTTTGTAAGGGAATTGTAGGTGATTGGGATTATCTTTGTTGGGTAGAGGCGCTGTTGCACCTGCCCTTTAACTTTCTGTGAAGTCAGCAGAAATTTTTCTCCTTTTTTTACCAAAATTCCTTCTTCCGGCATTTCTCCGATACGGATTTTCGGTCCCTGAAGATCCTGAAGAATCCCAATAGTTTTTCCTGTTAATTTTTCAGCTTTGTGGACATTATTAATAATTTTTTTATGATGAGAATATGTACCATGCGAAAAATTCAGGCGGGCGACATTCATTCCGGCATTTATTAGCGCGACAATTTCTGAAACAGAATCACTAGAAGGTCCGAGAGTGCAGACAACTTTAGTGTTTTTTGTGTACATAGAAATGAGGTAATAATTCGTTACCGATTATAGCAGGAATGGTTTCTATTTAACAGTCACACTCTTTGCCAGATTTCTTGGCATATCCGGATTGTTTTTGCGCAAGATCGCGAGTTGGTATGCGAGGATTTGGATTGGGATAATGTTTACGATAGGGGAACTGTTGCCGGTGTCCGGGACGCGGATCCAATAGTCGAAGACTTCGTGGTTTTCGGGGCTTACTCCGATGATGTAGCCGCCGCGGGAGGAAATTTCAGTGGCGTTTGAGATCATTTCGGATTTGGTGTCGTCGTTTGCGACCAGGGCGATGACAGGTGTGTTTTGCGAGATGAGAGCGATTGGGCCGTGTTTTAATTCTCCGCCGGCGAATCCTTCAGCGTGGATGTATGAGACTTCCTGGAGTTTGATTGCGGATTCGAGCGCGATCGGGTAATTCATTCCGCGGCCGATGATGTACATGGATTCAATATCTTTGATTTTTTTTGCGAGTTTCATTATGTACTCTTCGTATCTTGGGTTTAACATGTCGTTGATTTGGCTGGCTGTGTCGATGAGGAGTTTTTTGCCTTCTTGCACACCTCCATCACATGCGTATGCGAGTAATGTGAGGATTGCGAGTTGGGAAGTTGTGGCTTTGGTTGAGGCTACGGCCTTTTCCGGGCCGGCTTTTATTGGAATTACTATGTCTGAAATTCGGGCCATTGTTGAACTTTCGACATTTACGATTGATGCGATTTTTACTCCTTTTTCTTTTGCTACTTCTATTGCTTCAAGTGTGTCAGCGGTTTCTCCGGATTGCGAGATTGCTATTAATAATGTCTTGTTTGTGAGGAAGTCCTGGTAGTTTGGGAATTCCGACCCGAATGTGAAGTTGATGTGTTTTTTTGCGATTTTTGAAAATAAATATTCTCCTACCATTCCGACTTTTCCCGCTGTCCCACATCCTACTATATATGTTCCATATGCTTTTTTGATTGCGTGAGCTAATTCTTCTAATGTTTTTGGATCTTGTTCTATGGCTTTTGCTAGAGTTTCTTTCTGTTCCATGATCTCCTTGATCATGAAATGGGCGTATTCTCCTTTTTCAGCGCTTTCAGCTTTCCATTTTATTTCAATGAGACGCTTTTTGATTTCTTGATTGTTTATTATGTCGAGGAATTCGATTTTGTTTCCTTCAATTATTACCATTTGATTGTCGTCGAGGTAATTTACTTTGTTTGTGTAATTGAGGAATGCCGGAATGTCTGACGCAATGAAGAATTCTTTGTTTCCGACACCTACGATGAGTGGTGACCCTTTTCTTACTCCTATTATTTTGTCGCTTTCTTTGTTAATAATAACGAGGGCGTATCGTCCGACTATTTCTTTGGTTGCGAGCTTGATTGCATCCTCGAAAGTGTGGGTTTTCATGTGTTCCTCAATGAGGTGGGCTATTACTTCTGTGTCAGTTTCTGATTTGAATTTGTGTCCCTTTTTCTTGAGGTATTTTTTTATTTCAAGATAATTTTCGAAAATTCCATTGTGTATAAGGGCGATATCTTTTTCTTCTGTGAAATGTGGGTGGGCATTTTTCTGGTTTACTCCTCCGTGAGTTGCCCAGCGGGTATGTCCGATTGCTGTTGTGGCTTTTGGTAATTTTTCCTTTTTTGGGTCGAAGTCGCTGATTTTCCCGACTCTTTTGAGAATTTCGATATCTTTCTCTGTTTTATACGCAATTCCCCAGGAATCATAACCTCTGTATTCAAGGAGCTTTAGCCCTTCAACCACTAATTCCGGAGCGTTTTTTCTGTGCCCATGATAGGCGAATATTCCACACATAGTTTTGATTGTTAATGTTGCTCCCCCGCCACGGCGGGGTCGCGTTATGCTCGCCTTAGCTCGCAGGCCGTTTGCTGCTAATGCAGCTGCCGGCTGGTGCGGGTATTTTAGAGGAAAAGGAAGTGAAAGGGGAGCAGGTTTCGTTGACAGGAAGAGGGGATGATGGTTGGCTTCTCCCCGGGGAGAAGCTATGATTGCTTACTTGTTTTAGTCAAATTTATAGTTTTCTTTCCTAGCAAGATCATATCTTCGATTCTTACTCCGAATTCTCCCCGAAGGTAGATGCCGGGTTCGATTGTAATTACTGAGTTTTTGCGGAGTTTTTTTGTGTATTTTGCTGAGAGGGAAGGGGATTCGTGAATGTCCAGGCCGATTCCGTGGCCACCTGCGTGGCCGTAATTTTCTTTGTAACCGGCGCGGTTTAT
>JBDRIE010000026.1:0-48392 GCA_043816165.1 Nitrospirota bacterium | reverse complement strand
ATATGAGATACTACAACCACGAAAGAAAACAGTGGACAAGAAAAAGGATGACACCTGTTGCATACAGAGATCATCTTCTAACCAAGGTCGAGGGTTAAGGGTTTCTAAAGTGTCTACTAAAGGGGGTACACATCACCATAGTTGCCGAAGGCAACTCGCGAGCGGCTATTACTCCGCGAGCGTAGCATGAGCGAAGGCTCGCAGAGTCAGCTCTCGGGCACCCGCAGGGTCGAGACAGCGAATACATTATCCCACTCCCATGGAACTAGAAAAACAAGACGAAATCATTCGTCTCCTGAAAAAAATAGAAAAAAATACAGCACCACCACCTAAATGGCAGCGTGTTGTTTATTTCATATTCTCCTATTTGCTCACAATAATAGTAATAATCATTACTGCCTATCTTGTGTGGAAAATGTACAACTTGCTCGGATCAGTTGCAGATAAAGTTACATCAATCCGAGAAGGTATGGCAGAATTACTTACAATTCCGGAGGATTGGAAGTTTTGGGAATAAATTAAATTTTGTGAAATAAAAAAGGTGCATCCATTGCTGAATGCACCTTTAGACATCTGTTTATCCTCTCTAGATTTTCCCCAACAAATAAAGTTCGTATACATGTCTCGCAACTTCCAATCTTGTAGTAGGTTGGGCTGGGAATAATTTGTTTCCATCAAACAAAGCATTGTCATACGAATACTTTGCATATCCGGAAAACCAATTACCACCCTCGACATCATCGTAAGAACCTAGAGAATCGTCCGGCATAGTATCGCTCACATTTCTCAAAATCAAAGCTAAGAATTCCACTCTGTTTACGTCGCGTGCAGGCCTGTAATATCCGGCATCCGCCCCACCTGTATAACCGTAAATCATCCCAAGTTCCACACCTCTGCAGATATGTTGATAAGCCCAGTCATTGGAATCAACATCGGGAAACGGATTTTCTCCTCCACAATAATCCTCAGAGTCATCGAACAATTCGAATGTCTCCAATGAAATTTTTGCAATTTGATCTCTTTGTAAATAGTCATTAGGAGCAAATGTTCCGTCCGGATTACCGGTCATTGCATCGATTGATTGCATGTATTCGATAGCTTCACAATCAGGGTGAGTATCAAGTACATCGGTATAACCGGCACATTGCCCAACAACAACAGGATCACCATCCACATCAACTTCTACATTTCTAGAATCAGTAACCGTATCGCTGACACCGACAACTTTTATTAAGAAAGTGTAAACCCCATCCTCAGAAGAGTCACCATTACTATCCATTCCATCCCATACAACAGTCACATCTCCTGCAGTTTCAGCAGAATCAGTCAAAAGTTCCACATAAGTTGGATCACCATCATATTCTACATTTACAGTCACATCGGCATCATCACTAATAGTGAATGTCAAAGTAGTTTCATCATCAGTTCCGTCAGCATCCGGAGAGAAAGGATCTGGAGTAACCCCAACATTTGTAATTGTAAGAACAGTAGGTACAACGATTATTAATTCGGGAGCCTCATATGCACCCGGATCATAATCAACACTTCCATCTCCATCACCATCTTCTGGACGAGTATTGCCAAAATAATCATCACTTACACTTGAAATAGTTTTTCCTCCATCAATACATTCCGAACCGTTCCCCAAAATAATATCTGAAGGAGAAGAATGAGAAGCACCGGGATATAGAGGATCACACTGTAAATTGTTATCAGTCAAAGGACTAGGATCTTCATCATTGTCAAAAAGAGCATTGTACTCAATTGTAGAAGAATCACCCGCGAATTGATGGAAAGTAGCATTTCCACTGGTTCCTGTAATCAAATTATTCGCAACCATATTCCCATCATTATCAGTTGCAACAACAGCATATTCAGAAGTGAGTAAAGTGATCGTAGTATCCACAACAGTATTGTGAACAAAAGTACATCCACCATCTAGATAAGCAATTCTATTGGCAGAAATTCCAATAAAATAGTTATTGTAAATATTTGCTCCCTCTGAACAGTAAATTGCACTGGAAGCTGCATTCTTATAAAAATCGTTATTATAAAACTCAGCATCTCCTGTTAATCGGACTATAGAGCTAGATTGGTTTGTACTTGTGTTGAAATTATTTTCATAGATTTCTGCAGTATTTGATCCGGCCAAATTAACTTTTAGATTTGGAGTAGATAATGTAGTTGAGTTCATGGTGAACTCATTATTGTTAATAATAACATTGTAATCAGTAGCACCGGTGTTATTAGCGGTTACGATTCCATCAGAAGACCAATTGAAAACACCGGCTCCTGTGATGGTTAGACCTTCGATTTTAGCATTAACATTTTCGAGTTTTATAGCTACAGGACTATTTTCCATATCAATCAGAGTTTGATAAGTATCAGAATCTCTAACAGAAAAATCATTTTTGTAACTTCCGTAAATCTGAACTTTGTTTCCTCCCAGAGAGTCAGCATCACTAAAGCCCCAAGAATAAGCTTCACCCGTATCGGTAGGGCTATAAGTTCCTTCGGCAATTTTTATCGTGTTGTAATCAGCCTCAGCTTTTACATAATCAACAGCGGCTGTAATATTGGTGAAAGGGTTAGCCTCAGTACCATCACCAGGTCCAACCGCATCATCATCAACATAAACTGCACAATAATGCGTAATTGTACAATCCAATGTTAGTGGAATTGGAAGAGGAATGATCTCAGCAAAAGCGTAATTTGCTATCAACGTTAAGAGCAAAATCGCACTCACTGATATCGCAATCAGTTTTTTCATGTTATATATAGTTATATAATAATTTTTTTAAATCTAACACATTTTGATCAAAATTAGGAACACAATTATTCATATATTATATATAACGGTATTAAAACCAATTCTTTTCACTTTTGATCCCGAAAAAGTTCATGATTTTTTTATATACATTGGGAGGATAATTGGCTCAAACCCTATAACAAGGGGTTTAAACGCGCTTCTGTTCAGTTATTCAAACAAAAAATTGGAGCAAAAAATTCTCGGTATTAAATTCAAAAACCCAATAGGGCTAGCCGCAGGTTTCGACAAAGATGCGAAAATTATCAAATCAATGAAGTCGACAGGATTTGGGTATACAGAAGTTGGATCAATAACGGGGGAACCATGTGAGGGAAACCCAAAACCAAGGCTATGGAGACTCAAAAAATCAAAAGGACTTATAGTTTATTATGGTTTAAAAAATGAAGGTTGTGAAAAAATCGCAAAAAAATTAAAGAATAAAAAATTCGATATTCCGGTTGGAATAAGCATCGCAAAAACAAACTGCAAAGCAACTGCAACGACAGAAGCAGGAATAAAAGATTACGCAAAAGCCTTCAAAGTTTTACACGATCTTGGAGACTATTTCACAATAAACATAAGTTGCCCAAATGCATATGGGGGGTTCCCATTCACAGATAAAGAAAAATTGGAAAAACTATTGGAAGAATTGGAAAAAACACCAACTGAAAAGCCGGTTTTCCTAAAACTCGCACCGGATTTATCACACAAAGAAATCGACGAAATCATAGAAGTCGCAGACAACCACAAAATTGCAGGATTCATCTGTACAAACCTCACAAAAGACCGTGACAATAAGGATATAAAACAGCATTTAAAAGACGCAGACCCTGTCTCTCACGGAGGAATTAGCGGAAAACCAATAAGAGAACTCTCGACAAAAGTAATTAAAAACATTTACAAAAAAACAAAAGGGAAATACGTAATAATCGGATGTGGAGGAGTATTTTCCGCGCAGGATGCATACGAAAAAATAAAAGCGGGCGCCTCACTCATTCAATTAATTACCGGAATGATCTTCGAAGGACCACAAATAATTAGCGAAATCAATAAGGGACTTGTTGCACTTCTCGAAAAAGACGGCCACAAAAACATCTCAGAAGCGGTAGGAACCGAGGAGTAAAAGCCCTGGACATTAATATGTCAATAAAATATATTAAGTGAGCTTGAATTAATAAAGCGAACCAGGAGAGGTACTCAAGTGGCTGAAGAGGCGGGTTTGCTAAACCTGTAGGGGGACATCAGTCCCCGCGGGGGTTCGAATCCCCCCCTCTCCGCCAGAACTTGCGAGCTTTGCGAGCAAGCCGCAGCCCCGCCATGGGGCGGGGCGAGCGTAGCATGAGCGAACTCTACATCCCAAACACCCAATAGCCTTTTAAAAAAGGCTATTTTATGGTAAAATACAAAGATAAATTAAATATAAAAACAAAAAATGGCAATAGTTCAAGAAGCTCTCGAAAAAGCCTTGCTAGAAAAAAAAATAATCAAGGAGGGGCTCCTAAAAAGTATAGCTGGTCATGCAAAAACTCAAAATAAATCTCTTGAAGACTTGTTATTTGAAAGAGAAGTTATTTCCGATGACAAATTGGGAGAAGTAATTGCAGAGCAATATGGCGTTCCTTTCATAAAACTTACTGAGAAAACAATTGCAGAACCTTTACTGAGAATAATCCCATATGCGCTTGCGTCTCACCAATCTGTTATGCCTTTTGAAAGTAACGGAATAGAGCTTAAAGTAGCGCTAAATAATCCACACAATTACGAATTAAGAAATTTCATCGAAAAAAAGACAGGTTTCAGCGTAATTCCTCATTACTCAACAAAAAAAGAAATAAAAGCGGCTCTAAAAGCCTACAATAGAGATGTTAATGAGAAATTCAATAAACTATTGAAAGGCGCACTGGAAGACCCTACAAAAATCGAATCTCTAAAAGATGCGGCAAAGATTTTGGATACAATAATTTATTTCGCATATCAAAATAGTGCTTCTGATATTCACATTGAACCTCAAAAAGATTTCATAGTAGTGAGATACAGAATAGATGGGATACTTCAAACAATTGCAGAATTGCCAATGGAAATAGCAGAACTTCTAACTACGAGAATAAAAGTCCTGGCAAATTTACGAACAGATGAACATAGAGCGGCACAAGACGGACGATTCAAAATTGAATTGGAGAACACTGAGATAACAATGCGTGTCTCAATCGTTCCCACATATGAAGGAGAAAAGACAGTTCTAAGATTATTAAGCTCCACAAATCAAGAGCTCAACCTGGAAGCTTTGGGATATTCTGACAAGAATTTAAAAATAATTCACAACAATATATTAAAAACTCACGGATTGATTCTGATGACAGGACCAACGGGATCAGGTAAAACAACGACTCTTTATTCAATAATAAAACTGCTAAATTCTCCTGAGGTAAATATATCAACAATCGAAGATCCAATCGAATACAAACTCGAAGGAATAAATCAAATACAAGCAAATCCTAAAACAAACATTACTTTTGCAAAAGGATTAAGAGCATTATTGAGACAAGACCCTGATGTTATAATGGTTGGAGAAATTCGTGACGAAGAAACTGCCGGGATTTCAATCAACGCGGCGCTAACCGGACACATAGTTTTAGCAACATTACATACAAACGACGCGGCATCAACTCTACCAAGAATGTTGGAAATGGGTGTCGAAACGTTTTTGTTATCAGCCACTGTAAATACGGTTATCGCGCAAAGATTGGTAAGGACAATATGCCCGAAATGTAAAGAAGCCTACAAATTAAAAAAAGAAGATTTCAAAAAATTCGGAGAAAAATTCAATCTAGCCGATGATTTTGAAAAAATACTTGAGGAAGTATCTGCAGAAAATCCACAATTAAAAGAAATATTATTAGGTGACGAAATTACTCTATACAAAGGGAAAGGATGTCCGAAATGCTCGACCACAGGATACAAAGGAAGAACCGCCATAGCTGAAGTAATGGATATCACAGACGAATTAAGAGCATTAATTTTAAAAAATCCATCACCAAAAGAACTCGAGGATGCCGCAAAAAAAGAAGGCATGACAACGATGTTTATAGATGGAATTATAAAAATTCTTAACGGAATAACAACTCTGGAAGAAATTCTTAGAGTAATGCGAACATAACACGCGGCAGCGAAGCCTGTCCGACCGCCAGGTGGACGAACGCGTACTCATAAATTAACGCCCGAAGGGCAACATTATCCCACAAATAAATGCCAAAATTTGAATACGTAGTGTCAGACAGTTCAGGACTAAAAAAAGAAGGTGTAATTAGTTCAGCAAGTAAAGAAAATGCAACAGAAAAGCTTCGAGAAGATAACGAAATAATTATCTCAATAACTGAAAAAGAGGGAAGCGGTTTTTTACGGTTCTTTTTGAAACCAAGCATGAGTCTAGAGGATAAAATCACTTTTACAAAAAGTCTGGCAACGATGATAAAAGTAGGAATAACAATAACGGAAGCATTTGAAATAATTCTTGATCAAACAAGATCTAGGGGGCAGAAAAAAATGTTCGAAAATATATTAGAACGAATAAGAACCGGCCAATCGTTAGCAAGTAGTTTGAGAAAATACGATTCAGTATTTTCAAATCTATACGTAAATATGATACAGACAGGTGAAGAAAGTGGAAATTTGGAGAAGGTTTTGCAAAGATTAACAATTCAATTGGAAAAAGAAGATGAAATAAGGAAAAGGGTTATATCCGCACTGATTTATCCTGCAGTAATTATGTCAATCACAGTTATTATGGCTATCGGAATAGTGCTGTTTATCATGCCAAAAATAACCAAAATCTTTGAGAGATTCGATTTTGAACTGCCGCTACCAACAAGAATCCTAATAGGATTTAGTGGTTTTATTACAAACCAAACTTTACTTGCTTTAGCACTAACGGGATTAATCATCGGTGGATTAATAACCATTTTCAAGCTTAAGATCCTAAAACCATTTTGGCATACAGTATTTTTGAAGCTGCCGGTATTTGGAAACATTCTGGTTTTTGCAAACGTAGCAAGATTCTCAAGAACGATGAATTCACTTCTACAAGCAGGTGTTCCGATTTCAGAAGGACTGAAAATGACAGGAGATATGCTGGATAATGTTTTGTACAAAGCCGCACTGGAAGAAGTAAGTGAAAAGGTGGAAAAAGGAGGAGGTATTGGAGAAAATTTGGAAAAACAAAGCAAACTTTTTCCACAACTCGCGACAAAAATGATTTTCATCGGGGAAAAGACAGGGAGCCTCGAAATAACAACAAAACATATTGCACAGCTCTATGAAAGAAATGTAGAAAACAAAACCAAGAATTTATCTGTATTACTCGAACCATTCCTTTTAGTTTTCATGGCGGTAATGGTTGGAGGAATAGCTCTTTCAATAATATTACCAATTTACCAATTACCAAACCTACTCAATAAATAAAATGAGAATACAAAAAAATACAAAAGGGATAACAATGCTTGAAATAGTACTCGTGATTATTATCTTTGGGATATCCGTAGGATTGTCGATTCTCTATCATCAATCTTCACAGATAAGAGCTGATCTAAGATCTCAAGTCTCACAATTCACCTCATATGTAAGGTTGGCACATAGTAATGCATTATCCGGGTTAAGCAATCAGTCACACGGTATACATTTAGAAACCTCGTCATATACAACTTTTATTGGAAGTTCTTATGACCCATTGGATGAATATAACTTTGTAATTGATTTGCCTGAAATAATAGAAATTCAAAATATAAGCTTAAATGGGGGAGGAAACGACATAATTTTCACAACTACAGCAGGAGAGACTAACAATTATGGATCTGTTGATTTTGTGTCTACCCAAATACAAAAAACAACCACTATAGAAATAACAAAATTTGGAACTGTTACTTATTAAAATGGAAAATAAAAAAACACAAAAAGGATTCATGCTTGTAGAAGTAATGCTTGCAATGGTAATTTTTGCTATCTTTTCGATTGGTGTTTTTTATCTTTCTCTGGATACAGTCCAAAGAGATTTAAAAGTAAATCTTGGGACAGAAGCCCTTCTCTACGCCCAGGAAGGAGTCGAGGCGGTCAGAAATATCAGGGATAAAAATTTTCTTCTCCTCACAAACGGAGACAAAGGGCTATCACTGGTTGCCGGAAGTTGGGAGTTTATTGCGGCACCGGAAGATATAGACGGATATTATAGTAGGACAATCACAATAGAAGATATATATAGAAACGATAGCGGAAATATTGACACGGAAGGATTAAACTACGATCCGGATACAAAAAAAATAACTTCAGAAGTTTCCTGGATGCAAAAAGGGGTTATCCCAAAATCAATTTCACTAACATCATATCTGTCAAACTGGACAGGAGATGATTGGATTGAAACAACATGTACAGATTTTAATGCAGGAGTATTCGACAGTACAGTACCGGATGTTGCGACATCTCCCCCTGAGGATAATTGCAATATTATACTTGAAGCCGTTGAAATGGGGAGTGAATATTTCTATTTTGCTAACTTTGGACACCACGGCAATGATATAATTGTCGAAGGAAATTACGCATATCTCGCTACGGAATATTCCAGTAAAGGACTGGCGGTACTTAATATTTCAGATCTTGGAAATATTACTATTGCAAGCGAGGTAGACATTGGGAATAAAGGGAATCGTTTAACAAAATCAGGTAATTATGTGTACATGGGAACACAAAATGGTGCTTTGGGGCTGGCTGTAGTAGACGCATCGGATCCCAATAATGCGTTTTTGTATTTTTCCTGGCCGTTGGGAGGACTGGGCAACCAGCCAACCATATCGGGAAATAATCTCTACATGACTGTAAATGAAAGTGGTTCGGGATTACAGATATTCGACGTAAGCGCAGGACAGTTGCCATCCCCATTATTAACAGATTCTTATGACTTTGATAATGAAGCCTATGTTGCCAAAATAAATGGAAATTACGCTTATGTAGGGCTTGATGATGATTCATTGGGACTCAGGGTTATGGATATTTCAGACCCATACGATATTACCGAAATAGCATTTCTCAATGTAGGAGAAGAAGTTAACGCAATAACAATAACAGGGGCAATTGCATTTATTGGGACGGAAGACAGTAATGATTCTTTGCAAATGGTAAATATATCCGATCCGGAAAATCCGACAATAGTAACATCGCTTGATGTAGGGGGAGAAATAGAAGATTTGGTGATATCAGGCGACTATCTCTATGCGGCTGTTGATGAACAAAATGCAGGACTGGCGGCGATAAATATATCAAATCCATTCTCTCCATATCTTGTATACAATCTGGATATTGAAGGAAAAGGGGCAGGAATCGATGCGGACGAATCATATGTATATGTAGCAACCGACACACAAAACAAAGGTCTTGTAATAATAGGAACAACAGTGGCAAATATTATAGAAAGCGGAACCTTTACCTCACAAGCTTTTGACACGGGAAGCGTCGACACCAGATATAATTTTATTGAATGGGATCATGAAGAGGTGCCGAGTGCCTCAGTAAAATTTCAGCTTAGAACCGCTGACTCCGCTGAAAATATAGAAACAGCAACGTGGGTGGGCTCGGACGGAACAAACGATACATATTACGAAAATCCACGCACCGTTATTACACTGGATCCGGGAAGAACCGGAGTAAGATACTTCCAATACAAAGTATTCATTGATTCAGATGGGATAACTGGTCCAACAGTAGAATCCGTAAGAGTAAATTTCACACCATGATAAAAAAAATAAAAAGAAATAAAGGAACAACACTTGTGGAAATGGCTTTCTACTTTATGATAGTTGGTGTATTGCTTTTTGTGGCAATGAATTTTGCTATACAAACGATAAATGTATCGACACAATCTGAAAACTTTCACGAATTACAAGCAAATATAGACTTCATGTCACAAAAAATTGTATCTATTGTGCAAACTGCAGAAAGCATTGATGAAGTAAATAGTATATTCGACAACGATGAAGGGAAACTGTCTTTAAACGTTTCGGATCCCGCTGCGTCACCAACAATGTTTTATATGTACGGGGAAAATATTTATATGAAGGAAGGAAGCAGTGCTGAGGTGAGAATAAATTCAGAATCAATAAAGAGCACATTATTGAGATTTCAAAAAATTACTTTCCCAAAAGCACCGGACCAGATAATGATAGATGCAACATTCGAACCAAAGAATACTGATATAATTAATTTGGAACAAACACTATCATTTCACACATCAGTATCATTAAGAAAATATGAAAATTAATATTTTAAACGACAACAAGGGATCAATAGCATTAATAGGAGTACTTATAATCTCAGCGATTTTGATAATATTGACCATTGGAATGTCAGAATCAAATCTTTCTCTAATGGACCAATATTTCAACAATGAGTCAACTCAAAATATGTATCATATTGCAGAGGGATGTCTGGAAGAAACAATCCTAAGAATCGAGGATGATACATCGTTTACAGGAACAACTCTCATAATGGGAGACGTTACATGTGTTTCAAGTGTAACGGGAACAACCACAAAAGACATAACACTAGTAATTGATTATTTAAACTATACACAAAATTTTTCAGCCCAAATAACGGTGACAACGAATGGACAGGCAAACAATGTTGAACTTCTAAATTGGGGGAAAATCTAATATCATAAGGACATGAGCATTTTTTCAAAAAAAATATTAGGAATAGATATCCACGATTACTCAGTAGAGCTAATTGAGATACACCAAAAGGGTGATGAAAAACACCTTAGTGCCTATAATAGAGTTCTGGTTCCAATAGAAGTAATAAAGAATGGAGAAATTAAAAAAACAGAAGATCTAAAAAATATTCTTATAAAATTGCTGAAAACTGCAAATCCTCACGAAATAGAAACGAAAAGCGCAGCACTCATTTTCCCACCAAGCAAAGTATTGACTCACATTTTCTCTTTTCCTCTTAACCTAAGTGAGGAAGAAATTAGAAAATCGATTGAATACGAAGCCGAAACGGTAATTCCATTCTCAATCAATGATGTTTACTGGGATTTTATGATTATTAAAAAAGAAAGTCCTTCAGAAAAACATGCTTCTCAATATATATTTTTTGCATGTATTAACAAAAAAATAGCAGATGAATATACTTCAATCCTGGAAGAAATTGGACTAAATCCAATTTTATCGGGCATAAACGCAGAAACGCTTCAATATGCTACATGGAAACAAACTCAAGATGGGCTAGCCAGCCTGATAATAGATGTAGAAGCACTTTCAGTTAATTATTTGATTGTTGAAAACCAAAAAATTAAACAGTACTTTAGTTCGAACGAAGGGGGAAAGAAACTAATACAGGACCTTTCAAAAAACCTTCAATCACCCGAAGATATTATTTTTGCAAAAAAAGAGCAAAAGGACTTTTCCAAAATTCCCAATCTCGATGATATAACAATTTTTATAGAAAGGAATTACAAAAGAGCAAATGCGATAATCGAAGAATTAAAAGAAAAAGAAAAGGATTTAAAAATTAAAAATATTATTCTTACCGGAGAATTTTTAAGTATGCCAAGATCATACGAATTGGCCAAAAAACATTTTCCGGATTACACGCTTCTTATTGGAGATCCGAAAGTTAATCTTGAAATAGAACAGGAAAAATTTATTCCAATGGAGAAATTGTCAAAGGAAGCTATCCCTTATTCAACTCACTTTGCGAATGCGATCGGAATAGCATTAAGAGCAGTAAATGGGCACAATGAAGCAGGAGGGATAAATCTTCTACCCGGTAGGCTAAAGAAAAGCATTACAAATAAGAAAAAAATGCTAATTATTGCGATTGTAGCAATTGTAATGACTGGAGTATCTCTTTTTCTTGCAACATATATATTTTTTAAACATCAAAGCTTAAGTTACGAAAGAATGAAATTGGAAATAGAAAAATCATCTATTGAGAACACCATATACGGGACAAGATATCAGGATATCCGAGCCGATATGACGGCTCTAAATAAGGAAATAAACGAACTAAGCGATATTGATAAAGCTTTATTCTCAGTACCGACGACCATAGACAATATTTTTGAGCTTATCCCGGACGGAATAGAAATAAAGTCATTGAAGTTTGTAGACAATGACTTGCTATTGTCAATTACAGGAATATCTAACTCAAGGGATCAAATATTAGAAATGCAAAACAATTTTGAAAATGCTGAGTTTATTGATGAAGTAATAGCACCAATATCAAATTTTGACGAAGAATCCCAAATTTCATTCCTAATACAAATCAAACTGAATTTTATTAAACTTACCAAGTATGACTCGAGTGGAGATACCAAATAGCTTGAAGAGAATACTCATTATTACGTTATCACTTATTTTTATAAGCACTATTGTTGTTGTTGTAATAGGGGAGTCTACAAAAAAAATTCATCACGAAATAAAAAAAATGAATTTATTTTTAGAAGATTCAGAAGAAATTCAGCCGAATTTTGAAAGAAGCTTGGAACTATATACAGAAGAGACGAAACTTATAATAGAGTTTCTTTCCAAATTAAGACCAAGCTCAAAAGAAGAACTGGTTGAAGCTATTTCCAGTGTCGAAAAAGTTGCAAAAGAGCTTTTTCTGAATTTAGATTTAAAATCTGTAGAAATAGAAGGGGTACAAACTGATTCTATTGATTATCAGCTATCTCTTTATGGAACCATGACAGACCTACAAAACTTTTTGAAAAAATTAGAACAACTAATGTTATACATGAAAATTGAAGAAATCAGTTTTAAAGATATTAAATTTCTTGATGACAGACAGACAGATGAAGGAGAAAATATAAATTTAAGAATAAAATTATACACTAAATAAGAAATATGAAAATAAAAGATTATAAAAGCTATATTCCATTCATAGTCTCGATAATATTGTTTGCAATAACGTTATTTTGGTTTATATCCACGCAAATTAGCTGGAATGGCAACGGAGAAGAGAAACTGGAATTAGAAATAAATCTTCCGGTAATTGAATGGAATAAATATACGAGCTTGTCAAAACAGTATGAAACCAATAAAATAGACAGAGAAAATAATATTAATCCATAACAAGAAAGTCCTATGAGAAACAAAAAAGGTTTCACATTAGTAGAAGTACTACTGGTGATTGTGATCATTGCAATCCTGGCAGCGATAGTGATAGTTGCTATCAATCCGGGAAGACAAATCTCACAAGCTAATAACACACAAAGAAGTAGCGATGTAAAAACAATCCTTGATGCTACTCACGAATACGGAATAGACAATAGAGGAACTTATCCAGCAGCAATAACAGCGGTAGCTACTGTTGTAGGAAGTGGTGTTGCAGAAATTGACATTTGTGCCGACCTGGTTCCTACTTATATTGCTGAAATGCCTTACGATCCGACAGCAACAGGAGCAGCGTATACAGACTGTACGGCATATAGTACAGGCTACACTATCACTCAGGATGCAACTACAGGTCGTATTACTGTAGCAGCACCAGCTGCAGAACTTTCAGAAACAATTAGTGTGACAAGATAAGAAATTAAATTATCAGTCAAAGAGCCCCGCCTTCGGCGGGGCTCTTTTTTTATTTCAAAAAATAATTCAATTGCTAAAGATTAAGAAGATATTCCCTTGCCGCTTCTTTCTGGGAATCGAATTCATTCTCAATATCTTCATCTGAAAGCTCCACGACAACGTCCGGAACCAATCCAACTTTATCAATACTTCTATCATCAGGTGTATACCATTTCGCGATAGTCATTCGAATACTGGAGCCATCAGAGAAAGAATCAACTTCTTGCACACTTCCTTTACCAAAACTCTGAGTTCCCATCACAACGCCTCTCTCGTGATCCTGAATGGCACCGGCAACAATCTCAGAAGCAGAAGCGCTACCTTCATTTATCAAAACAACCAAAGGAACGCTCAGAATCTTTGGATTTCCATTCGTCAACATCACATCGTTCCCCATTCCTCGTTGTTTCACAATTACAGCTTCAGTTTCAGAAGGTAATAAATAAGACAAAAGCTCGATAGCAATATCCAGATAACCACCACCATTATATCGAAGATCCACGATAATCCCATTTGGTTCGTCCAGAATCAATTCGCTAATGGCTTTCCCAAACTCCTCATTAGTTTTTTCATTAAACTGATTCACACTTATATATGTGATATCTCCTTCAAGCTCCTCGACTGTCACGCTTTCTATATCAATTTTGGCCCTAACAATTGATACGTCAAATGAATTATCCAAACCATCACGAACAATAGTCAAAGTAACGGTCGTTCCCTTCTCTCCACGAATACTCATAATCGCATCAAACAGAGTCATTTCACTCGCCAGCTCACCCTCTATCAAGAAAATAATATCACCGGGAAGCAAACCGGCCTTTTCGGCAGGGCTGTCACGCAACGGAGAGACAACAACTAAATTATGTCCATCAACAGTAAGCTCCGCTCCAATCCCCTCAAGAGTTCCTTCCAGGCTTGCGCTAAAGTCCTCACTTTCTTCAGGAGTCATAAATACAGTATACGGATCCTCAATTGAATCTACCAAGCCCTTAATAGAGCCATAAATCAAAGTCTCTTCATCCAGCTTTTCCTCATCGTAATAATAATCATCCAGTTGATCCCACACCGTCCAAAATAGATCAATATCCACCTCATCAGCAATACTATCCTCTTCTCCAGTAATATTTTCACGATCAATGTCAACTGAAGCCCCTCCCAAATATCCAAAACTCATAGTTTGCCATCCAAGGATAAAGCTCACGACAGCTACAAAAACATAAACTAATAAATGATATGATCTTTTTTCTGGAACTTGATACATAAAAATTTAAGTAATTTTAATAATTTGTTTTATATCTAATGCTTTTTTTGTTTTCTCGTCAAGCTCAATCAAAACTGAACCAAAAACCATTTTCCCCTCAGTTTCAGGTTCATGCTTCACCGGCATTTGAGTCAAGAATTTATTAATAATAAGCTCTTTCTTCACTCCAATTGATGAATCGTAAGCGCCAACCATTCCGGCATCAGTAAGATAAGCAGTGCCATTCTCAAAAATACGAGCATCAGCTGTCGCAACATGCGTATGGCTGCCAACAACAGCAGAAACTCTGCCATCTAAATAAAGCCCAAAAGTATTTTTTTCACTCGTAGCTTCAGCATGAAAATCCACAAAAATTCCATTAAGATTTTCATGAGCAGTTTCTTGTAAAATACTATCAATAACCTTAAAAGGACTGTCTACATGGTCTTTAATAAAAACTTGTCCCTGAATATTGATAACCAAAAGCCGATTCATCATTCCATCCTCAATAATCTGATAACCCCGTCCCGGAGTGTTGGGAGAAGGATAATTTGCGGGACGAATAACAGGGAATTTAGGATCATTTAGACTTAAAACACCGGTCTTATTTCCCCAAACATGATGTCCGGAAGTAAAAAAATCGATACCAGCCTTCTGCATTTCTTCAATATGATCCGGAGTAAAACCGTGACCATGGCTCAAATTTTCGGCATTCGCGATCACAAGATCGGGAGAATACTCTTTCCGAACACCGGGTAGAACTTCCTTCACAGTATCTCTGCCACCCCTTCCAACAATATCGCCAATATATAAAATTTTCATACTATTTTATTACTTTCAGAGGAGCAACACTCAGTGCGAGTTTCTTTACTCCCACCTTCGGATCGTCAAATGCCACAGTAGCAACGCCTCCAGTCACGTCCACCACAATACCACTTCCAAAAACATTATGCGAAACTTTATCCCCTGAAGAAATCTCAAAATTAACAACTTCATCGAATTCAACAGGTATCGGTCGATCAACAATATCTTCAATCGCAATATGTTGGCGCGCTCCATGCCCACCAAAATTTGCCTCCACAAGCTCCCCATCAATATCCGCCAAAAATTGGGAAGGAGCATTCGCTCGAGACTCTCCATACAAAGTTCTATTTCTAGCATGTAGTAAATAAAGCTTCTCCATAGCTCGAGTCATTGCCACGTACATCAATCGACGCTCTTCTTCGAGCTCGCCCGGATCCATCAAACTTCTATTGTGTGGGAAAATGCCTTCCTCCAATCCCGCAATAAACACATTTGGGAACTCGAGACCTTTAGCAGAATGAACAGTCATAAACGTAACTGCATTATCATCATCATCCAGACTATCAAGATCAGAAATTAAACTTACTTCTTCAAGAAAAATATTCAAACTCATCCCAGCCTCCAATTGATCATACTTATGAGCAACAGAAATCAGTTCACCAATGTTTTCAAGACGAGACTCTCCTTCCACACTTCCATCATCAATCAATTTTTTGTAACCTGTATTGTTCAAGACGAGCTTTATCATCCCGCTTGCAGGAGTTTCCTTGTTTTTCGTCTGCAATTCTTTTATTAATTTTACGAAATTCTCGATTGCATTAGCCTTGGTATCGTTAATGCCTTCAATCTCATTAGCAAGAAGCATCGCATTATAGAAGGATAAATTGTGGCGGACAGCAAACTCCCGAATTGTATCCAGAGTTTTTGCCCCAAGTTTTCGGGTAGGAACATTGATAATTCGGAACAAACTCACAGAATCATTTGGATTTTGTATGACTTTTAGGTAAGCAAGAATGTCTTTAATTTCTTTTCTGGAATAAAACTTAATCCCACCAACTATCTTGTATGGGATGCCATGTCTCATGAAAACTTCTTCCAAAACACGAGACTGCGCATTAGTCCGATAAAGAACTACATAGTCCTTGTAAGCCGGATATTCACTCATAAGTAACGATTTTTCTATCTCTATAGCTATCATTTGCCCTTCATGTCTTTCGTTATCTGCAAGCCAATGTTGGACCTTCTCCCCACCCTCCTTCTCGGTCCAAAGTTTCTTCTCTTTTCTCTGAGAATTCTTTCTGATTACACAATTGGCCGAATCCAAAATCACCTGAGTTGATCGATAATTTTGCTCCAACATTACAACTTTCACATCAGGATAATCATTTTCAAAATCCAAAATATTTTTAATCGTAGCACCTCTCCAGCTATAAATACTCTGATCCACATCCCCAATCACACAAATATTCTGATACTTTTCCGCCAGCAGTTTGATCAAAACATACTGCGCTTTATTCGTATCCTGGTACTCATCTACAGAAATATACTTAAACTTCTCCTGATACTGACCGAGCACATCGGGAAACTTCTGGAAAAGCTCAACAGTCTTCATAATGATATCATCAAAATCAAGCGCACTACTTCGCATCAAAGCTTTTTGGTAAAGAGGGTAAATCTCAGCCACTTTTTCAGAAAAATAATCATTTGCGTACGATTTATATTCCTCCGGCCCTATCAATTGATTCTTCGCATTCGAAATATGAGCCAAAACCGCCTTCGGATTTACTCGTTTCACGTCCAGATTCATATCTTCCATCACCCTTTTTACCAAAATCTGCTGATCAGTCATGTCATAAATCCCAAAAGAATTCTCAAAATCCAAAAGATGGATATGTTTCCGCAAAATCCTTACGCAAATCGAGTGAAAAGTCCCGACACTCGGAATAGATGAGTCGTATTTATTGTCCAATTCAATAGAAAGCAGTCGAGCAATCCGAGTCTTCATCTCATTAGCGGCTTTATTTGTAAAAGTAACTGCCAAAATATTCCAGGGGCTCACTCTCTTTTCTTCAATCAGCCAGGCAATACGATGAGTCAAAGCCCTCGTCTTCCCACTCCCGGCCCCGGCTATCACAAGCAAAGGCCCGGTAAAATGAGTAACCGCCTCAATCTGCTTATCATTCAAATTTTCTAAAATATTAGTCATATCTTGGATCAAACGGATCACAATTATATAGAAAAAACTCACCAAAAACAAACATTGATCTTTGCACGTTTTTCTGATTAAATATTGCGCTGTATGCTCATTTACAAATAGAAATTTAAAGTTGGGGAAGCCACAGACAAAACAGACAAAAAAGGAACACACCTATCATGGCCGACAAGCATCACTGCGAGCACTGCGACGATTACAGTAGACAGGGTTACGCTTACTGCCAAGAGTGCGGGAGGCGAACCAATCCGGAAAACGAAAAAGCTGTAAAATCCTGCACCAAGTGCAACAAAAACCCAATGGGTCTCAACACGCAGACCCTCGGGAAGGAAGCTTTCTGTCCAAGTTGTAGAGAACCGGTCACCGAGCTCTTCGTTCGGCCCGATCAACCCGGTCAATACATTCAGACCGGTTTCTAAGAAACCGCCACTACAACCCGGCTCCCCCCAAAACCCCCCGTCAGCATTAGAATTATCTTTCAAATATATTAAAAATATGTTCGAGATATCAGCTGGCGTGGGGTTCAACTTTCTCAACTTTAGATTTCTATATATGGCAAGACAGCGCGGGCATCGATCGAGGAGATCGACGCACCACGCTGTTGCTCGTATCAGGTAGGACCTCTCACTGAACGCTCTGCTTGAGGTTGGGACACTCAATCCAGACGTTGACCCACCGATCGTAATGATCCGTGGCATCTTCGGTGATAGGAGAATCCCCAACGGAGAATTCTTTTACTGGACCACTTAGGGCAAAAGTTTCGGGAGATCTATTCCAATTTTCTACTACATAAAAGGGGCTTTTGCTTTTGAACTCCATATCCAATTCTGAGGACGGAGTCCTTATCCAAACGTTAGCCCATTTGTCCGTTCTGTAGACGTTTACGGTATAATGGTTGCCAAAAAAGAAAATCACCTCCTCATCACGACCACTTCCAAACTTGACATAGTATCCATCGGCCATGTTGTGTACAGAAGTGTATAGGGAGGCGCACAGTGGCGGGTTGTCTCTCGGCGTCTCCGGTCTCCTCGCCCGACGGAACCTAGGATCCCCATCAGTATCCCGCAGAGTATCCACCATCAGCATCTCAATCTTCAGTGAGTCAAGATATATGAGGGTAACGGGGATGCTAAGGAACGTCACTGCGATGCAAATCAATAAAGTCCGTAAAGTCAATTCGTTTCTTTCATTTGCCATGATTCTTTATCCTTTTCCAGTTGTTTTCATTTTTATAGTCCACATTTGGACCACTTATCATGAAGGCAAAAGCCTAAAAATCCCCATTTATAGAAGAAATTGCCCTCATGATAAGCGATCCAAACATAATCCTGATACGAGTTGTAAAGTAACAACTGACCGGAATTACGAGCTAAAAGCCCGTCGAAGGCCTATGAAACACAACATATAGTGGGGATTCAATAGGCAATAAAAGTCAGCTAAGCAGAATACAATAAAAAAGAAGATATGTCAACCTTGAAGCAAAGATCCCCGGGGAAATTTTCAACTTGACGGAAAAATCTATTTCGGAAAATTGTTCAATATTTTTTCTCTAACGAATTTTTCTCCATATCAACAAATTCAAAATCAAAATTAATAAAACAATCAGTGAGGTGAGCACCTGCTCACTCCGTATTTCGCAATAATTATCCACTGTGGTTATCCACCCCGAAAAACATTGTATAATCGCACGAACAAGCCAAAAACAGCTTGCGTCTACGCACATGATTGATACAATGAAATTGACCAATAACCCTCAAAATTATGAATAATCTACACAAAGAATTTGTCCGACTCGGACGAGAAAGAAGCCGGAACTGAAAATTTATGAACAAGAGGGGTATGCGAATATTTATGATTATGCCGCAAAGATTGCAGGGTTAAGCCCCGGAGTTGTGGGAAAAGCTTTGAAACTTAAGGAAAAACTAAAAAATATGCCACATTTGCAAAAGGCGATTGAAACGCAGGGCATACACAAAGTTGGGATTGTTGCAGGTTTGGCGACCAAAGAAAATGATAAAGAATTGGCCGAAAAAGTTGATAATATGAACAAACCGGCTTTGCAGGAATATAGTAAGGAAAAGAGAGGAAAGGTGACGACAAGTTGGAACGTAGAACTAGATGAAAATATGATGTTTATGTTTTTGAAATTGAAAAAGAAACTTGGGAAAAATCTAAGCAACAAAGAATGCCTGAGAAAAATCCTCGAAGAAATGCAGGAAAAACCAGGGCCACAGGGGCGATCGCAGAGACAAGCCAAAAACCCGACCAAAATCCCCGGGGAAAAAGTCACTCGCTACATTTCCGTTCACCAAAAAAGAAACCTGAGCGAGCATTGCAGTTACCAAAATTGCCATCGCCCCGCAGAGGTCATACATCACCCTGACCGATTTTCACAAAACCCTAACCATGAAAATCTAAAACCCCTCTGCAAACAACACCACGAATTTGCCCACAATGGCGTCTCCGAGGCAATGCAGTACGCTGATCATCAGTACAGAAAACACAGGCAGACGGCTTTACTTTAGGAATTTCGAAAATTTTTCCAATAAAAAAGCTTCATACTCTCTCCGGAAAACGCATTCTAATACTGCACAACAACCTTATCCCCAATTTCAGTGAATCCATACAGCCAAATTGCATTTTCATCCGCAATTCTGATACATCCGTGACTCACGGGAATTCCAAGGTGCGAAACGGCCTCTGTCCAAAACCAACCACCATCATTCCCAAGACTTGGAAGAGCATGAAGTCCATATCCGCCCGCCCTAAACATTTGGAAATAAGGCATTATATAGTGTGGAGATTTATTACCGACCCGAATTTCTTGTTTTAAACTAATATAAGTTGTCCCGACGGGAGTGGGAGTCTTTGCGGCACCGGTGCTCACTCGGAACGAACGAATAAAATCTTCATCCAATTTTATGTACATCATTTGTTCAGATAGGTCTACCAAGATTGATCTTTCTCCATTTAGGTTAATATCCATTACAGACCCACTCTCAAATGCATAAGAAAGCCTCTTTCTCATCTCGACAGAATCTTCCCCTGTATCTCCAACCAACATTTCGAACGAAATCTCAGCATCATCGATCCACTGGACTCCGCTAAGAACAGGAGCAAGATATTCTACAATCACATCCGGTTCATCAGGTGCTTGTGACCAAAACGTAAATGAAGCGATTTCACCGGGATCTATACGAAACTGATCCATGCCGATTCTGTTTGCTCCAACCCAATTTGTATCATCAATTCCTTCTAACTCGGGAGAATAAAACACACTCTCTCTATCTTGTTCTTTCTCTGTTCCCAAATACATTCTAGGCCCGGCGCAACTACTCTCATCTGAAAACCAAGGCATATTTCCGGTATTTTTTAGAAAAACTTTAACTCTGAAAACTTCTCCGGTTTCCACTCGCAATTGTCTTCGAACCGCTACAACCTCAGCGTTGTGAGCAGCCTCGCCTTCTTCCAAAAGTTCGAACCCACATACCTCTTGTGAGACATCTTCTTCTTCAACATCTTCAGCAAAAGCCACAGCAGAAGTAGCAATACTTACAAACAGAACTAAAATTACCGACAAAAACTTACTGTACTTCATAAATTTGTGTTTATTTTTATTACATTTATTATACAACAAATAAGCACAAAAGTCAAAACCTTAAGCATGAGACTAAACGTCTTTACCCAGCTTTTGTAATTCCTTTTTGAAAGTTTCTATATCCTTAAACTGCCTATAAACAGAAGCAAAACGGATATAAGCAACTTCATCCAGCCCTTTCAGAGCCTCCATTATTCCCTCACCGATCGCTTTACTCGGAACCTCTTTTCCTATACCTGCCCACTTTTCCTCAAGTTCATTTATTACCCCGGTAACCTGCTCCTCCGTAACTTTTCGCTTTTCACAGGCCTTCCAAATACCCTTTTCCACCTTTTCTCGATCATAGCTTTCCCGAGATCCATCCTTTTTCACCACCAAGAACTTTGTAATCTCAGGCCTTTCAAAAGTAGTAAACCTATTCTTACAGTCCTCACACTCACGACGTCTTCTCACGGCCTTATGACCATCAGTCTCCCTAGAATCCAGCACATGAGTCTCATTTTTCTTACATTTTGGACAAATCATACAAACAATTTATCAAATCTTCTTAAACTCCGCCACCAAATATCCATCTGTCATCCCTGCAATATAATCTTTCACCGAAACAGCATATTCGTTGCCCATTTTCTCTCCCGGAAATTTATCAGGATTATCAACATAGTAATTAAACAACTTTTCAATCATCTTTTCACCCTCCTGTACGAACTTGTAGATCTTAGGATTCATATAGAAATTATTGTATAAATGTTTACGCAGTTCGCCGATCATGCCGTCCATTTCAGAACTAAAATGAGCAATAAGCCCCTGGTGCTGAACCACATCCTCCAACGACTTAATCCCAAATTCGCGAATAATTTCCTCAGTCTGGGTACAAAAATCCTCAATCATCATCGAAATAATAGAGCTAATAGTTCGTGAAACACGGACATGTTCATCAGTCAAAGAACCATATTTTTCCATAACCATCTCAGAAGCTTTTTTCCAAATCTCAAATTTTTCCAAATCAGCCAGTTTTATAAAACCGGATCGCAGACCATCATCCATGTCGTGATTGGTATAAGCTATTTCATCCGCAACATTCACAACTTGCGCTTCCAAATGCGCAGAAGTCTCAAACTTTTTCCCACTCTGATCCCAAGAAGTCTGATGCTTTATCAGTCCATCCAGCACCTCAATACTCAAATTCAGCCCATCAAAACCGGGATAACTCTTCTCCAAAACTTCAACCACTCTCCTCGATTGCTCATTGTGCTCAAAGTGCAAACCATGCTTCCGCAGAAGTTTGTCCAGCATATCCTCACCACCATGTCCAAAAGGTGGATGTCCCAGATCATGCGCCAAGGCAATCGCTTCGCACAAATCCTCATTCAAATTCAATCTCCGAGCAAGATCCCTACTTATCTGAGTAACTTCGAGCGTATGAGTAAGTCGAGTACGATAATGATCCCCACTCCCGGCGGTAAAAACCTGAGTTTTCTCCTCAAGTCGCCTAAAGGCCTTACAATGGATGATTCGGTCTTTATCACGCTGAAAACATAGTCTCTCATCATCAGTTTTTTCATCAAATCTACGACCTTCACTATCGCCACTCTTAACAGCATAAGTAGCTAGCCACTTCCTCTCCCTTTCCTCTAGTTCATCACGTCTAATGGTCATAGTGTAGTTGAATTTAAAGCTCTATTATGATATACTAAATCAATCTAAAATAAAATAACATGCAAGAACAAGTATCAAATCTGTCACAAACAGCCAAAGAAGTGAACCCACTTCTGAAAATGACATATCAAGAACTTCGGAAAGCTATAGAAGAAAGAGGTGAAATTTATGATGAAATGACAGAGCAATACGGGAACCTTGAAAGTGTGGAAGAAGCACTTGGACAAGAAAATTTAGTAAAACTTGCAAATAAAATAATCAAAGGACAGGGTAGCCAAGAAGAAAAAATCAATTTTGGACTTCTTCTTACACAAGCAAAAAGTAAAGTCACACAGTCCTCAACCCTTACAGAAAGACAAATTACAATAATCACAAACTTCATTAGAAAGCTAAGAGCGATTGTGCTAAAAACAGAAGTTGGAGTAGAATAAGGTCATAAGGCTTTATTATGAATATTGATAAACTCATTCAAGATTTTTTGGAGTACTGCGAAGTCGCACAGAACAAATCGGAGAGAACGATAGATAATTACAAAAGATATCTTGGGCGTTTCCGGGAATTTTTAGGTAAAAATATAAAACTTTCACAAATTAACCTGAAAAAAATCCAAGATTACAGACTTTACTTGAAACGACAAAAATTAGGGCAAAAAACCCAAAACTATCACCTCATTTCCCTCAGAGCTTTCCTGAAATATCTATCCAAAAACGACATAAAAGCTCTCGCTCCTGAGAAAATCGAACTCAGTAAAACCCCGGAAAGAACAGTAGAAGTCCTTTCCCGTGAAGAAATAACAAGATTGTTCAAAGCGGTCGACAAGTCTCAAGCCATAGGTTATCGCGACGCAGCTATCCTCGAGACTCTCTACTCAACAGGCCTCAGAGTAAGCGAACTAAAATCCCTCAATCGCGACCAAGTCGACCTTTCCCGCCGTGAATTTATGGTCAGAGGTAAAGGCAAAAAGCCACGAATCGTATTCCTTTCCAAAAAAGCTGCGGAAATCATTCGGTCATACATGAAAGTCCGCGACGACAACATGAACCCACTCTTTATAAACAGCGGAAAGGGTCAAAAAGCAGACATTCTCGATCCGGAGGCCAGGCGCCTTTCAACAGTCTCTATCGAAAAAATCGTCCGCCAGCACGCCCTAAAGGCCGGCATAATCAAAAAAGTCACCCCTCATACCCTCCGCCACAGCTATGCAACCGAACTCCTAATAAACGGCGCAGACATCCGCTCCGTCCAAGAAATGCTCGGCCACTCCTCAATCACAACCACCCAGATATACACCCACGTCACGAACAAAAAGCTCAAGGAGATCCACGATAAATACCACAGATAATCCTACTTCGCCACGAAGCTAGTCGCTCCAAGCCATGCCAAATCGAAGATAGCCCTATTGGTCTCAGCATTATTTGAGCTTTCTATGATAACTCCCATCATCTCATTACGGTCAAAAGAAAGCATCGAGACTTTATTATCGTAGATATATTGGGCGTTTTTGAAAACAAATTTCACCGGATCAACTGCAAAAATCTTTAAAAGGTCATTCTCCGCAAGGTCAATCAGATTATTTTCAAAATACTTCTCATGAAACTCATCATTTGGACATAAAAATCTATGATTTTTCCCTTTCTTCAGCGCTTCCTTATTGTAATTTTCCAAAAAATCGGGATAAAGCTCGGAAACATACTTGAAATTAACAAAACCTACAATTTCCCCCTTACATTCCAGCATATCATCAAAAATTTCGCCAACCCTGGATTTTCCCTCCAAAAAACGAACATTTGGCTTAAACCTGTGCTTACCCTGAAGCTTAACAAGCTCGGGTATAAGCCCTTTCGCAACCCGATAATCACCCTCGGCACGATCGAGAATAACCTGAGGATCCACGGGCATATAAAAAAGAACCCCATTTTTCTTTGTTTTTCGCAAAAACCCTTTCTTTTCAAGATTTTCAAGAGTGTTGTACGTGGTAACCCTATGAGAACCGGCCTTTTTTGCGATACTGCTGGCACCTCCTCCACCGATTCCAAGAAGCACGGTATACACATTTGCTTCCTCCTGGGAAAATCCCAACTTGCTAAGTTCACTTTTGACCATCCGATTATAAGTTTGTAATAGAGTGTAGATGACTGTCAACAGATATCATATAGTGCAGGATCCTATTTATAAAGCGAAAACCTGGAATTTCATAAATTTCACGTTTGCAAAATGTAAATTTATTTTATTGTGGAAATATGACTATTCAATAACTATGCAAATTGCTATAATCGAACCATGATCACTATAGAAAAAGTCACAAAGCTCTATGGCAAAAACAAAGTTCTGGATGATGTTTCCTTCGAAATTGGAGGAGGCGAATTTGTCTCAATAGTAGGAACTTCCGGCGCGGGAAAAACCACACTCATTCACGCTATGATTGGAGCGGAAGAAGTCGATGGGGGAATGATAAATGTTGATAAATATAATGTTGCCCGACTTTCCGGATCTCGTATTCAAGAATACAGAAGGCAAATTGGAATAATCTTTCAGGATTACAAACTTCTACCAAAGAAAACAGTTTTTGAAAATGTAGCATTCGCATTGGAAGTAGCCGGATATGGAAAAAGTTTCATCCAACGGCGAACAGCAGACGTTCTGAAATTGGTAGGACTCGAAGAACAACGAAATCATTTTCCAAGTCAACTCGCAGGAGGGGAAAGACAGAGAACAGCTATTGCAAGAGCATTAGTCCATGCGCCTCAGCTTTTAATCGCAGATGAACCAACCGGAAATCTCGACCCCGAAAACGCACTCGCATTGGCAAAATTATTTCTGAAAATAAATAAATCCGGAACTACAGTAATTCTCGCAACTCACAATAAAGACATTGTAAATGCGGTAAACAAGCGCGTCATCACACTAGATAAAGGGCGGCTGGTAAGCGATAAAGAAAATTCAACTTATAATTAACAATCCATGGCAACATACGAAGAATCCGGGGTAAATATAAATCTTGGTGATAAGTGTTCAGCAATAGCATATAGCGCGGCGAAAAGAACTTTTGCAGGCCGCAAAGGAATGATAGGGGAGCCACTTGTCGACGAAGGTGGTTTTTCCGGAGCACTCGATATGGGCGATTATTATTTGGTGCAAAACGATGATGGAGTTGGTACAAAGATAAAGATTGCAGAAATGATCGGGAAATACGACACAATAGGATACGACCTTGTTGCAATGGTTGCCGACGATGCAGTTTGTGTCGGAGCAGAGACAATTTCGATTACAAATACTTTGGACGTAAACAAAATAGACGAAGTAAAAGTCAGCGGACTTATGACAGGCCTCGAAAAGGCCGCTCTGGAACAAAAAATCGTAGTTCCTGGAGGTGAGATTGCAGAACTCGGCGACGCTTTGAACGGATACGTCTGGAATGCAACAGCGGTTGGAATTGTAGAGAAAGGAAAAATGATAACCGGAGAAAAAATAGTACCCGGCGACAAAATAATTGGGCTGAGATCCGCAGGATTCAGATCAAATGGATTCTCATTAGTAAGATACATATTAAAAGAAAAATTCGGAGAAGATTGGTATCATGAAAAATATGATGCGGATCGGAATTGGGGCGAAGCAGTCCTCACACCATCTGTAATCTACTCTTCAGCAGTTCTCGAAATGCACGGCCGATACAAAGAAGAGGCCCGCGTCGACCTAAAAGGAGTCGTCCACGTAACAGGCGGCGGAATCTACGCAAACACAGCCCGAATCCTCAAACGCGCAGGCCTCAAAGCAAACTTCACAGACCTCCCGGAACCGCACAAACCGATGAAAAAACTCATGGAACTCGGTAATGTAAGCGAAGACGAAGCCTACAAAACATGGAATATGGGAATCGGAATGGTGCTGATTAGCAACGATGTTGATCAGATCAAAGAGATCTGTGACGGGCATGGGATCGACGCCCAGGTCATTGGAACAGTCGAGTAGAAAGGCGCTAGCCTTGTGACAAAGTAAACATTGATTTTTTACCCAAATTACGCTAACGTACCTATGAAAAAGACTTTCGGCCGTGGTTTTTGCACCACACGTAGCGGAGGGTCTTTTTTCTTTATTCATCTGGAAAAACTGAGATAAAAAATTTTTGCGAGTTTCTTTTATTTTCCTTTATTTGGACACAAAAACGTTTGTTATCAGAAGTTTTGCCATAGAATTTGTGTAGTATTTCGCTCTTTCTGTTTGGATTTTCATTTGAAACGGGATCAAAGCGTGAATTTCGTATTAAGTAAATTGCTGCCGAAAAAAACTTAAGCCTTCTCGTTCTATCTCTCCAGTTTTTTTCGAATAAATGAGTCCAAAAGATACCAAGAAAAATTTTGGATTTTCTGAAATATGCGCAGCGCACATAGGGTCTCCTTTTGGTCCGTGCTTTAATACGATTATAAAAAATTAGAGCATGCCTGTGGACTTCTTTAAATCCTGAGCCTGGAAGAGTAGAGCAGTTAACTTTATAAAATTTCATAAATAATCTTAATAAATAAGATCATTTCATACAAACATTAAATTTTCTTAAAATTTTTCTAAAATCCATTAATAAACCTCCTCAGTATAACACTTCTCACAATAAACCGTCTCCGGCCTGTCCGGTGAATACGAAGTTTTTATATCAACACCACACTTGTCACACTTCCTGTCCCAAACCTGATGTGGATTTCGCACTGACAACCGAACTTCATTCCGAGTTTCCGGAGCTAACCGAGGAATCGGAATTTTCATACGACGATAAAATTTTAATTCTCTATCGTTAATTTTATAAGGTCGCCCAGATTTCTCACAAACCAAATTCATTCCCAAAATATCGTCCACAACATCATCAATCGAATCAGGAATCACCGCCCCACTTCCAATCTCTTTTTCCTCTTCCTCAACCCATTTCAGCCCTGCGGCCGCAACCTCTTTCCGAGTCATTGGAAACAAATCATACGCAATCGTTTCATTATACGCCCAAGGAGAAATATTCATTGGGAAAAATTCACCCCATTCACCACCAGACTTCATATGTTCTATAATCCGTGCCCTCATTTCAAAATAATCTGACCTGGAATACTGCTTATTCAAAATACAATAACTAGCTTTTTTCATATTACAACAACCAAAAAGGTCATGAGAATTCTGGACGACCACATCGCAATAGCGTACGTCATTTGAATGCCAAACAAACGAGCTATAGGCACAATTTACACCGGAAATTGAACCCAACATTTCATAAAACAATTCACACCCCGCATGACCAACATGATCGCTACTCGCAGCATCTTTGATACCCCAACCACCCAAATAAACATCCTTCAAATCTTCAGCAGGCCCGGAAATATCAAAACAATTATAAGCATTCTTCGCATTCACCAAATTATCCCCAAAGCTGTTCTCAGTATTCACCAAATTCGCAAATTTATGAGGAAACTCCAGCCGAAACTCATCAAATTCCTTTTTCATCTTCTCAACCGCAGAATAACTACCAAAATCATATTTCTTCATTTTCGTTTCATACTCCTCCCTCGAATATTTCTTGTTAAAAATATGATATTCCTTATTCCTCAAGCCCACGCAAAACGCACAATTACTACATCCACGACAATCATACAAAAACGCACTATCCCGACAATTTTGAGAATTCCTACAATACTTGCTCTCATACATTTTCACACAATCGATCAATTCATAACTCAATTTAGACTCCTCAACCCAATAAGTGTCATACAAATCCTGCGAATGAAAACAAAAAACGTCATACATACAGTCTTCATTGAAATCCCCACCAAAAACCAAATAACAATTCTTGTTTGAAGTTGTAATATTGCAATATTCACTGTTCTCAGCCTTCATGTTCATCAAACTCAACCTTGGAACCGCCAACTGCAGTTCATGAAACTGTTCAAAAAATGGCCGGCTAAAGTCATAATCACGGCCATATTGCTTCGGATCCCAATCATCACTCCACCAAGCATCCTGAGAATAAACTTTGTAAGGCTTATCAGGGGAGTACAGAGAAATAATAGGCTTCCCGGTCAGATCACACTTGTCTTTATAAATCCGACGTTCATTCCTGCGAGCCAAACGCCGACGCAATCTTTCGTCAGGAGAGAGAGTAGGCAAAGGAAGTTCCATACGCCGTAGAAGATCCTGCTCCCACTCAGTTATAATAAATTTATCAGCCATAGAAATACAATCTACCAGAATTTTAAAAATTTTTTAAGAAAATTTAATAATTTTTTAATGTTTGTTTGCTACACATAAATCATGATTAAAAAAATAACGCCGCCGGGACAGCTACTGGAAGTATACAAACCCCCAAATGGACTCTATTACAAAGGGAACACAAATTGCCTCAACAAAACGTGCATTTCCATAGTCGGAACAAGAAAATACACAGACTATGGAGAATTTATGACCCAAAAGATCATCGAAGAGCTCGCAGTCCTCGACATAGCAATTGTATCCGGTCTGGCTATAGGAATAGACACAATTGCCCACAAAACAGCGCTAAAACTAGGCATTCCCACAATCGCAGTACTCGGAAGCGGATTAAATAATATTTACCCAAGAATAAACCTGAACCTTGCCCAAGAAATCACACAAAACGGACTCCTATTATCCGAATACGAACCCGAAGCACCTCCGTTAAGCTATAATTTTCCCCAAAGAAACAGAATAATCAGCGGACTCTCAGTAGCGACCATAGTCATCGAAGCTCCCGAAAAGTCCGGAGCCCTAATCACAGCTCGATTTGCCTTGGAACAAGGTCGAGAAATCTTCGTCGTTCCCGGAGATGTAGACCGCACAAACAGCAAAGGGATAACGAATTTGCTTCAAAGAGGAGGCGCTTACCCGGTCACATGCGGGCAAGACATCATAGAAGTCCTAAAAATCCAGCCGCACTTATTTCCCCAAGAAAAATCCAGTCAACCGATATACAAATTCACTCCCGAAGAAGCGCAAATCATCGACAACATGCAAAAACGCCGCCCAATTACCCTCGAAGAAATAGCATATAAATCTTCACTTCAAATAGAAAAAATTCTAGCCACATTATCAATTCTCGAGATAAAAGGGCTCGTATCCACAAAAGATGGAAAATATCTTCGCAAGTGTTAGAATGATCTCAGCATGAAAAAAATCAGAACACACCACAAACACGAAGAAGGGAAAAAGCTAGCCTATTTGGCATTAATAACAGGAATTGGAGCAAGCTTGACTCTGCCAATCCTGCCAACCTTCGTAAAAACAATATTGAATACAGACACTTCAGTCAGCGTTTTTTATTCGGGCATGGCAATAATGATGCTACTCGCCGCTCTCGTCAGTACATACCTTTTCAAAAAAGTAGACCGTGCAAAAACAGTCAAAGGAAGCCTCCTCATCACAAGCGCAGTATTCTTATTTCTGGTTTTTACAACAAGAATACACGCTCTTTCCTTCCTGATTTCACTTCACGTAATTTTCGCACTCTTCATAGCGATGAGTTTATCTCTTTACGTTCGAGATTTTGCTAAAAGCAAAAACCTCGGAGAAGAAGAAGGAAAATATTTCAAATATTCAAATCTCGGATACTTAATTGGTCCACTTGTAGGAGGATTCACAGGTGCATATGTAGGCTACGAGTTAGTTTTTATACTTTCATCGCTCACTTTTATTTCAGCTTTCTTCTACTTCAATCACTTACACATAGTCCAAAATCATCCGGTACTAAACTCTGAAGACCAACTAAAAAGCTACCAAATAGTTCCAAATCTAAAGCACTATTTCACCAACAAAAACAGATGCAAAGTCTTCACCTTCACATTATTCCTCATGATGTGGACAGGATTTAAGCGGCTCTACATTCCCCTATACGTGGTCTTCTCAGGATACATCGAAAGCATGTCAGGAATAATCCTGGCTTTGACAATAGTTCCGCTTATATTGCTCGAAGTGAAAACGGGGGAGTACGCAGACAAGCATGGAGTCAGAAAACCAATCTCAATGGGATTCATAATCATGGCAGTCAGCCTTTTGGTAATTTTCTTCAGCCCGTACACAATTCTAAATTTCGGCATATTAATTCTAGCTCATCTCGGAATGGCTTTCGTTGAACCACTCCAGGAATATTTTCTTTTCAAAAATATGAAAAAAGAGGAGGAAGATGAACTATATGGAGTGTATATGTCAGCAGATCCAATAGCGCTTTTCATCACACCGGCAATAGGAGCATTAACATTATTGTTACTTCCGTTCAATTACCTATTCCTTACTTTTGGGGTACTTATGGTAATCGCAAGTGCCACTTCATGGTTTACTTTGCGACATTCGTTACCCGATGCACTTCCTCAAGAGTCGTCAAACCCTGAGCAGCCTTTATAAAGCCATCTTCCCGCATTGTAATAATTCCTTCTTTTCGCGCTGCCGCAATAAGATCCACAGAACTCGCATTATCAAGAATCAATTGTTTTATCTCAGAAGTGATTGTAACAACCTCACAAATAACAAGTCGACCAAGATAACCGGTGCTACTACAGGCATCACACCCCACGACCTTTGCAACATTTTCAGGAACTTCGATTTCCACGCCGGGATTAACTTTTTTCAAATTTTCAATAACCTTCTTGAATTCTTCTTTTTCACTCTCGCTAATTGCCTCAGTTTTTACACAATGAGAACAAACTTTTCGCACCAATCTTTGCGCAACAATTGTATTTAAAGCAGGTGCAACCATGAAAGGCGGCAAGCCCATATTCACAAGTCTGGGAATAGCTTCAATTGCGCTATTTGTATGAAGAGTACTCAATAGAACGTGTCCGGTAAGAGCGGCTTGAGCAGCAGTCTCCGCAGTCTCGATATCACGGATCTCACCAAGCATCACGATGTCCGGATCATGCCGCAAAATCGATCGAAGACCTGTCACGAAAGTATAATCACGACTTTCATCAATCTGACTTTGAGTAACCCCTTTCATATAATACTCAACAGGATCCTCCAAGGTGATAATTTTATTTTCAGGAGTATTCATAACCCCAAGCAAAGAATACAAAGTAGTTGATTTACCACTTCCTGTAGGACCGGTCACAAGTATCATACCCTGAGAAATTTTAGCAGCCTTCTCAAGCTTTTTCAGGGCAATTCCATGGAACCCAAGCTCTTCAAATGTCATAGCCTTCCGTCCGGAAGGAAGATATCTACATACAAAAGATTCACCATAAGGTGTCGGAATAGAAGCCACACGAACTGCAACCTTATTTTGATTAAAAGTAAAAACATACCTTCCATCTTGAGGAATGGTATCAACATTCAACTTCATCTTTGATTGGTATTTGATTTGCTCAGCAATTTTCGAGTAAACACTCGTTTCCAATGCAAAAACTTTATGCAAAACTCCATCAATTCTGAATCTCACATCAATTTCGCTTTCCCCCGGTTCATAGTGGACATCTGATGCATGAGTTTTAGAAGCGGCTACATTCAGAAGATTCAAGCCCTCTTCCGCGGTAACCTCAGCCAGTTTCACAGGCAAATCTTTCAATTGAGCGATCTCTTTTTCATAAGTAGCGATCGTACTTTCTTCCACATTTTCAACCAACTCAATCTTCTTATATATTTGAGTAGATTGATAAAATTTAAGAGCATCATT
The DNA here is from genome assembly GCA_043816165.1 of Nitrospirota bacterium. Lineage (GTDB taxonomy): Bacteria > Patescibacteriota > Gracilibacteria > UBA1369 > LOWO2-01-FULL-3 > JAACEU01. Next base: position 15,820 of record JBDRIE010000026.1, on the reverse strand, counting down.
AATCCCGGAAGAAGAAGCAAGATTTATGTTAATTTCAAATCCTTTTCCTTCCAATGAAGAAATAACCTCTTTTGTCTCAGGCTTCTCGGGGTCCTCGACAGCCACGCGAACTTTCTTCGCGACTTTAAAGAATGGAATAATTCGCCCTTTCTGCGCTTCCTCAAACTCAATCAATCTCAAGAAATCAGCATTCAAAGGAGTCTTTGCAATGTTGATATATGGCAAACCCATATCTCCCGCTCTTTTCAGCGTAGATTTTTCCTGGAATTCTCTATTAACCTCAGAAACAGCAGAAGTAGTGGAAATGACAGAACCCTGTGACTTTGCCACTTCCTTTAGATCACCTGAATCTTGGTTCTGATTTGCCATAAATTAAATACAAAATATCTATGTATTATAGCAAAAAATAAGCGATTTAGCTAGGGTAGGAATATAAAAAATCTTCTCGAAACGTCCTCGCTTCGCTGCGAATTGTTTCTGCATTCAGTACTTTTTGAAAAAATTTACGCCACCTTCTTCAAAGCATCAAATACAGCTTTAGCGCCATCCTCATCAATTCCATCCACTTCAGCAAGATCCTTCTTTGTAAGTCCTTTAATTTGTTCAACCAATGCCAAATTGGCAACAGTAAGCTTTTCAACTAATTCTTTGTCCAATTCAAGGTCCGCAACATTTTCCACAACCGGTTTAGCTTCCTTCGTAGGTTTTCCTTCAAAATCACTAATATCCAGAATATCGATCTCCCAGCCGGTCAAAGTTGAAGCCAGCCGAACATTTTGACCTTGTTTTCCGATCGCAAGAGGTCTTTGATCAGATTGAACAAACACTTTCGCTCGTTTTATTTTATCATCAAGCTTAATAACAGCGGTTTTTGCCGGAGCCAAAGCGGTCTTGATATATTCCTCCATATTTTCAGACCATTGAATGATATCAATCCTTTCACCGTTCAGCTCATCCATAATATTTTGGACACGAACACCTTTTTGCCCGACACAAGATCCAATCGGATCAATCTTTTCATCATTTGAGGAAACGGCAACCTTGCATCTCACTCCTGGATCACGAGAAATAGCTTTTATTTCAACGAGCCCGGATTTAATTTCCGGAATCTCAAGTTCCAAAAGCTTCCGAACCAAACTAGGATGAGTCCTCGAAATAATAAGTTGAGGACCTTTCGTAGTCTTGATAACCTTATCCAAATATAGCTTAATTCTTTGTCCTGAATAATATTTCTCTCCTGGAATTTGATGTTCATAAGGAATATTTGTAGTCGTTTTATTATCCAAATTTACATAAACATTTGTCCCATCCACTCTATGTACAATTGCATTAATTAGTTCATTTTCACGATCCTTGAAAGTGTCATAAAGAACATCTCTTTCAGCATCCTGAATTTTTTGGATAACCACTTGTTTCGCCGCCTGTGCAGCAATTCTCCCATAGTTTGTAGGAGTAACATCAATCTTCACAGTATCACCAACATTCGCTTTTTTGTTGTACTTTTTGGCATCCTTTTCATTGATTTCTCTATCCTCATCTTCAATTTCCTTAACGACTTCTTTAACCAAATAAACAGTAGCTACTCCCGATTTTTCATCAAGGTCTACGTCTATTTCTTGTTCTTTGTTCCCATAATCCTTTCTAAAAGCAGCTCTTAGAGCCGATTCAATAGTTTCGATTACAACCTCTTTCGATATGTTTTTCTCGTCGCAAAGTTGATTAATAGCTGCAAAAAATTGTGATTGCATAATAATAATTTAAAATCCTTTAATCACCCATGATTGTAACATCGCTCTATCGCCTTGTAAATAGCATCTCTATTAAATCCTTTCGAGTACAAAAACTGATATGCTTTTGGTTTTTGCTCATATTCAGAATATCTTGACCATCTCTTAACTCGCCTCTCAAGAATATCAAACGCCATAGCCTCTTCGTCAATATCAACCTTTTCAAGTCCCTCCTCAATCAAATCCTTTGGCAATCCTTTAAACTTCAACTCTCTGGCGATAAGAATTCGCCCCCTCGGTCTAACCCTCGCACAATGAGAAACATAATCCTTCACAAACTGCTCATCATCCAAATACCCCAGCTCTTTCAGCCTCTCCACCACTCTCTCAACTTTCCTCTCGTCAATTGCTTCCCTCTTCTTAGCATAAGTAGTTAATTTTTTCTGCATTTCACCAGTTGTATATCTCTTCTTGGTGAAAAGTCTCAGCCCGTACTGCAACAGCTTGTTATAACCTTTGTCTTCATTCTCCATATTATTCAGCAGTAACTTCAGTTGGTAAGTCCTTCACAACTTTCTGCTTTTCAGCAGCAGTACCAAACACGAGCACCTTCACATCCTTCTCAATATCTTTTAACATCTTGTCATTCTCGAGCAAGTAAGCTTTAACATTTTCACGACCCTGCCCGAGCTTCTTATCCTTGTAGCTATAAAAAGCACCGGCTTTCCTCGTGACATTATACTTTGTCGCCAAATCCAGAAGATCGCCTTCAAACGAAATCCCCTTATTGTACATAATATCGAACTCAGCAATCTTGAACGGAGGAGCAATCTTGTTTTTGACAATTTTCACCTTTGCTCTAATCCCGACCAGTTCCTTCTCGATAGTCCCAATTCCCTCAATCTTGCCGATACATCTAATATCCATCCGAACAGACGAATAAAATTTCAACGCCTGCCCACCGGTAGTAGTTTCAGGATTCCCAAACATAATTCCGATCTTCATTCTCAATTGGTTCAGAAAGATAACAGTAGTTTTTGTCTTAGAAACAAAAGAAGTCAGTTTTCTCAGCGCCTGACTCATCAATCTGGCCTGAAGACCCATATGAGCATCACCCATATCACCTTCAATTTCTGCACGAGGTGTCAAAGCGGCCACACTATCCACAACAATCACATCCAACGCATTACTTCGAACCAAAGTCTCAAGAATCTCAAGAGCTTGTTCACCGCTATCAGGCTGCGAAAGAAGTAAATCATCAGTATTTACACCGATTCTCTTAGCATATTCAGGATCAAGTGCATGTTCCGCATCTATAAAAGCAACACTTCCTCCTGTTTTCTGAGCTTCTGCCAAAACATGAAGACTCAAAGTCGTTTTACCGGAACTTTCCGGTCCAAAAATTTCTACAACTCTTCCACGAGGCACTCCACCACCCAAAGCAATATCCAGTGATAACGATCCGGTAGATATTGTCTCGATAGGAGTCCTTGCTCCATTACCTAATTTCATAATCGAACCCTTCCCAAAACTTTTTTCAATTTGAGAAATTGCTAAATCAATAGCTTTACTTTTTTCATCGTTTGCATTCATATTTATGAGGTTATTAATTAACGTGACCCTAGTATAGGTGAGCGCATACTCACCTGTCAACAAGAAAATTTATTGAGCTCAAATATCTTATGACAAAGCCACATTAGCAGACAAACATTAAATAATTATTAAAAAAACTTAAAAAAATCCTAAACTTTTCCCTCCTCTTTTTTCTCCTTCTTTCTCTCCATTTGCTTCTCTTTTTCCTCTAATCTAAAAAATGTATTTAAACTTTTCTCAGTTCCAAATGCCACATTTTTTGTTCCACATTTTTTACATTTATAAACATATTTTCTGCCAACCTGATAAGTCTCAACGATCTCTTCACAGTCCTTACAGTAAAAAATGATAGGGCCTTTATTTGGTTTGTTTTCTTCCATTATTGAATATCTTTAGTATCAGCTGATTTGGTAGAGTCACGCTCCGCGTGACTGGTAAATTCATCAATCGATTCCTGAACAGCTGACTTAACTTTTATTGCCTCGTCACCAACATCTTCAGTTCTCATATCAAGTGGTTGAGTCTCACGATGCTCATCATTTACCTCAATCAAAGGTTCCAAATTTCCCTCAACGTCAAAACTGATTCCGCGAGTCCTCAAAGCCATTATCGCCCCGAGCATCACAACACCGGAGCCAAAAAGCCCCAGATATATCCCAACTCCCATACTTTTATCAACCAAACTCACTCCGAAATTATTATTAAAGAATACCGAAATACTTAAAACCAACATTGTCAAAGAAACAGAACTACTAAACGCATAAAATTGCTCCTCTTTTAATGGAAGTTTTGGAAGAGGTTTTTCAAAAAGTCTAAAAGCAATCATTGAAAACGAAACAATTCCTGACAAAAGAACGATTATTCCGGCAAGATAAAGCGGCCCGGAAATCCCTAAAAACGTGTCTCCAAACCCATATTTATCAATATCACTATACCAAGGAAGGAAAACCCCAACGATAGCAATGAAAGAACCAACCATCACAAGTTTACTCACTATTGGTAATTTCTTAAGCCTAGTTTTGAATGAATTAGGCATAAAATGAAAGGTTAATATTAACTATCATAAGAATAGCTCAAATCTGACTAATGTAAAGAGCCGAAATTTGTTATAATCTTCGCATGAAGATCGCAATAGACATACGAACCGCAGGAGGAGAAAAAGCCGGCAAAGGGTGGTTTACTTTTCATATTACCCAAAATCTACTCAAGCTCGACCGGGAGAATGAATATATTTTGTATGTAAAAGATAAAATTGCAGGTTTTGAAGAATTCAAAAACGCAGAGCTCAAGCAAATCAAAGGAAGTGGTTTCTTCTGGCACCGAAACGTAGCAAAAAACGCAAAAAAAGAAGAAGTAGATTTATTTTTCGCACCTAGCAGCTACATTATCCCTGCCCTACTCCCAAAATCAATAAAAACCATCCTGACAATCCATGACCTGGTAGCATTCCTCTTCCCGGAAACGCACAACAGAAAGGCAAATCTCATAGAAAGATTATTTATAAAAAAAGCTCTAAAAAAAGCCAGCCACACAATCACCGTTTCAGAAAACACAAAGAAAGATGTACAGGAAAGATTCAAATTCTACAAAAATCCAATCTCAACAATCTACAACGCAGCAGACGAAACATACAAACCGATTGCAAAAGAAAAACTTAACGACTTCATTAAAAACACAAACCTCCCAAAACACTTTTTCGTAGCAGTCGGCACATTAATTCCACGAAAAAACTACCCAAACCTCATCAAAGCACTCACCATCCTTCACAAAACCCACCCTGGGGCCCACTTAATAATTGTTGGGGGAAAAGGTTGGCAAGAAAACGAAATCCACGACCTCATCAAACAAAACTATCTCAGAAAAAAAGTCCATCTCCTCGGCTACCTCTCAACTACAGCAATCAGAAACCTCTACAATCTCGCTCGTGCCCTGGTTTTCCCATCATTCTACGAAGGATTTGGAATACCACCATTAGAAGCAATGAAAAGTGGATGCCCCGTAATTGCGAGCTACACATCATCAATCCCGGAAGTGGTAGGGGACGCCGCATTACTCATAAACCCGGAAAGTCCTGAAGAAATTGCCACAGCTATGAAAAAACTCATTGAGAACACGGAACTTGCGGAATCATTAAGGAACAAAGGCCTTGCCCAAGCTCAAAAGTTCTCATGGGAACAGTCAGCCGAGAAACTATTGGAAATAATTGAAGACCTAAAGTAAACTACCACGCGGCAGCGAAGCGAACGCGTATACACAAATTTTAACGCCCGAAGGGCAACATTAATAATGAACAACACTAAAAAAATACAAACAGTAGGAATAATCACGAAGCGGAACAACGAGCATTACAAGAAAGAAATAATGAAAATTGCCACCTACCTTAAAAAGAAAAAAAAGAAGGTGATTTTTGATTTAAACTCATGCAAACATTTCAAAGGGGAAGAAGGATACAATAAAGAAAAACTCCTATCAAAAGCAGACCTGGCAATTGTGATGGGCGGAGACGGAACAATTCTAAAAACGGCACGAAGGATTCCGCGAAAAAAACTACTCATATTAGGTGTAAATCTCGGGAATTTGGGATTCCTCACGGAATGCAAACCGAACAAACTCATCGAATGCTTAGACAAAATACTCAAAGGACAATACAACATCGACAAAAGAACACTACTTCGAGTAACCATTTACAGAAAAAATGAAAAATTAGACACATTCTTGGCATTAAATGACGCGGTAATAAACCAGGGAGCATTCGCCCGGCTAATCGCGCTAGACCTCGAAGTTGATAATAGAAAAATTGTAAATTTCAAAGCGGACGGTCTCATCGTAGCGACACCAACCGGCTCCACAGCCCACTCCCTCTCAGCAGGAGGACCAATAGTCCATCCAAAAGTAGAGAGCCTCACAATCACACCTATCTGCCCAAGCTCACTCTCTATGCGACCAATAGTTTTGCCGGATGACAGACAAATGACAGTCACAATCGAAACCCAAAGGCGGGAAGAAACCGCATTAATAGGACTCACCCTCGACGGGCAAGACATGATGATCCTCGAATATGGAGACAAAATAAAATTTCGACGCAGCCAAAGAAAGGTCTACATGGTTCGCACAGGAAATCGCTACTACAAAGTCCTCCGTAATAAACTTAAGTGGGGAAATTAAACTACTTCTTTCTCAAAACCGCCTGTGCCGCCGCCAATCTAGCGATCGGTACTCTATACGGACTACAGCTTACATAATCAAGTCCGATTTTGTGGCAGAACTCAACCGATTCGGGATCTCCACCCTGCTCTCCACATATTCCAATTTCCAGATCCTCCTTATCTTTTCGCCCCAATTCCACACAAACTTTCATCAAATTTCCAACACCTTTTTGGTCAATTCCAGCCATCGGATCTCGAGTCAAAATCCCTTTATCCAAATAAACAGGTAAGAACTTCGCCATATCATCTCGTGAATACCCATAAGTCATCTGAGTAAGATCATTTGTTCCAAAAGAAAAGAAATCAGCATGTGCCGCAATTTCATTTGCAGTCAAACAAGCTCTTGGGATCTCGATCATTGTCCCAATCTTGTAGTTAAAATTAATCTTTCCTTCATATTCATCAATAGTTGATTGAACAACTGCGCGCAAATACTTCAGCTCTTCAACTTCACCAACTAATGGAATTTCAATCTCCACATTAGAAGAAACACCTCTGGACGAAACCTCAATAGCAGCCTCTGTAATAGCTTGAACTTGCATTTGGTAAATATCCGGATAAGTAATTCCCAGCCTGCATCCACGATGCCCAAGCATTGGATTTATTTCATGTAGATTTGAGATAACATCTTTCAAATCAGAAGCATTTACTTTCATTTCATTAGCCAAATCCTCAATTTGAGTATCACTTTCAGGGAGGAATTCGTGTAATGGGGGATCGAGAAGTCGAACAGTTACAGGCCGATCTTCCATTACTTCAAATATTCCAACAAAATCTCCTTTTTGAATTTCTTTCAATTTTTTTAATGGAGCCTCGCGCCCTTTTTCATCCTTTGCCAGGATCATTTGTCTTACCAAATAAATTCTATCCTCTTCAAAGAACATGTGTTCAGTTCTACAAAGTCCAATTCCCTCCGCCCCAAACTCAAGGGCAACCTTGCAATCCTCGGGAGTATCAGCATTTGTCCTCACGGTCAGTTTTCTAAACTCATCAGCCCATCCCATAATTATTTCAAAATCTCCAACCATATCAGGTTTCTGCATCTCCATTTCCCCCATCATCACCTCACCGGTACTTCCATCAAGAGTAATACAATCGCCTTCATTTATAACCAAATCCCCAATCGAAGATCCCGTCGAAGACCCCGTCCCTGGCGGGGCCGCGGCGGTGATAATCATTTTCTTCGCACTCGCATTCACCATCACATCATTACAACCGGATACACAACATTTTCCCATCCCTCTGCACACAACAGCAGCATGGCTGGTCATTCCTCCACGAGCCGTCAAAATTCCCTGAGCCACATGCATACCGTGAATATCCTCGGGAGAAGTCTCTTTTCGGACTAGAATAACTTTTTCATTTTTCTCAGTAGTCCATTCCATCGCATCATCAGCAGTGAAAACCACTTTACCCACAGCCGCACCGGGCGAAGCCGGCAAACCTTTTGCAATCACATCCTTGGGAGCGCTTGTTTTGAGTTGTGGATGCAATAACTGATTCAATTGATTCGGGTCAATCTTCAGTAGAGCCTCTTCTTTTGAAACAAGTCCCTCTTCCACCATATCAGCCGCAATTTTCATCGCAGCCTGAGCAGTCCTCTTTCCATCACGAGTTTGTAGCAAATACAAGCTGCCTTTCTCAATAGTAAATTCAAGATCTTGCATATCCTTGTAATGTTTTTCCAGTTTTTCACGCAAATCCAAAAGCTCATAATAAGCATTCTTATCAACCTTTTCCAATTCAGAGATTGGTAGGGGAGTACGAATCCCGGCGACTACATCTTCACCTTGAGCATTCATCAAAAATTCTCCATAAAATTCAGCCGCCCCTGTAGATGGATCACGTGTAAATGCAACTCCGGTCCCACTATCTTCTCCCATATTTCCAAAGACCATTGCCTGCACGGTTACAGCAGTGCCCTTCAGCCCGGTAATATTATTTATTCGACGATAAGTCTTCGCTCGATCATTATCCCAAGAATTGAAAACCGCCTCGATCGACAACTTCAATTGCTCATAAGGACTTTCCGGAAACGATTTTCCCGCATTGTCCAAAACAATTTTCTTATACTCCAGAACCAACAGCTTCAGATCTTCATCAGTCAAATCCGTATCAAATTCAACACCCCTGTCTTTCTTCATTTTCTCAATCGCTTCCTCAAAATGCTCATGCTTCACTCCCATAACAACATCTCCAAACATTTGGATAAAACGGCGATATGCGTCATAAGCCAAGTGCTCGTTTTTTGAGCTTCGAGCAAGTCCCTCAACGGTTTTGTCATTCAATCCCAAATTCAAAACCGTATCCATCATTCCGGGCATCGAAAGAGCCGCTCCACTTCGCACAGAAACCAGCAAAGGATTGTTTACGTCCCCAAATTTCTTAGTTGTTTTTACTTCAAGAAAATTCAATTTTTCCTCTAGTTGCTCGGCAAAACCATCCGGGTAATCTTTGTGTTTTGAATAATAATCACAAATTTCAGTAGTAATTGTAAAACCAAAAGGAACCGGGAATCCAATCTTTGTCATTTCCGCTAAATTCGCACCTTTTCCCCCAAGCAATTCTTTCATAGTTCTATTGCCTTCGTCGAAAGAATAAACATATTTTTTTGAAGAAAAGTCACCCTCAGACGTACTCTCCGCTTTGTTGACTGATGAACTTGGAATTGCCATCGGAATAAAGTTAAAAAATGCCCTGATAAGGTATTTGCAAAAACCACTAACTACTGCAATATGAAAAATTCGGCTGCAAATTGCTCAAAGCTCATCGACGTATCTAGACTGATACGCCTTCTTCGCTTTTTACAACTTTCGCTCAAATTTTTCATATTTCGTTACGTTATCGGTTCTTGCAAAGACCTTAGTGGCAGTATATTGAACTGTTGTAATAAATTCAAGTTGTTGTCTACCTAAAGTGGAGCCGGAGCCGGAAATTGGGTGTGGAATCTCACAAAGGTGAGCATACCCTCACCGTCAGTTTTTGTCTATTTAAAGTTGGTCTGAAAAGTGGATTTTTTCGCAGAAATAAGCTAGAATTTTGGTGTCGAATAATCCGAGAAACTATGAAAATATCCATGGAAAATATCGGTAAAAATCACAAAAAAATCTTACATCAAAAATTTTCTAATTACGGTGCGAACGCGAAAGTTTGGATGCGGAAATGCGAACTGCTTTTGCCGGAAATAGAACGGAATAGAGTGTGGGAAGATGAAGGGTTTGGAGATATTTACGAATATGCCGCGAAACTGGCGGGAATGAGCAGGGAGAAGGTTAGAGATTCATTGAGGATTTTGAGAAAAATTGAGGACAAACCCTGGTTGATGAAAGTTGCCAGGGAAAAAGGGCTGAGAGTCATAAGGCCGGTGTGCACCATTGCAAAAAAAGAAGATGATAAGTTTTGGGCGGAGAAAGCAGACAGTATGAGCGTTAGTACCTTGCAGGTTTTTGTAAAAGAAGTTTGTAACGAGGAAAGTGGGCACGTGCCCACTTTGATTCCGGAAAAAGAACATGTTGAAATGGAGCTTGAAGCGGAAATAGCGGAAAAATTAAAGAAACTAAAAGGTCAGAAAGATTGGAATGAATTAATGAAACAGTTTATTGAGATGAGAGAAAAACAATTAGAGCAAGAAAAACCGGAAACTGCCGTGACCGACTCGCGTCACATGCCAACCAAAATAAATAACTATGCCAAAGCAAAAACCAATGGGACCTGTTGCTTCCCCGGATGCTTCAAAAAAGCGGATGTTCTTCATCATACAGATCGATTTGCACTCTCAAAAGAGCATGATCCCAGCAAGATCAGACCGCTTTGCAAAGCCCACCACGACCTTGCGCATAGGGGACTGATCGAAAATGAAGACTTACCATCGCGATACTGGAAAATTCGAAAAACCGCAGACAAAACCGATATCAAACACATGATAGACCGGCAAGTTGTGCAACATCAGTTTGTAATGCAAATTTAAAACCCTCCCCTCTCCTTGATCTTAGACTCAATTTGCTTCATAGCAGTAATATATGCGGCAATTCGGAACGAACATTTATATGCTTCAACGTTAGACCTAACCTCTTTCCAAGCCCGAATCATGATATCCTTCAATTTCGAAATCACCTCCTCTTTTGACCAATATTTATCATCGGCATTTTGCAACATTTCAAAATAACTCACAGTCACTCCTCCGGCATTCGCCAAAATATCAGGAAGCACAACGATTCCCTTTTTGTATAAAATCTCATCAGCTTCAGGGCTTATAGGACCATTTGCAAGTTCCACAATAACCTTTGCCTTAATTTTATCCGCATTTTCAGCGGTAATTTGATTTTCCAAAGCGGCCAAAATCAAAACATCACATTCAGCCTCAAGAAGTTCTTCATTATTAACCGTTCTGCACGACATCCCATCCTGATCATGAATTTCTTCCACATGAAGCCCACAATTTTTCACTGACTCCTTCTCAATCTTACATGTCAAAAGCACATTTGGATCAATACCATGAGTACAAACGATACCTCCCTGAGAATCGGAAGCCCCCAACACAACATATCCACCTTCCACAAGCAATTTAGCGGCTACTCCTCCGGCATTTCCAAACCCCTGAATTACGATTTTAGTATCTTTCGCCTCCATCCCATTTTCCTTCGCATATTCATTCAAAACAAACACTCCACCTTGAGCAGTCGCACTCCCACGGCCTCTACTACCTCCATTCTCAACCGGTTTCCCGGTCACAACACCCAACGACGGTTTCCCCACAATCTTTGAATACTCATCAGCGATCCACTCCATAATCTTCGCATTCGTATTCACATCAGGCGCAGGAACATCAGTCTCCGGCCCGATCGCAGGAGCTATCAGTTCAGTATATTTTCTAGTCAATCGCTCCAATTCTCCTTCAGAAAGCTCCTTAGGATTCACGATCACACCTCCCTTTCCTCCTCCAAGAGGAATTCCAACAACAGCACACTTGATAGTCATCCAAGCCGACAAAGCCTGCACCTCTTCCATATCAACCTGAGGGTGAAAACGAATTCCGCCCTTGTACGGACCACGATAATTATTGTGCTGAACTCTAAATCCCTCAAAAATTCGCAATGACCCATCATCCATCTTCACAGGAATATTCACCCGAATTTCCCTCTGTGGATGTTTCAGCACTTCTTCAACATCCTTGTCCAGTCCCATCGTATCAGCGGCAAGTTTTATCTGCTTTAAAGTGTTTTCGAATAGTGACATTAGTATTTAAAATTAATATTTAGAATAATCCAAGATAAGTAAAATCAATCGAAGGCAGATCTATTTGCAAAACATATACAAGCATCTGCCCGGCAAACCCGGTAAACATAGGCACTGTCAGATTGTCATCCATTTTATTCGTTATAAGTTCGGTAAATGAAGCCACAACACCCATGATAACAACCAGATAAATAACCTCCGGCAGGATTAAGATTCCAACCCCAACATTTGCCAACAATCCCGCGATCGTTCCCACATAAGTCTTCGTATTGTAAAGAATCGTCTTCCCAAATGCCCTCCCAAAAAGTGCTGCAAAAAGATCTCCAAACACAGTCATAAACAGAGCCACAACCGCAATCCAATAATCAAAAGCAGCAAAACAAATGATACAAGAAACCACCAAAAATACAGCGCTCGAAACATTATCTTTCTCATGTTTTCGGAACATGCAATCAAAAAAAGCTGTAAATCGAGATCGATGCTCCAGCCTTACGTATTCAATTTCCAAAAGAATCAGCAACACTGCGGTCATTGCAAGAATAGCAACACGAGCACTAAAAAAATGAAGAATCAGTGTGTAGCCCACTACAATTAGTAAACCGGAAAGATGAACCGTTTTACGAAGAAGTTCCCAGATAAATGACGATTTGTGCATATATTTCTCTTACTTCCACATCTGATACCACTTTTTCTTTGGAGTTTGAAGCAGATTAAGTTGATTTTCCAGCACAAATATTTTCTCTTGGAGTGTGTCAACAAGTCGAATGAAGTTTTGCCTTTCCTCCGAATGTTGAGTAACCATCTTTTCCAAAGACACGGTTAGATTCTTGAAATCGTCTGTTGTAACAAAGAATCCATCATCATTATTCGCTTTCTTTGGTTTAGCAATCTTGATTTCATCCTTTGTTGGTTCCTCTTTAACATTTGGAATTGGCTTAATTCCATAAATTAAACAAAGGGATTCATAGTTGACCAAATAGTTGAATCCTTGTGGAGTCTTGTGTCTCCTGTGTTTCAGTTTTTTAGATTTGATAGCACGTCGGATAGTTTGAACTGATTTATTGCTTAAATCAGCAGAGTCTTGGATAGAAATGAATTTCTTAGGCATGAGTAGTCAAATGTTAAGGGATTTTTTTTAACTACTCTCAATTTAATACAAACTGCCTCCAATCCAAAGACGAAAAATTTATTTAAAATTGACATAAGCTTAAGGTCTTTTCTTTTCCTGGTTTTTTGACAAGAAATAAACAAAAAACACACCTCCTCCTCCTATCAAAAGCAACAACCAGGGTAAAATTTTCGACAACTCAAAACCGCCGGCCTTAAAGATCGAACTTTTCGAATAATCCAAATCGACCAATATTTCATCATCACCTCTGCTAACCACCAAGTCTTCCCACAATATCTTATCAATATCCTGCCTAACCACGTCCAAAGTAGACACAACACCATTGTAGAAAGAAAAATTAAATTCATTTTCCTCCAAAATCTGAAAATAAAATTCAGCAACAATGCCTCCACCAACGGGAAAACTATCTTCTCTCCTCAGCGTCTCACCAAAAATCACCCTACTTTCTTCATTTTTTACCAAATAAAAGGGGTCACCACCTCTTTCCAAAAACTCACCCGGCTCATACTTCAAAAAATCCAAATCCTCGCTCTCAAAATTCAAATTAAATGCAATCCCGAGCACAGGCTGCATCATATCACCGGCAACAATAGAAATTTTCAATAAATTCCCATCCAAAAACTCACCCTCCAAAGCCATTTCACCCATATACACGTCTTCAATTTCTTCTCCAAAAGCAGTGAAAGAAAGAAAAATAAATCCCACAATTGTACAAATAATTTTTTTCATAATTTAGTAATTAGTAACTTTTGTAGAGACCTCATGAGCAAGAGGCTCCCCCCAAAGCCTCCAGCAATCAAAACTATGGATATGTAATTCCAAAATTAGCTCCAACATCTATCAAATCACTTCCATCGATAATTCCATCCATCGTCGTATCACACAAAGGATCGTATTCCTCATCACCATATTCACTTCCATACGCTCTCGCTAATATCTCGATATCCCGACCATCAACCCGGTCACTCCTATCCAGATCTCCCAAAATTCCACGATCATCCATTCCGGAAACTCCTGAAACAACACTATTTACTCCATTTTTCACAGCAATGAGTTGGTAATTGTAAGTCACACCGGGCAAAAGTTCATAATTATCAACATATGAAAGTTCAGTAACTTCGCCCAAAACTACATAATTTCCATCAACCATCTGTCTCATCACAATATAACTGTCAGCTCCACTAGCTCCAGCACTCCAACTTAACTCCAAAGAGTATCTGGAAGCTCCCGGCCCCACACCCAAATTCACAACTCCATCAACTCCACCGGCTCCGGCACCTACGTCCACGTTCCCACCATCAAAACTAGCCAAAATATCTCCAACAGAATTCGCCAAATAACTGCTTCCTCCGAGAGTTAAAGAAGTGCTATCTCCATCCACTCCAACCACAGAAAAGGTCAACTCAAATAGAGCACCGGCCCCATCCACTCCGGTAGGCGGATTCACAAGCCGAGCATTTCCCACAAGAAGAGTTCCCTCTACACCATTCTCCAAACCATAATTAAAGGCAGTCGCTTCACTATCAGAACCCAAGAGCCCCGAATCAACCGCTGAAACAAAATCCAAAACAGCAGGATCATAATTTATCTCAAACCCATACGCATAAAGGTCGCTCACAGAATCCACCTCTACCGAAACAACGACATCATCGCCACTATTCACAGTCGCAGGCGCAACCACACTCACGGCCGGTCCACCACCATCATAATTACTATTCACACTTCTAGGAGTACCCAAAATTTCAGTTCCAAGCCTTCCAACGGCTCCATTTGAACTCATTGCCGTAGCAAAATTGCCCGCCAAGTCACCCCCACCCGGATCAATTCTTTCCATCGAAGCCTTCGGAGTAGAAGTGCCCGCATACCACGCACCTCCACTACTATTCACAGTATCGATCACAACACTACCACCGTCTTTCAAAACCAAACTATCACCCGCATTTGCCAAGGACAGAGGCACCAAAGCATCAGCAACAACATTAGTCGCCTCCTCAACATCCTCAATCAAAAAGTATCCATACGCAGGAATAGAACCGGCAGAAATAGTGTACGTAGAAGCCCCTCCATCATCCTCAATATACCACCCGGCCAAATCAATAGCCTGATTAGTAGAATTGTATAACTCAATCCACTCATCGCCGGTGTTGTCATCGGTTCCGGCCCAAGCAATTTCATTTATAACAACATCGCCCGCACTGTACGCATAAGCAGAAATTCGCACCATCGAAAACTGCAATGCCAGCGCAACCAAAGTCATCAAAATGAAAGATTTTTTTAATCTTTGCATAATAAATTATGTTAAAAGGTAATTATTTCGCCTTCGCGCGAAAGCAAAACACACCCTAACATCCCGACATTAAATAATTATTAAAAAAACCTAAAAAAATTCTAAAAACTTACTGCTGAGCTCCAACAATCGCTTCGCGAATCGCAACAGAAATGTATTCTGGATACTGAGAGCCATCTCTACTAAGACCACCCTGTAACCTGTATTTTTCATTCTGCTCAAACGTTCTTCTGCATATTTGCTCAAACATATCTATTGAATCAATTTGTTGAGCCATAACAGCATTAAATAATTCTTGAGCAAATCGTAAACTCCCATCCTCCTCCAAGAAAATTTGTTCAAAGTATGGCAGTAATATATCTGATATTCTTTTAAAATCCTCCGGTGTATGACAAATTTTTAATATACCTTCATTTACAAAACGACATATATAAGCGGATGAAGGGATTGTTTTCTGCCATTCCTTTGAAATTTCTGCAAAACATTCTTGGAATTTAGGGTCGGTTAGTTTCCAATGCTTGCATACATTTTCAGCAGCCCAATTGTGATCTATAACTGGAACTTTCATAATGTGTAAGTTAAATAAGACGAAATTCTAGCACTAAGGCGCACATTGTCAAGAAACCCCGGGAATAAAATGGTG
>JBDRIE010000025.1:0-66679 GCA_043816165.1 Nitrospirota bacterium | reverse complement strand
ATGGAGCGGAAGCGGGCCTCAGACAAAGATATGAGTAAATGGTTTGGTTAAATTCACGGTTATACGGGATTTTGCGTGAAAGGTTGTCGCCGGTGATGGGTTGGATTTTGAGTAAGAGAATTTCGACTTGACGAGATTTTTGGATAAAAAGCGAAATAAAGTTAGGGCTTGCAAAAGCCGTTATTTGGGGGTGCTAATAAAGATTTCAAAAGTGTTGTATAACCGCATATGCAAGCGATTTTAGGGTTGTTTTTCTGTGTGGATTTGAGAAAATATAACCCCTACTTTCTAACCTTCAGAACTATGGAAAATCTGCACAGAAAATTCGTACAACTGGGCCGACAAAAATTCAAACTTACAAACGAAATGCTCGCAATTCTTCCGGAAATTTACGAATCGGGAATTTACAAAAAATTTGCTTCTACAATTGTGGAATATGCGGGAAAATTTGGAGGAATTCCCGGATCAACAGTCGAGAAGAGATTGCGAATCGAAAAACATTTGCATGATAAACCGAAATTGAAGGAGGCTATCAAAACCGTTGGACTGAACAAAGTAGCGATGGTGGTAACTTTGGCTACACCCGAAAACGAGGGAGCTCTTGCGGATAAAATCGGAAATATGAGCAAACCTGCGGTTCAGACACTTTCGAAGGAACTGCGAAACAAGGAAACGGATCTTTGTGAGGCGAAACCAGAAAAGATAAAGTTGGAGCTGGACGAGGAAATGACATTTTTGTTTTTGAAGTTGAAAAAGAAATGGGGAAAAACTCTGAGCAACAAGGAGATAATGGGAAAGATTTTGGCCAAAGTGAGCGAAAATGAATTTCCTCAAAAACCCGTCCCCGGGGAAAACTCGACAAGACCGAAAAAAGCTGTTGAAACGCGATATGTTTCCGTTCATCAGCAACGAAAAGCGCTAGGAGAGGGGAAATGTATCTATCCAAACTGCAACAAACCTGCAACGGATTTTCACCATACGGACAGATTCTCCGAGTCAAAAAGCCATGATTCGATTGTTTCGCTCTGCCACGATCATCATGAATTCATGCATAATGGGCTTGTTGATGAAAAAAACTGGCGGATCGATGTGACCCGGCAAGTGGATGACCAGGCGGACATGCTTTATAGGAAATACCGACAGGCAGCGACACTTTGACGCAGAAGGTTGACATATATATATATATGCTAAAGTTATGGAAGAATAATTAATTGTGAAAATATTTTTCACTTAATATAAAAACAAAAATTAACAAAAACAAAAATGGAAAACACAAACCCCATGCAAACTCCTAAAGAGCAACCTAAAAAGGGAGGCAAATGGAAGCTCATCGTTGGTGTACTAGTGGCCGTAGTCGTAGTTGGCGCAGTAGTGCTAGGTGCACAAGGAGGATTATTCCAAGGAAAACTCTTCAGATTCAAAGCACCGGTAGTGTACGATGCACCAGTGGCATATGAAATACCAGTAGCATATGAACCAGAAGATGAACCAGAGCCGGAAGAACCGGCAGATGAGCCAACAGATGAGCCAACAGATGAGCCTGCAGATGAACCAACACAACCAGCAGTAAATGATGGACACTTAACGGTTTCATTATCTTCCTCTTCTCCAAGTGGAAGTAGGACTGTAAGTATGGACGATACCATTGCAAGCTTTGATTTATGTGCGGTTGACGGTCATGTGACAGTGAATGGTATGGAATATCTATTAACCGGCGATAGAGACAATATGATGACGGTTATTGACAAAGATCCACTTAATGAAATTAACGATCATGTTGCTATGACCTATGTTAGATGGTTGTCGCTAAGTGGCAATCCCACACCTCATGCATATGTTACAAAGGTATTTACCGATTCTATTAATTTTGAACCGAATTATACACATTTCTCAATAGTCCAGGGTACTTGTGTACAAATAGATCTCGACATAAATACCCAAGATTTAATCAACATGACTGTCAACGATGAGGATCTATCAGTTTCACTGGAAAACGTAACTGTAGATGCACCGGCTGTAGTCGATACAGCTTTCCCGGTTGCAGGAAATACATTAAGCTACTAATTTTCAATTATACAAACTAAAAGTGCCCAAAGACCAAAAATCCGAGGGTGCTTTTTTTAAGCAAAAATTTACCTCATCACCTCCGGCAGTATAAACGCCAAATCACTTGAAGAATAATTAAACCCTTTCTTCTTTTTTAAGCGATCCCCGGCCTTTCCGACAATATAAGCCGCAGCCCGAGCCGCATCATATCCTTCCAAACGTTGAGCCAACAAAGTAGCAACCACTCCAGCCAAAACATCTCCACTTCCTCCAACTGTCATTCCCGGATTGCCGGTTTCATTTATCTCCACATGTCCTTCCTCGGAAGAAACGTAATCGCGAGGACCTTTCAACAAAACATTAATATGCAAATCCATCGAAAGAGAACGCAACAAAATAATCGATTTAGAATCCTTGCCCTCTATATCAATTTCCCTATCAATCAAATTCCTGAACTCATTATGGTGAGGAGTGATCACGACCGTCTGCTGTAACGGGAATTTTTCCACATTCTTCAGAGCACTAATAGCATTCGCATCCAAAACCGTAGGAATAGGTAGATTTTTGATAATTTCAAGAACACCTTCCACAACCGTTTCGCCATCACCAAGTCCCGGCCCGATCAACACGCTATCCATCTTCTTCCCAAATTTCACAATCTCAGCAGCAGCTCGTTCGCTCAACCGTTCACCCGCATACTTTTTTACAATAAAATCCGGATACATACTTCTCGTAACATCAAAATTACATTCCGGAACATAAAGATGAACCAAATCCGCACCACTATACAATGCACCCAAACCCGCAAGAATCGGCGCACCATGATAATCTATCGATCCGCCAACGATCAAAACACGCCCATTCTGACCTTTATGAGACAAAGGATCACGTTTTGGCAGTAGCCCCTTAATATTTTTAATGACCTTCAGCATATCCTTCAGCTAAGTTATAAAATGCTTTTCCCCCGATAAATTTAGCCTTATCTCCAAGCTTTTCCTCGATCCGAAGCAACTGATTATATTTACAAATTCTATCGGTCCGCGACAAAGACCCGGTCTTTATCTGACCTGTTTCCTTCGCCACAACCAGATCCGCAATTGTGGTGTCCTCAGTTTCCCCACTTCTATGCGAAACAACAGCAGTCCAATTGTTTTCTTTCGCCATATCAATAGCTCCAACAGTCTCAGTCAAAGTACCAATCTGATTCATTTTTATCAAAATAGAATTACACGCCTTTTCATCAAGACCTTTCTGTAAACGTTTCATATTAGTAACAAGAAGATCATCTCCCATAATCTGAATTTTTCCCTCCACACTCTTCAGCATCGCAGCAAAACCTTCCCAGTCATCCTCAGCGTGCCCATCTTCAATAGAAATAATCGGAAATTTTCGTAATAATATATCCCAATATCCAACCAAATCCCCACTCGACAACTCCTCAGGTTTCCCATCAACTTTTATCTTATAAACTCCATTCTCCTTATCGTAAAATTCACTCGCGGCAGGATCCAAAGCTATCATAATTTCTTCCCAAGGTTTGTACCCGGCCTTCTCAATAGCACGAACTACATACTCCAGAGCCGCTTCATTGTTCGGTAAATTCGGAGCAAAACCCCCTTCATCACCAACAGAAGTAGACAAACCATCCTCCTTCAAAATCTTCTTCAAAGCATGAAAAGTTTCAGCTCCCATACGAAGAGCCTCACGGAAAGTCTCCCCACCAACCGGCACAATCATAAATTCCTGAACATCCAGCCCACTATCCGCATGTTTCCCACCATTCATCACATTCATCATCGGCAAAGGCAAAGTCACAGCCTCCGGATTCAGATATTCAAAAAGCATCAAACCCCTCTCAGCTGCACTAGCATGCGCCGCCGCCATCGACACGCCCAAAATCGCATTTGCACCAAGTCGACCTTTATTTTCAGTTCCATCCAAAGCAATCATCTTGAGATCCAGAGCTTTTTGGTCATCACTGTCCATCCCAATCACAGCATCAGCCAGCTCACCACCCACATTCAAAACCGCCTGCAAAACTCCCTTTCCACCATACCTCGACTTATCACCATCTCGAAGTTCAACAGCCTCATGAACACCTGTAGAAGCGCCACTCGGAACAATCGCCCGTCCAAACGCCTTCTCAGTTGTCACCTCAACCTCAACCGTCGGATTTCCCCTGGAATCAAGCACTTCTCGAGCATGTATTTTTGCGATTTTTGCCATTGGAACAAGATTAAATATTTTTACTCCGGCGTTCGCCGAACATCATTCGGATACTAGCAATTACATTGATTATACGCAACAATTTTAGTATGCTTCCTCGCGGTATTTAACCTTAAAAATAACCAAGAATATATATGGAAATTAAATGGCACGGGAACACATGTTTCACATTAAAGGAGAAGGGGACAACGCTTTTAATCAACCCTGACAAGCAGTCTGGCGTTACGGGGAATGTAGTTTTATCAAGCTTAGAAGAGACTGCGGAAGTAAAAGATGCAGACACAGTAGTTGATTGGGCGGGAGAATATGAAATACAAGGGATTGCAATCGAGGGGTTTCGCGCCTGGACTAAAAGCAAATCAAAAGAAGAGGAAGAAGGTGCCGGAGATGAGACAATTATTTATTATTTCGACATGGGCGGGATAAAAGTCTGTCATCTTGGAGCGGTCGGACACGTGCTAACAAGCGATGTGGTGAAAGAAATCGGAGACGTGGACATTTTGATGATCGACCTGGGAGAAAAAAGTAATCTTGACGGCAAAAAACCTATGGAAATAATAGAAGCAATCGAGCCAAGAGTAGTAATCCCAATGGGAGAAGGCAACCTGAGTGCAAAAATGAAAGATCTAGGTTTGGAGAATCCATCACCTGAGGAGAGCTACATCATAAAGTCTCGTTCAGAGCTACCGGAAGACAAAAGATTGACCGTGCTCCTCAAAAAGGTCTAAGATCAGACTCTAAATCAATTTGTCCCCGTAGTTCAATGGATAGAACGGAGGTTTCCTAAACCTTAGATGCAGGTTCAATTCCTGCCGGGGACACCAGAAAAATGCCAAAATACATTATCCTCACATACGGGTGCCAAATGAACTACTCCGATTCGGAGAGAATGGAGACATACATGGAAGCGTTGGGATTCGACAAAATAGACGCAATCAAAGATGCGGATGTAATTTTGCTAAATACTTGTAGTATTAAACAAAAAGCAGAGGACAAAGTTCTTGGGAAAATGAGGGAGTTGAAGGGAATTAAGGCTAAAAAAGATCTAATAGTAGTAATCACCGGATGCATGGTCAGAGAATCCAGTTCGAGGTATTCGGAAAAAAGAGATCCACTTTTTCCACGAGTAAAGGAGTTGGATATTGCGCTTAGGACAGAGGAATTACCAAAGCTCGCAGAATTATTAAGAGAAATAAATCCGGCATTGAAAATTGAAGAAATTAAGGAAGAAAGCCTGGAAGATTACCTGAAAATTGATGCAACTCATACTTTCTATAATACAAATGCCCAAGCATTACTCCCCATCTCAAACGGCTGCGACAAATTCTGCACATATTGCATTGTCCCATATTCCAGAGGCCGGGAAAAATCACGAAAAATTGAAGACATTCTAGAAGAAGCGGAAAAATTAGTTGAAAATGGGTGTAAAGAAATCACACTCATCGGACAAACAGTGAATTCATACGGTCTCAGCAACTACGACAAAGAGCACGAAAAATTCGCACACCTGGAGAAGGAACCCTTCGTTCACATCCTAGAAGAACTCAATAAACTAAAGGGCCTAGAAAGAGTGCGATTCACTTCACCCCACCCTTCAGACATGAGCGACCAACTGATAGAAGCAATGGGCACTCTACAAACACAAATGCCATATCTGCACCTTCCCGTCCAGGCCGGCGACAACGCAACCCTCAAACGAATGAATCGCCCCTACACAATCGAAAAATTCAGTGAGATCATCCAAAAATTACGCGCAAAAATCCCGGACATTTCCATTTCCACAGACATAATCGTGGGATTCTGCGGAGAAACAGAAGAAGAATTCCGCCATACATACGACCGTTTCAAAGCCCTCGGCTTCGAACACGCCTACATCGCCCAATACTCGGACCGAAAAGGCACAACCGCCAACCGATTCATGAAAGATGACATCCCGACAGAAACCAAAAAACAAAGATGGGAAGCCATGAACGAACTCCTAAAAGTACAGTCAGCAAAAACTCTCGAAAGATTTGTAGGCAAAACGGTAAACGTACTGGTCGAAAACCAAGAAGGCGACATCTGCACCGGCCGCAGTGAAAACTTCAAAACTGTACAATTCCGGTCAGACGAAAATCTCCTCGGCAAAATAGTCCCGGTCAAAATCACCGGCACAGCGCCTTGGGTACTAAAAGGCGAATTACTCTAAAACCGCTTTTATCCTCCTCACCCCCGCACTCGAAGATTGCTCTTTCTTGATCCTAAAATGCCCCAGCTCACTCGTATTCCCCACATGCGGCCCTCCACAAATCTCTTTACTAAAATCTCCCACAGTATAAACCTTCACCTTTTCCCCGTATTTTGATTCAAAAAGGCCAATTGCTCCCGCCTCTTTCGCCTTATCCACGCCCATTTCCTCACAGCCAATATCAATGCCCTTATCAATCACTTCATTCACCAAACGCTCAACCTCCGCAACCTCATCGTCGGTCATTTTCTCCCCATGAGTAAAATCAAAACGGAGCCTTTCAGGAGTAATATTTGAACCTTTTTGCTCAACATGATTGCCCAAAACCTGCCGCAAAGCCCGATGCAGTAAGTGCGTTGCCGTATGCAACTTAGTCACGTCCTCACCATGATCAGCCAAACCACCGGAAAACTTTTTCTCAGCTCCCGCTCGTGACAAGGCTTGGTGCTCATCAAAATATTTTTCAAATTTTTCCATAATATAGTTACGATCCTCGTCGCCCGAAGTCCAGCCGCTATCCTCCATCTCCTCGCAAGTCATCTCAACCGGAAATCCGTAAGTCGCAAACATTTCAAAAAAGAACTTTTCATCAAAACCACGCACTCCCTTGCTCTTATCATGTTGCGACATTTCCTTATGCAAAACGGACAAACCTTTGTTCAAAGTTCTCTTAAAGTTCTCCTCCTCTCCCGCAATTTCCACGTAAATCCGTGTCGCATTCTCAACCAACTCAGTATAAAAATCCCCATAATCTTCGACTACAATCTCCGCAATCTTACGAGCGAAATCAGACTCAATACCCAATTTTCGTCCATGAATAACAGACCTACGAATCAATCGCCGAAGAACATATCCCTGATCGGTATTTGAAGGAGTAACTCCCTGAGGATCTCCCAATATAAAAGTAGCGGTACGCAAATGATCGGCAATAATTCGTTCAGATTTCTGTTGAGCCGCATCCGGTGAACTATAATTTGCCAACAATCTGATCTCACCCAGTATTCGAGCAAAAAGTTCAGTCTCAAATGGAGTCCCCACGCCACTCAAAACCGCCAAAGTCCTGTCAAATCCCATCCCCGTATCCACATTTTTCTGCGAAAGCTCCTCAAAACTCCCATCCTCTTTTTTGTTATATTGCATAAATACGTCATTCCAGATTTCCACCCATCGATCATCATCCGGATCAAAAGCCGCAGGAGCATCACCTTCACCGCTCCAATAAAACATCTCGGTATCAGGACCACAAGGCCCGGTCGCACCGGCAGGTCCCCACCAATTCTCAGACTTATCCAAAAACGCAATCCGTTCATCGTCAAAACCAAGTCCACGCCAAATATCAGCCGATTCATCATCACGAGGAGCGTCATTATCACCCTCAAAAACCGAAACAGCCAACATATCCATCGGTAAGCCAAGCCCTCCATTCTCCCTAGAACTAGTCAAAAACTCATGACTCATCTTGATAGCCCCCTCCTTGAAATAATCTCCAAGCGACCAATTTCCCAACATCTCAAAAAACGTCAGATGCGTTTCATCCCCAACCTCATCAATATCCCCGGTCCTTATGCATTTCTGTATATTCACAAGCCTACGACCGGAAGGATGAGGCTCTCCCATCAAAAATGGCACCAAAGGATGCATACCCGCAGTCGTAAACAGAACAGTCGGATCATTTTCCGGAATCAATGACGCACCACCAATCTCTCTATGGTCATGTTTATTGACAAAAAAGTCGATGTACAGCCGTCTTAACTCATTTGCAGTCATATGAAAATCGTTATAAGCCCGTCCATTCTACGAAAATTCTCACAAACTTACAATAATGATTTTTATTTCAACCAAAAACCGTATATTATTAACAAAACACTGACTAATCAAATATGGGTAAAAAATCCAAAGCAAAAAAAGAAAGAAGGGAGAAGGACAAAGCCCCAAAGAAAAAAGTTAAAAAAGAGGAGAAGAAAAAATCCAAAATCAAAAAATCCAAAATCAAAATTTCCAAAAAACAAATCCTAGGTGGAATCCTGGCTTTGATAATGATTGCAATCCTCGTATCAGTCGGCTACTTGCTTTTCCAAAAAGCATTCAAGCCCAGACCTATTGCCCAATTACTCCCTGCTGAACAGACAATCGCAATCGTCGAAATAAACAGCAATTTTGACCACAACCAATTCACCAAGACATTTACCCTGCTTGAAGGGCACGAAGAGTACTCTGCCAAAAACCTCATCAAGCTTTTGGAAGAAAAATTCCTCGTAGACTACGACTCAGAAATCGCTCCATGGTTAGGAAGAGTAGTGGGAGTAGCTGTAATCAAATCACCGGAACGAGAACAGGTGGACCTGGTCTATTTTGCAGAGGTATTTAGTGAAACAAATGCAAAAAAATATATTGAAGACAGCAAGGTAGACGGCCGAACCAAGGCTCTCCTAAGCGAATATATAATAATCAGCGACAACGAAGAAGTGATAAAGGAACTACAAACTCCATCAGGAAAAAGGCTCTACGATTCAGAAAGCTATAGAAGAATCGACGACAACATGCCACTAAACAAAGCGGTATATTTCTTCGTCAATTTTAACAAAATCGATGCTGACTTCTTCCAGGCATTCCCTTTCTTGAGCGAAAAAGGATTATCTGTAGAAACGGTACAGCCATTCATGAGCCTACTCGATTCTGAAGGATTGGCGTTGGTGGCATTGGATGACAAATTCGCAATCCAAACATTTATCAGCCTAAACAGGGCGGTCCTGCAAGACAGCAAATACATTGACTTCAAAGAAAAATATTCGGCAAACCTTAGCGAATATGTGGACGCAAATACCATGGCATTCTGGGGAGGTGAAAATCTGGAATACCAAGTGAAAAGAATGCTCGAAGCATTAGCGGGAGGAGACAATGCAGTAATCGAAGTCTTCGACAAAATTCTTCAGGGATATTCTCAAAAATATTTCGGACCGGAAGTGAATTTCAAGACTGACCTTCTGCCTCTGTTTGCAAACGAATTTGCATTAGCAATGGAGAAAGATGGAGAAGGGCAGATTTACAAATTGATAGTTGAACTGGACGATCCATCCTCAGAAGCGGTAAGAATCCATGAAATAGCTGACAATTTTGCAGAAATCGGAGCTGTATTCGAACCAAAAGTAGTAGAACACATTTTGGAAGATGGAACAGTTTCAAAAGAAATAGTGGCAGTTGCTGAAGCGATAACGAAAGAAGAAGTTATATATCAAGGAACAACAATTTATGAGTTGAGAATGGGCAAACAAGACTGGGTCGTAGCATATTCAATCATCGATAATGTCGCAATAATTGCTACAGACACACAAGGAATCAAAAGCGCAATTGACGCAAAAAACGGAGAAATAAGCAGTTTGAAAGTATCAGATACATACTCAAAACTAATAGCTCCGGTCTTAAAACATTCGGACGAAGTTTCTTATTTCAACATGGAAGAGCTTCTCCCAACAATGTTTGATGAGGGAGCCCTACCACCAATACTCGGACTTATTTCATCTTTAAGCTCGGGCAAAAGCTATTTTGACGATGGGATAACATCAATTAATTACTTGCGTATCAAGTAATATGCCAAAAAACTCGAAAGATATAAAAATAGATCCTAGTCACAAGAAAATTGACTTGAAAGGGAAGGTTTCGGGAAAAAAGAAACCTATTGAAAAGACAGAAAATAATATCTACAAAGAAGACACTCCAATAAGGGAGGTAAAAGACCTTTATTCAAGCAAAAAAGAGAATTATATTTATATTCGCGGGAAAAAATTTAACCCTCCAAAGTATTTGGGGAATTTGATAAGAGTCGCGCTCGCGGGTTTTTTGATAATTTTTGCGATCAACATAGTAAACGTTTATGTAATCGGGAAAACAATAGAGAAAGATATCTCAGACACGGCATATCAAGGTTACAATTACATTCTGGATGCGGGGAAAAGTGCCACACAAATCCAGTTCGATAATGCTTTGGAATCCTTTGATAAGGCAATTACAAATTTTGAGGAAGCCGAGGACGAACTTTGGTTTATAAATACCGATTATTCGTTTTACAATGAGGATTCAAGTGTAGGACAAGCCGTTAATGCAATGCTGGAAGGAGGTAAATATTTTTCATTCGCAGGGAAGTATTTTCTGGAAGCGGTGGAAGAGTTCAACAAAATTCCACTTTATTTCGTCACAAAAAACAATCCGGACCAGCCATCTCCACCATCAATTACTGACAGCCTCAGATTAGGACTCGAAAAAACCGACTTGGCTATCGAACAAATCAATCTGGCATCAGAACAAATTCTGACGATAGAAGAAAGCACTTTGCCACCGGAACTCAGAGCCAGGGTAACATTAGCAAAAACAAAAATTGAGGAAATCTCGAACACACTCGCAGCAACTTCAGAGTATTTTCCGGCAATCCTCAAACTCCTCGGAGACAGATACCCACACAGGTACTTAATCTTATTCCAAAACAACAACGAGATCAGACCATCAGGTGGATTCATCGGAAGTTACGCAATAATGGACATCAACGAAGGGTACATCGAAAAACTCGAAACCTACGACGTCTACGATATAGACGGATCATACGGCGGAATAATAGAACCACCGGAAGAGTTCAAACCCTGGACAAAAAACTGGCGTTTAAGGGATAGCAACTATTCACCGGACTTCCCAACTTCAGCCAAAAAAGCACGTTGGTTCCTCGAAAAAGAAGGCGGCCCAACAGTCGACACAGTGATCGCAATCAATCAAGGTCTACTAATGGACATGCTGGAAATCACAGGCCCAATCCAAGTCGGCAACTTTGGAGCACTCGACTCGGAAAACTACAATTTGCTTCTCAGCTACGTGATCGAAGGAAAAGTTTGGGGAGAAGAAGATCCGAAACACCTGCTCAAAGTATTTGTCCCGCTATTCAAAGAAGCGATTCTAAAAGAGGAAAACATCAGCAAAGTTTCCAGCAAAATGTACAAAGCAATCCAGCAAAAACACATCATGATGTACTCGAGCGACGAGGAGATACAAGCGTTATTCGAGTCCACAGGACTGGATGGTTCTGTCCACATTTCAGAACCGGAAGAAGATTATCTGAGCGTGATACACATCTCCACAGGCGGCACAAAATCCGAGCAATTCATGGAAGAAGTGATTCAACACCACACGGATATTGATATAAATGGGAAAATTACAAATGAAATAACCGTGGAGCGATCACATCTCTGGACAGACGAGATTTATTTTATGTGGAAAAAGATTCTGGCGGGATATGGATTCGACGAAATGCCGGATAATATAATTGATATTTTGGGACGAGGTGAAAACAAAGTTTCCACAAGAATTTATGTCCCTGAAGGAAGCGTTTTAATAGAGACAGATGGGGCTGACGTGCAGACTATGTACGATAAAGATCTCAAAAAGACCTATTTCTTTTTGGAAATGAATACTAAGGCAGGTGAAACTTCAGAAGTTTGGATAAAATACAGCCTCCCGTTTACTTTGGATTTCGAACCGGTAGCTACTTACAAATTAATAATTGAAAAACAGCCGGGAAGCAAAGGCAGCATATTTACAAAAACCGTTTCAAAGGCGGATGAAATATACAGCCTATCTATTCACCCGGAAGACGCCACTTTGACTTCGGAAGGGGACATCACGTACGCCACGACACTTGTTTATGATAAATATTTTTCAGCTTTATGGGGAAAATAATTACTTTCTTCCAAACATCTTCTCAAGCTCACTTAAAGTAAGTGAAATCATTGTTGGACGACCATGAGGACAAGTATATGGCCTCTCCAACTTCGACATATCATCAATCAATACCTGCATTTCCCCCAAACTCAACTTTTGCCCAAACTTTATAGCACTCCTGCAAGCCATATAATTGATAACTTCCTCAAATCCCTGAACACGCGAAGGTTTAGATTCATTCAAAATATCATCCAAAACTCCCTTTATCACTCCCTCGGCATCTTCCCCCGACAAAAACGCTGGAACACCATTCACCACAAAAGTTTTTCCTCCAAAATGCTCAACATCAAACCCCAATCCATCAAAAATTTCCTTATTATCTTCGATCACCGAAACCTCATCTCCGGAAAACTCAATCTGCAAAGGTACAAGCAAAGGCTGAACAGCTTTTTGTTCATTTTCATATTGATCCATCAATTGTTCATATCGAACTCTTTCATGAGCGGCATGCTGATCAATCAAAACAAGCCCGCCCTGATCCTGAGCGACAATATACGACTCAGAGACTTGGGAAATTGCTTGCATACCTTCTTCCTCCTCCTCAGAAATACCCGTTGGCAAAGAAGTTTGCTGAATTTGGCGGGAATCTCTTTCTGCCAAAAAATCTTTGGAAAATGAAATTGCATCTTGAACATTTCCAGCTTTCGCATAATTGTTTTCCTTCGGGAAACTGTCTGACATATACCTTTTCGACTCAGTAATTCCGAGAGGAGTCAGGCTTTCTTTCTCCAATGCCGCTTTTACACACGAATACATAGTCCGAATCATCCTTTGCTGATCTTCAAAACGCACTTCCAACTTCCGCGGATGCACATTCACATCAATCAAAGATGGATCGATCGTAATATTTATAACAAAAACCGGTTTCTTGTTTTCCATCAACATCGAATGAAACGCAGATTTGATTGAATGCGCCAATAAAAAGTGCTGAACATAACGACCATTAACAAAAAAGTATTGATGTTTAGTTGTACTTCGACTCAACGCCGGCTTCCCCACAAAACCCTCAACCTGAAAACTGCTTCCTCCATAAAACACAGGGATCATCGCCTCCGCAGTCGCCACCCCAAAAACATCCCTCACCCGCGAAATCAAATCCGTAACAGGCGCCAAATCAAATACCGCCTTCCCATTATGAATCAACTTGAAAGCCACAGAAGGGTTAGCCAAAGCAATATTATTCATCGTAGAAGTTATCTGCCCAAGCTCGGTACTCTCTTTTTTTAGATATTTCTGCCGAGCCGGAGTATTAAAAAACAAATCATAAACCTCGATCACAGTCCCGTCACTCATACCGACATCATTCGCCGAAACCATATCCCCACCATTGCACTCGATCATTGCACCCCCGACTTCACCGGCAGTTTTACTCTTGATAACCATCTTCGAAACCGAAGCAATACTCGCCAGAGCCTCACCACGAAACCCCATAGTTTTTATTTTCCACAAATCAGCCTCGCTAGAAATCTTGCTAGTTGCATGCCTTTGCAATGCCATTTCAAGATCGTCTCGCGACATCCCACACCCATTATCGGTAATTTTAATAAAAGTCTTCCCTCCATCCCTCACATCGACCAAAACACGCCCGGCCCCGGCATCAATACTGTTTTCAACAAGCTCCTTGACCACACTAGAAGGCCTTTCAACCACCTCACCTGCAGCAATCTGATTGACCAAATTTTCCGGAAGAATCTTTATTACAGACATACTATCTTTCAACATTTATAAACCCCTTATCCTGATTGGTACTATCATGGCGGTCCAATATAGCATCTTCTTTATAAATATTAAATAGCGTAGTCCGTTTGGAGTAATCCTCAAGCGTTGGATAGCCATTTGTAATCGAAACAGGGAAAGTATAAATAATGTAATTGTATGGAGTAATATGAAGTCCAAGCGCGATTCCTGAAGACAAAGCATTCAAGTCAGTAACCAGTTTGTTGTCCACAATGAAATTTCCAAGATTATGGA
This sequence comes from Nitrospirota bacterium, assembly GCA_043816165.1. Classification (GTDB taxonomy): domain Bacteria; phylum Patescibacteriota; class Gracilibacteria; order UBA1369; family LOWO2-01-FULL-3; genus JAACEU01. Next base: position 52,449 of record JBDRIE010000025.1, on the reverse strand, counting down.
AAAGCAAATTTCCCTTATAAGTTTCAAAAGGAACGATCTCCTTAAGCCCACGCCCAATAAAAATATCTACACCCTTTTTCGCCAGAGCACGTGTGAAGAATTTTCTATCTTCATCAACTTCACCACCGCCTTGATAATCAAAAAGAAGCACAACTTCATCAACATCTTCTTTGATTTTATCGATAATATCCAAATACTCTTTTTCTGCACCCTCGTCCTCAGAAAACTTACAGAATGCAATTTTCATATAGTTTTGTTCTTCAACAGAACATTCATTTTCAACATGATCAAATAAGTAATAATCAGCTCCCACCAAAAACCGATCCTCAGTCCCACGAATATCTCGAAGCTGCTTATTTATAGTCTGATCCGAAGCTTCATCATAATTTTCATCCCACTTCCAGCTCGTCATAAATTCCAAAGTATTATCATCCGGCAAACTACCAACCACCAAAATACTCACTCCCTGATACGGATCAACTTCACCTTTATAAAAGGCAAAATACAAATGGCTAGTGGTTTCCTCCTTATGTTCATCAATGAAATCAGTTAAATTCGTATGCTTCTTCAATTCAGAATTCATATATCCACGTGCATCCATAAGGCTGAGCAATGTATAGATTGAAGAAGGTGAGTCGAGCTCCAGATCAAAAATATTAGAATAGTCGAAATTAGTTATTGAAGCATATGAAGCATCATCGTGGAAAAGTGCCATTCCATCAGGAACATAGTGTGAAAAATCCACACTGGCGAGCACCAAAGCATCTGCAGGTAAATTTTCATCCAAAAAATCACTTACCTCCTTCAGCTCATCAATCGAGGTATCCCACTTAAACAGAATTGGAACGATCGTAGCTTCCGGAAAATAGTGTTTAATAAAAGGAGAATGGGCAAAAACCGCATGCTCTTGAGCGAAAGTAGTGTCGTTATAAACAGCTACTCCATCATCAACCATATCGTCAATAAAATCCTCATCCAGCATCAAATCTCCATCAGTAGTTGAATAAATACACGCGTTACACGTCTGCACATTGTCAGACTTGCCGGTCTCAAGACCGGATTCAAAATGATTCGGCCCCAAAACCACAACAACAGAAGGATCTTTCACCTTAGCCAAACCGGCATAAAAACTATTCACTGTAAATTGCGTAATAGAGTGATGCGGCAAAATAATCCCCATTGGGGCAGTTTCAAATTCAATGGATTCACCTTTGTCAAAAATATGCTTCCACATCGCTTCATCCTCGGGATAAAGCGAATCAATATATATATATTCCTTACCACAACCGGTAAACACAGCCGAAAACAGCAACAAAATTAATAGCGAAAATAATTTTTTCATAATTTTTATCTATAAAGTCTTCCACCCCATTCCACAACAGTAAAACCTTCTCTTTCAGGAGTTACAAGTTTCTGCTCTTTGACTTCCGCTTTTCCATCCAGTCCTTTGTAATCGAAGAATACTCGGATCACAGAATCCGGCTCAGGATCAACAGTCAAAGGTGCATATTTATCAAAATCTTCTTGTGAAATGAAAGTAATAAAATAGTAAGGATCTTCACTCAAGCGAGGCACCCAAAACTCCTTGAAGTCAGCAACTTCCACCTCATTCAAACCAAGAACTGCCAATTTTTCATCAAAAAACTTCTCAACACCATCACTCTCTACTACAAATCCCTCTTCCGGAGTCACGAAATCATAAGCATAACCTTCCCAGAACAAGTAAGGATAAACTCCTCTATCAGCAAAATTATAAATTTTACTATCAGGAGTAGCCACAACATTCCATCCATCTGCTAATTCAGGCTCAGAAACGGAAATTCCGCCCTCAGGCTCAACATCCACAAAAACTTTCATTGTTTTCTCTGGATAAAGATAAACTACCGGTTTACCTATTTCAGCAGTTGCTGGTGAGAAGTAAACAGTCAAATAAGCACTACTGGTCTTCCCATCATCGTAATAAGCTTTGAATTCGTAGTCATTAGTTCCATAAAACAAATTGCCCCACTCCATACTTGATCTATAAACAAAATTGGCATCTCCATATTTGAAATCTTGCAAGGTGTAAACATCGACAACATCCAGAGCATCAGGATTCATATCCATTGCTTGAATAGTAGCCGTAACTACAATTTTCTTTGTATTTGGAGAAACAATTCCTTCAAAAACTATAGGTTGTTCATGGTAATCACTATCAGGATCAGGGCTGGTAATTGTAATGTAATTTGCCCCAGTGTAGCCGGGCTCTTCCTCTTCTTCCACAACCTCTTCCTCTTCTTCCACAACTTCTTCCTCTTCTTCCACAACTTCTTCCTCCTCCTCAACAACTTCTTCCTCCTCCTCAACAACTTCCTCTTCCTCCACTATTTCCTCTTCCGGCGCAATAACTTCTTCTTCATCATCACCTCCCCCAAAACTGAAATCAAAACTGCATCCCGCCAAGGTCAAAACCAAGGCAAAACCTAGTAACAAGCTAAATAATTTTTTCATATTTCAAGTATTAGGAAATACCAACCGCAATCATACAATAGAAGCCATTTATTCGCTAGTCTTCCTTTGTTTTCTTTTTCATCTCATTCAATTTCCGTAAAGCTTCAATCGGAGTCAAATTGTTAACATCCACTTCACTCAAATCTTTTAAAAGTTCACGATGAGCACGATTTTCTTCAAACAATTCCACTTGATTCGGATCAACACGTTTTTTTGTAATTTTTTTCGATTCCAATTCACTCAAAACTCCCCTCGCCCTCCCAACAACATCCACCGGCAAACCGGCAAGCTTCGCGACCTCGATTCCATAACTTTTATCCACGCCCCCTTCAACAATTTTATACAAAAACACAACGCCCTCTTTCTCGTTTTCCCGCACGGCTACGCTCATATTCTTCGCATGATCCAGCTTGTCAGCAAGTTCGATCAACTCATGATAGTGAGTCGCAAATAGAGTTTTTGCCTTAAGCCGATCATGAATAAATTCCATAATCGCCCAAGCAATACTCACACCATCATAAGTCGAAGTTCCACGTCCCACTTCATCCAAAATTATCAAACTCCGCTCTGTAGCATGATTCAAAATATAAGAAGCCTCCTGCATCTCCACCATAAAAGTACTATCTCCGGCCACAAGATTATCAGATGCCCCAACTCTTGTAAAAATCCGATCCACAACCCCGATCCTAGCAGACGAAGCAGGGACAAAACTTCCGATCTGAGCCATCAAAACACACAAAGCAACCTGCCTCAGATAAGTAGACTTACCACCCATATTAGGTCCGGTAATTAACAAAAACGACTGATCCGCATTCATCTCGCAGTCATTCGGAACAAAATCAGATCCAATTTTTTCGATAACAGGATGCCTGCTACCCACAAGCTCAATGCCGCTCGTAGACCCCGCCTCGGCGGTGGCATCCTCCAAAACTTCCGGCCTACAATACGCCCCCTTCTCCGCATTAAAAGCAAAACAACTATACACATCCATCTCTGCCACCACTTTCGCCGCCTTCTGCAACTTCACCAACTCCTTCACAACTTCCATCCGAATCTTATAGAAAAGTTCATATTCAAGCTCTTTGATGCGGTCCTCAGCAGTCAAAACCTTCTCCTCATATTCCTTCAGCTCAGGCGTAATATATCGCTCCGCATTCACCAAAGTTTGCTTCCTTACATAATCATCCGGCACGTTCCCAGCATTTGCTTTGCTAATCTCGATATAATATCCAAAAACTCTATTGAATTTCACCTTCAGTGTGCTAATGCCGGTCCTCTTGCTCTCTCTTTCCTGCAAATCTTTGATAAATGATTTTCCTTCAGTACTTATCGATCTCAAGTCATCCAGTTCTTTGTCATATCCTCCACGAATCATCCCACCATCGCGAACCGAAATAGGACATTCATCATTGATACCAATTTCAACCAGAGCTACCAGTTCAGGAAATTCAGAAATGCCAGTCGCAGACCCCGCTGAGGCGGCGGCCCCGGCCTGCCCCGCCGTGGAGGTGGTCAGCTCATTCAAGCTAGGAATAACTTTCAAGGACGCCTTCATCGCAACCAGATCTCTCGCGTTGCCGGTCCCCAAACTCAAACGACTCAAAAGTCTTTCAATATCATAAATTTTACTCAATTCCTCACGAACAGACCTCATCAAGCTCGAATCTCCAACAAATTTATCAACTTCATTCAAACGAATATCAATCTCGGCTTTCTTCAACAGTGGATGCAAAACCCAATTCCTCAATAACCGCCCACCCATAGCAGTCACAGTATTGTCCATAGCCCAAACCAGACTTCCTTCTTTATTCCCACGACTAGTCCGAAAAAGCTCCAGGTTCCTAATACAAGCTTCATCAAGTGGCATAAAATCAGACATACCAAAATAAGAAATCCTCTGAATATGTTTCAAATCAGTCTTCTGAGTTTCCTTCAAATATTCATAAAGCATTCCGGCAGCAAGAGTCGCTTGTGAACGATCCTCCAGCCCAAAAACACTCAAAGATTTGATGCCAAATCCATCCTTCAACTCAGACTCCGCGTCCTTCGAATAAGAATATGGAAAAACATAACCTTGTTTCACACGAGCAGTCAGTTCCTCCTCACAAATACACTCGGCCACATCCACTCTCTGCATTTCCCGGACCAATTCACTAAACTTTTCAAATTCACTCACACGAAAATCCCCGGTCGTCACATCCGCATAAGCAAGCCCAAACCGCGCACCGGCGCCAGACCCCGAACCGGCGCCAGACCCCGAACCGGCCCCAGACCCCGCAGGAGCCTCAACCACGCACGCCACATAATTATTTGCCTTCCGATCCAACAAACCCTCATCGAAAGTCGTACCCGGAGTCACAACCCTCACAACCTCTCTCTCTACAATCCCTTTCCCGGTCGGCTCAGTCATCTGATCGCACACCGCCACTTTTTTTCCCGCTCGAGTCAGCTTCGGCAAATACTGATCCACCGCATGATACGGCACACCACACATCGGCGCCTTACCATCTCCACCCTTGTTCCGCGCCGTCAAAGTAATCTGCAAAATCCCAGCCGCCTCAACCGCATCTTCAAAAAACATTTCATAAAAATCACCCATCCTATACATCAAGATACAATCCTTGTATTTCTCTTTTATAGCCTTATATTGCGCCATCATCGGCGTAAGTTTTGTCATAGAAAAGCCCTTAAACTTGGAATATTATTCTATAGAAATCTCCCGGAAGTGCAAATATTTCTAGTTGTTTAGCAGCGGATAAATATCTATAGCAGGCTCTTCATACGGATGGACTCTCTTCAGCTCATCAATGACGGTCTGCAGTTTTCCATAAGGACAAATCGTCTCAATTTTTTCCTCTTCAACTTTCTCAACCTTGCCAGCTTTTCCCACAAAAGGCTTCGTCCCTTCCAGCCCTCGAAATCGCCCAGTCCCTTTCGTACTAAAGCTACAAAAATCATAGTTCCCAACATGCCCGGCCCCACTCTCACTCAAAACTTTCCTCACCTCATCCGCGTGAGTAGTCGGAACAAACACAGCGATTTTCACATATTTAGTTTCCATACGGTAGCTAATGGTAATTGAAAGGTACGCAAAAAACAAGGATCGCATATTCAAGCCAACGCCCCAAGAAAAAAGTGGGCACGTGCCCACTTTTTCCCCTCATTCCTATAAAAAATCCGACACATGCCGGCAATCACAATTAAAACATAACAGCCTGCCCGTCCAATTTGTATTTTCCACCCCTTAAAGATCTCCTCCAAGATCTGACCCTTTGCCACAAACTTCTCTTCCTTACATTGATTGCTTTTCTCCATCCGTGAGCAGGATTCATTTTATTTTTTCGGAGTTTGATACCTGAGTTTTTTTTGATGTTTGTATCGACAGTTAGTGTGATAAACATAATATATTTGGTTAATTAATTAGTTGGGTAAATAACGCTGACCTAAAAGCGCCAGCTCAAGCTGTTTTTTAATGATTAAATTTTTTTAAACTCCAATGTCCGCCCCTTTAGGAGTATTGCCTTATCAAAGCCGTCACCGTTCCCTGTACGACCAATTCTTCAATTGGATGTATATCTTCATATTCTCTATTTTCTGCTTTTAAATAAATTTTTCCACCACTTTGTTTAACCAGCCTCTTCAAAGTATTTTCATTATCAATCAAAGCAACAACAACGTCTCCATCCCTAGCCTCCTTCTTCATATTAACAAGAACCAAATCACCTTCATAAATTCCAGCATCAATCATACTTCGACCGGTCACTTCCAACATAAAAAAGTCTTTATTGTTCTTCGCCAAATCCTCACCAACACTCATCCATCCATTAATATATTCATCAGTCATAACAGGCCCACCAGCAGGAATAGATCCAAGAATTGGCACGCTCACTCCACCCCCGGTCAATTTCTGCTTTACGCTATCCAGCAACTTAATCCCTCTCGGAGTATCATCCTTCTCGAGGTATCCCTTCTCCTGCAGCGCCTTTAAATGCTTCAAGATGCTATTGTCAGAACTGACCTTGAATTTCTCACGCATCTCCTTAAGAGTAGGAGATTTTCCATAAGCCAATTGATATTCCTCAATGAACTTCAATACTGCCTCCTGTTTGTCTGTTAAATATTCGTTCATAATTTTTAGGGTAAGGATATGCTCACCAACAATATAGGTGAGTAAACACTCACCGTCAACAGAAACTTTTCAAAAATTGGAAAATTTCCTTTACAGAAATAAAATCAGATTTCTACCTCGAAGATGTTCTCAGCCTTAAGCCCCCAAATAGCCGCAAGAGGACGCAACGAAATCCCCGAACGATGCCTATTGTAGTATCTAACCATCACATTATAATTCTTCGATTTCTCTTCAATCTGTATCTCCAAATCATCAATTCCCTTCCTCAATTCCAAGAAATTTGTATCCTTAGACAATTCCTGAAAATTCCTTCCCAAACCAATAACCTTATCAATCACTTTGCTCAGATCATGTTCATACTCAATTTTTTTCCCACTTGCACCGTAAGATTTCGCGGCCCGTACCCGTTTATCTATCATATCTTGCAACAAACTCTCCTGATCAGTAGCAAATCCCCTCACAGTTTCAATCAAATTCGGCAATATATCATGCCTCTTCCGCAAAGATTCATCCACAACCTCCCATTCTTCCCGAATCCGCTGCACAAGCCCAAGAAGATGCCTCACCCCAACAATCACCCAGAGCACAAGCACCAGAACGATCGCACTACCTATAATGAGAATATTTATTAGTTCCATATCGATTAAGAAAATAGCATATCTTTCACTTTTTGTGCAGAGCTCGCCCATGAATATTTCCGAGCCAACGCCGCAGAGTCAGCAGAAAATCTCTCTTGATTGGCCTCCAGAGACATTTTTTTAAACGCATCTTTCAAAGCTCCCTTCTTACCAATATTCACAAACAAAGCCGCATTACCGGTCGAAGACCCCCCGCCTATGGCGGGGTGAGCAACTTCCCGATGCACAGGAATATCTGAAAGTATCAAAGGAGCGCTACTGTTTGCCGCTTCCAGAATAGGAATATTAAAACCTTCCTGATCCGAAACATTAACAAAAGCCGAACAACTCCTATATAGAGCGGCCAAAGACTTTTCATCCAAAAATCCGGTCTTCACTACATTATCTCCACCATCATAGCTCCGATAAAGCTTCCCCTTATGCAACTTTCCGCCAATCAACACCAAAGGCAATTCACCACCCTCCTTCACATACGCATCATGCTCATTCTTCAAATATCCAACATTCTTCCTCTCGTCGTAACCGCCAACATATAGGAAAAACTGATCATCCTTCAGGCTAAACCGCCTCAAAACTTCAGCAATTTCCACCCGAGGCATCAACAATTTATAAAAAGGACTCGCATCATTGTAAACGACATGCACCCGCTCCGGCTCCACGCCGCACACTTTCACGATGTCTTTTTTGGAAACTTCAGACACAGTAAAAACCAAACTTGCCCTCGCCACCGCTTTTTTATTTCGATAATGATACATCTTTGACATCAATCCACGCCGATAACTCTTCCTCATCCACGGAATGCAGTCATGAATCGCAACAACAGTCTTGATTCCCTTAGCGTACCAATCCTTCGTCCACGGAATACTCGGATAAGTGTAGAAAGCAATATCCACTCCCTCCTTTTCAAAAAATTCCGGCAATGCTATTTGCTCCCACCAGGTTTTTTTCATCCCCGCAGTCCCGAGTAGCCTTTGTTTAACGACTTCCACCCGAACGTTACTTGGAAATGAAGCATCCACTTTTTTTGGAACAACCAAAATATATTCATTACTAGGATCGATTTTCGCCAACTCCCGGAACATATTCAAAGTATATTGTCCGATTCCGGTAAATGGTTCACACAGCAGTCTCGCATTTACTCCTATTTTCATTTTTTGTAATTAAGAATAATGTCCACTATCGACTTCAGCCCGTTCTTATATTTATTGTCATACGAAAGTTCATTGTTGAATGTCAGATCGATATTGCTAATGAAATCTTCTCGCGAAATATCACCGCTAATCATAGACCAACCAAATTTTCTAACAAAAAGATGAGCGTTTTCTTCCTGATCTCCACGACTGGCTTCAGTGCTTAAAGGAATTATCAGAACTTTTTTCTTTAATAATGCCAATTCAGCCAGCACATTCGCCCCACCCCGAGTCACAACCATCTCGCTGATTGAATAAACATCCGCAAGCTCACGCCCCAAAAATTCATACTGAACATAGCCACGTTTATTTACCCCAATATCCAAATTCCCTTTTCCCACAATATGTACTATTTGAAATTTTTTCGTCAATTCATCCAATGAAGCACGAACCAACTCATTTATCTGCGCCGCACCCTGACTTCCTCCAACAACCAGAATCACAGGTCGATGCTTATCAAATCCGGTAAACCGATAACCTGCCTCACTGTCTCCCTTCAAAATCTCTCCACGAACAGGGGAGCCGGTATAAACAGCTTTCTTCAAAAACTTTTTAGGTAAATAAGCCAAAGTTTCCTCAAAACTTACACAAATCTTCTTTGCAAATTTGAAACAAATCTTGTTTGCAAGTCCCGGAGAAATATCGGATTCATGCACGATCACAGGAATCTTCAACCAACGAGCCGCCATCACAACAGGCACGCTCACATAACCTCCCTTACTAAAAACAACATCCGGCTCAAACTTCTTCAACAAACTCTTCGCCTGAAAAAATCCAACAGGCACTCGAAAAGCATCCACAAAATTCTCAACAGAAAAATACCTGCGCAACTTCCCACAGCTCACGCCCTCATATCGGACACCCATCGAAGATCCCGCCACAGGCGGGGCATTTTCCACCATCTTCTTTTCCATTCCATCCTTAGAACCGATATATAGAAGTTCATTCCCATTCCTAACCTCTTCTATAACGGCCAGATTGGGAATGACGTGTCCTCCTGTTCCTCCACCTGTTAGTACTATTCGCATGATAAGTTGTATGTTGAGAAATATTTAATAAAATTCCAATTCCAATAAGTGATGCCACCAATGACGAACCACCATAACTCACAAACGGCAACGTCACTCCCGTCACCGGCATCAAAGCGGTATTCACTGCAATATTAATGAAAGCCTGAACAACAATCCAGGTCGTTATTCCAACTGCGACAAACATTTCGTAATTGCTCGAGGCCTTATTTGCAATAGAGTAACCCCGAATCGCTATCAAAAAGTAAGCCAAAACGATAAAAATTATTCTCAAAAATCCTAATTCCTCTGCAGAAGCTGCAAAAATAAAATCGTCCGAAGCCTGCGGCAACCAGTACGATTTCTGAACGCCCTGAGTCAAACCCTTTCCCCAAAATCCGCCGGTTGCCACAGCAATATTTGCTTGCTGAGACTGCCAGCAATAATCCTCAAGACATTCTTCTTCCACTCTCATAAATCCCTGAAACCTTTCCCGGACATGCGGAACCGCCGACACAACCACAATTGTGGCCAGCATCGCCAAAAGAACTCCAAAAGCCAAGTGCTTTACCTTCGCCCCCGCCACAAAGAAAATAGTAATCGCAATTATCCCAACAACCATCGTAGACCCATAATCATTCTGCAAAACAATTGGCAAAATCATCAAACCGGCAATCACACAAAACGGAATAAACCCATTCTGAAAACTTTCCACACTGTCCCGCTTCTTGCTCAGCCAATATGCCAAATACAAAATTATACCAAGCTTCGCAAACTCCGAGGGCTGAACAGAAGTTTCAAAGATTACAAGCCAGTTTGTAGCAATTGTCCCAAAAGCTTCCCCGGAAATCAGTACGAGAAACAGAAGAGCAATCAAAAACACATAAAAAATAAATGAAATTCTCTTCCAAAACTTCATCGACAATTTCAAAGCCACAAAGAACGCCACAATTCCCACAAACAACCTAAATAAATGCTTTTTGAATAGCAGATAACAATCAACCGCCGGGTCACTGCAATTCGGATAATCGACACCAGGCGCGCTCAAACTTATGGACTTCGGCACCCCGATACTGGTAATCATAATCAGCCCGAAAATCAGCAAGAAAAGGACCGCGAGGGCCAAAACTGTATCAAACTTAAATATCTTTCTCATGTGGGAAGATACTACTAGTTTAATTGTATTTTATCAATATTTGTGCTCAAATAATAACTATGAAAAATATATCAATTCTCACCCTTCTATTAGTTCTTTCAGACCAAGCGACCAAATTCCTCGCAACGAAATATTTATCGATCTCAAAAAACACTGGAATCGCTTTTGGCATCCCAATTCCTCAAGAACTTCTGATCATAGCAAATATCGCACTTCTGATAGTTTTATTTTATTTCATCAAAAAAGAACTCGATCTGAGTCATCGTCTCTCTCAAGTGCTAACAGCCGGAGTTTTAGCGGGAGGAATCAGTAATCTGGGTGACAGACTTTACCATGGATACGTGATCGATTTCATAGCTGTACCGTATTGGCCAACATTCAACCTGGCAGACATTTATATAACTGTCGGAATATTGTTGCTAATAATCTTTTATGGTAGACTCAAGAACACGCGGGAGCAAAGCGGACGCGCTGCGAGCTAAGGCGAGCATAGCACGAAGGCCCGAAGAGGGTCATGCCGCTGGCCCCCGTCAGGGGAGCGGCCGGAGCGAGTACATTATCCCTATTAACCCTTATTCTTATGGCAGAACTAGGCCCACCAAAAATATCATTTCCACGTTTTCTTTTAAAAATACTTGCAGGAATGACAGGAGGAGTTATCGGCACGTTATTGCTGTTACTCGTATTCGTTTTGTCCTCATCAATCCTCACTCCGATATTAAATCCGAGTCCGGAACAATACGTCAGCCCGATCTTCATTTTCTTCTTAATGGTAATGATCTTCCTGGCAACAACCTTGGGAAATCTGCTTAGCACATTTTTACTCTCATACACTGAACAAGAGAAATACTCTCGCAGGTCAACCGCGATTTACCAAACATTCATCGTACACATAATCATCTTTATATTAATGGTTCCCGTCTACTTTGTAACTTCTTCAATAGACATCGGAATAGTGGTCTGGGCGGTAGCGTTGCACGTTATAGTATCAGCTCAAACCAGCATGTTGATTTTGGAAATAGTCTCCGATCGCAAATACGCCCTCGTCGGTCTCTACGGAGTAACATTTTCGATCCTAATAAGTGCTTTGGTGATATTCCTGATGGCAAAACTGGTTACAAGCCCAACTATTCTACTGTTCGCCGCCTTACCGGTTGTTTGGGGCTCAATAGCCTTCACTCAGAGCGTAGTAACTATGGTTTATGGATGGATAGTCGAAATCTATGACAAAGACTTCCTGGCCGCAGATACGGTCTATGGACAAGACTATGGAAAAGCGATAGAAAAGAAAGAAGAACCAAAAGCCAAAGACGAATCAGGCGCTGACTTTTTGAGGCACAACTAGACCAGATTCTCGGAAAGTTCTTTCTTCATCACCCCAACCGGAGCATCTTTTTCAGTAAACAATTTAAAAGCCTCAACAGCCTGATACAGAAGCATCTTCTCCCCGGTAATTACCGTTTTTCCCATGCTCTCTGCGGCCTTCAACAAAGGCGTCATCAAAGGTTTATAAACAATATCCATCACAATATCAAACTTTTTCACAAAATCCCCGGGGATTAGATCTCTCAGTTCCGATTCAGGATTCAAAGTCCAAATAGAGCTAGCCTGTACCAAAATTTCTCCATCAAATTTATCCGCATCCTCCATTCCACCACTCAAAACTTCACGACCAAACACACCAGAAAATTCACTCGCCAACTTTTCGGCCTTCTCCTTATGCCTGTTTACAATAGAAACCGAAGCTCCTTCTTTCAAAAGCCCATAAACAACTGCTCTAGCAGCACCCCCAGCGCCAATCACAACCACCTTTCGCCCGCGCAACTCCCCAACAGCCTCCTCCAAAGCCTTATTCGACCCAACAAAATCCGTATTATATCCATACAAAAACCCACCTCGATTCACCACGCAATTCACGGCACCGACCCCACGCGCATCCTCATCCACTTCGTCCAAATACGAAATCACCGCCTCTTTATGTGGCAAAGAAACAGACAAGCCGCTCACCGGCTCATGCTTCACAACATTCATAAACTCAGCCAATTTCTCCTCCGCTACATCATAAACACGATACTCAGCATCCAGCCCAGCCTCCTTGAAAGCCGCATTAAAAATTGCAGGCGACAAAGAATGCCCGGCAGGATGGGCCAAGATTCCATATTTCTTATGCATCCACTAATTAATTATTTTTCTTTTCAAAATGATCACCAACCTTTTCAACCGCTCTCAAAATTTCGAGTGGCATCATCCAAACGGTTGTATTTGATTGATCAGATGAAAGATCGTTCACAGATTGCAAAGTACGCAAATGCAATGCTCCGGGAGCTGTTGCCAAAGTCCGCGCCGCTTTTGCCAAATTATCAGAAGCAATCACTTCACCTTCAGCCTTGATGATAACCGCTTTCTTTTCACGATCAGCCTCCGCAACTTTCGCCATCGTTCTCTTCAAATCTTGTGGAAGTACAACATCTTTCAACTCAACAGCTTCAACCTTGATTCCCCAAGGATCTGTAGCCGCATCAACAGTTTTTTGAATATTTGCAGCAATATCGTCTCTGTTTTTAAGCAGGACATCAAGTGAGACCTCACCAACCGAATTTCTCATAGTAGTCTGAGCGAGTTGAGAGATTGCATAGTAAAAATTCTCAACTTCAATAATAGCTTTCGCAGCATCACTAACTTTGTAGTAAATAACCGCATTAATTGTGATAGAAATGTTGTCCTCGGTAATAGCTTCTTGATCAGGAACATCCACAGCTTTCACACGGATATCAACCTTGGTCATTTTTTGAAAAATCGGAATGATGATTCTCCATCCTGGCATGCAAAGACTAGTGTATTTACCTAAAGTAAATTTCACACCTCTTTCATATTGTTTCACCTCTCGAATGCTCGAAATCACAAGGACCACGAGTGCGATGGGAATGTAAATAAGTAATTCTCCGATGTACATAGTAATTTGGTTAAATAATGCATACCCAACAGTAACAATATCCTAGGGAAAAGCCACCTAATTACCATTGAGAAAAAGTCAAAAAAATGGTAATATATATAGATTAATTAAAACGAAAACATGCTTACAGCTTATGCAGCTACAGTAGACGCAGAAGAAGTAGCCAGTGGTACAGTTTTAGAACTTGCCAAGCTAGTTGAATTAGTAGTCACAAAAATCCCTCTATGGATCGCGGGAGCTATAGTGATCGTTCTTTCTGTGTTGGTAGCGAAATTGGCAAAAAGTATGGTAAAAAACAAGCTTGAAGAAAAAGGAGTCGGTGAAGAGCACGAAGAATTACAGATTTTGGGAGGAAGAATCGCTTATTCGAGTGTCCTGATCCTTGGTATCACAATCGGTCTGAAAATCGCAGGTATCGACCTTACCACAATCCTCGCAGCGGTTGCATTTGGTATTGGTTTCGCATTGAAAGACCTAATTATGAACTTTTTGGCTGGGATAATGTTGCTAGTGAGTCATCATTTTACGATTGGAGATTTTATTAGCGTAGGAGGCACAATAGGCAAAGTGGAGGAGATTCAATCAAGAGTCACAGTATTAAAAGCGATCGATGGGACGAAAGTGATCGTTCCAAACGCACAAATGTTCAAGAAACAAGTAACAAGCTTCACTTCAAATCCATTTAGAAAAATTGCATTAGAAGTTGGAGTGGATTACAGACATAAATTAGAGAACGTAATTAAGATATGCATGAGCGCGACCAAGCATACAAAAGGTGTGCTTCTCGAACCAAAACCTTCTGTAGTAGTATCTGGATTTGGAGAGAACTCAATTGATCTGAAAATCAAAGCATGGGTTAGTTCGACAGGTGGTTGGATAAAGATAAAAAGTGATTTGGCGAAAAATGTAAAAGCCAAGTTCGATGAGTTTGGAATTACTATCCCATGGCCTATTCGAACAATTGCTCAAGATAAAGATAATCCTATTGAGGAAAAAGATTTTATGGAACAGAGCGCGGCCGAATCCGCCGAAGGAGGGCAAAAAAGTGAACCGACACCCGCTCCAGGAGTAGCTCCCGTTATAACTTCACAAACTCCAATAGTCCCTCAAACACCTCAAGCAGTACTTCAAGAAGTTGAAGATGATGACGAACAACCACTTCGTCCACTAGGCGAAAAAAGGTAATAAAAAACCCGCCAATGGCGGGAAAAACTTAAGTTTTAGTCGAGAATATTTTTTCGGCTAAGAACTTTTTTTGTTAAGTTTGTTTTTGTTTTCGGGAGACCAATCCTTACTTTTTTACACACCTTACTTCGGAACATATTTTTAGTCGATCCGACGACCGCCTGTTGAATGTGAACCATCTACGCAATATAAATCACGGAGGTCACCAGGCCCAACCACGAGGGAAGTAAATGAGCGGTTCAGCTGGTCAAGAAGTACCATCACAAAGTGTGAGCAATTGCGAGCAGAGTCGCAGCGAAGCGAAGGCTCCTTTTCTACAAAACTCTCCATACGATTGCTCACGCTTTATTCTACTAGTTTTTAAAGGTCTAATATCGGACTCTTGGATGGCATAATATATTTACTATCAATTTCAGCGTTTCAAAACATAATACCCCTCTAGGCTAAACAACGCAATCACTTAGGGTAGACATATAAAAACCTATAGTCTAATTTTAAAATAGACATTAAACCCAATTCTGCTAAACTGGTGTAAAACACCAACTTAAAAAAATGGACGAAATATCGATTTTCGACATTGCAGGGCCGATAATGGTTGGACCATCAAGTTCTCACACTGCCGGTGCGTGCAAAATTGGGCAGTTTGCCAGAGCATTATTCCACGGAACTCCACGAAAAGTAACATTTTATCTTCATGGATCTTTTGCAGAAGTTTACAAAGGGCACGCAACGGATCGTGCACTTCTCGCGGGAGTATTAAAAATGAGAACAAGCGACCCATCGATAAAAGATAGTTTCAGAGTTGCCGACAAGAAAGGAATTGAATACGAATTCAAAAAGAAATTCCTTGGAGAAAGATATCATCCCAACACGGTAAAAATAGTTCTCGAGAATTCCAGGAGAAAAATGTCGGTAATAGGATCTTCAGTTGGAGGAGGAGTAATTGAAATTCTAAAAATCGACAATTTTAATATTCACCTAAGGGGGAGAGCGGGAAAATACCTTTCATTGGTAGTTCAACACGACAAAGATAAAAGAGTAATCAGGGAATTAAGGGAAAAAGTAAACGCTCTAAAAGGAATAAAAATTCACGATATAGAACAAAGAACCTACAAAAACAAAACTCTGAGCATTCTCCATACAGAAGGCCGCAGAATAAAACTCCCGGAAGTAATTGAACTCGAAAAAAACACAAAACATGTCGACTTCATTCGATCACTTTCTAAACTGGAAAAACAATAATATGAAATATCATTTTCAAACAGCAGAGGACGTAATCAAACTCACAAAACGGTACAAAGTTCCAATTTCTGAAATTGCAAAACTTTACGAATCACAAAGATCAGGGAACGCAATAAGCACAATTAGAAACAAGATGAAAATGACGCGGGATTTTATGTACAAGGCCGTGAAGCAAGGAATCAACTCCAACAAGAAATCAATAATGGGGATTAGCGGCAGTGATGCACAAAAAGTTTATAAGTCTCTCAAAAATCTGGAAAAAATGATGGGGAATAAGGTAACGATAAGAGCCATGGCTTATGCATTAGCAGTAGGAGAGCAAAATGCACGAATGGGACGAATAGTTGCATTCCCAACAGCAGGCGGAGCTGGAGTAATACCCGGAGTCTTATTTAGCTCTGCAGAACATTTCAAAGCCGGAAAACGAAAATTACTTCGCGGATTATTTTGTGCCTCAGCGATCGGACTAATAATTGCAGAAGAATCAACAATCTCAGCCGCAAAAGGCGGGTGCCAGGCAGAAGTTGGAGCCGCAGTTGCAATGGCTGCAGCAGGTCTCACAGAAATGAGAGGCGGAACTCCCGAGCAATGTTTTGACGCAGCTGCGATAGCATTAAAAAGTTATCTCGGTCTGGCATGTGATCCACTAGCCGGTCTGGTCGAAGTCCCATGTATAAAAAGAAATGCAATTGGATGTATGAATGCAATCGGCGCAAGTGATATGGCAATATCTGGAGTTCAAAGTTACGTACCGTTTGACGAAGTAGTACGTGCGGCAAAAGATATTGGTAGAACAATGCCACGCACAATCAAAGAAACCGCACTTGGAGGACTTGCCATCACGCCAACAGGTAACAGAATTAAGAAAAAACTGGGATTACGCATTACCAGAGAATTATAACCACCCCCGCAGAATGCGGGGCTAACCAAATATATTATGTTCAGAATCGGAGTATTAGCATCAACAAAAGGAACTGACCTACAAGCAATCATAGACGAAATGAAAGACGGCAAGATGCCGGGAATCGAACTTTCAGTAGTTATTAGTAATAAGAAAAATGCTTATGCTTTAAAAAGAGCGAGCGAACAAGGATACAAAGGGATTTGGGTAAAAACTGCCAACAGGACTCGCGAAGAATTTGATCAAAAAGTCGCAGAACTACTCGAAAAACACAAAGTTGATTTGGTAGTACTGATCGGCTATATGAGAATCCTCACATCAGGATTCATCGAAAAATTCCGCAACAAAATTATAAATGTTCATCCTGCTCTCATCCCAAAATATGCCGGAAAGGATTTCTTCGGAAAGGGAGTCCACGAAGCTGTATTAGCCTCAGGCGACAAGGAAACAGGAATGACAATCCACTACTTGGATGAAGGAGTAGACACAGGCCCGATTATTCTCCAAAAAACCTGCCCGGTTTACGCCGAAGACACGCCGGAAACTCTAAAAGACCGCGTCCAGGCCCTCGAAAAGGAGTGGTACCCTGAAGTGATCCGCCAATTAGCGAAGCGGAAATAAATTATTTCAAATTCACCATCACTAAACCCAAAGTAATAACCACAATTCCAGCCATCTGGATTCCTGTAATGCTTTCTTTGAAATACAAATATCCAATCAAAGTAACGCCAATAATCGACACAACAATCCATAGTACGTTAGCGATAGCAACCCCTTCATATTTTAAAGACTTTGCAAATACAACACCCGCGGAGCCTAAAATTATAAACGTAGCAACAAGTAAAAGAGGATGTTTTGTAATGCTATAATATTTTGCTGTTATAGAGGCGGCAATATCGAGAACCGCGATTATTGCTATATGTAGAAAAAATGGGCTCATATGATTTATATTATTTATTTACCTTTCCATTTCCAATGGTACTTAATTGCACTCGCTAGGTGATACCAAGAAACTTTATTTAAAGCTAATTTCCAAAGCGACCCCTGACTAAGCCTTTTGTGGTAATGGGTGGCAACCGCTTCGGGATAATAGACAACCTTGTAACCGGCTTTCTGAGTTTTTCTACAAAGATCAAAATCCTCCATAAATAAGAAAAATCTTTCGTCAAAACCGTTTATTTTTTGGAAAACCTCCATCGGCATCATCATAAACGCTCCGGTTATTAGATCCACCTCTTGCGTACTCATATGATTGAAATCTTCCATCAAATAGTTTTCATATCTTTTCTTGAAAGGCCAAATTTTTCGTAAAAAAGTTCTTTTAATAAATAGGTCAAAGAAATTGAAATGGCGTCTACAAGACCTCTGAACTTCACCATTGTGATACATAAGCTTTGGTCCAACCATTCCAACATCCGGATGTGTTTCGAGATAATCAACAAGCTTTTGCAAAGAGTCAGTATCGACTGTTATGTCTGCATTCAAAATCAAAATATATTTTCCTTTAGCTTCTCGCGCCGCATAATTCATGCCTGCACCATAGCCAAGGTTCTTTCCAGACTCTGTGAGGATAATATCTCCTTTCTCAGAAGCTTTTTTTAAATAATCCAGGCTTTCATCGTGAGAGTTGTTATCACAAAATATAATCTCAAATTCGAAATCAGTTTTGCTCTTCTTCAAAGCCTCCACGCAAAGGCGAGGGAAGTATTTTTGATTATAATTAACGATCGTAATTGAAAGTTTAACCATTATTTAATTTATTTTTTATTTCATCACGACCTTTCGGATCGACACTAGCTTTATTCTCTGAAATTTTCAAATTCCATTCTCCGCGGACAAAACTCTTTTCATCAATATTCTTAGCAACAACAATCCCGGCTCCAATAAAACTATCACTTCCAACTTTTACACCCGGCATAAAGCTCGTATTTACACCTACTCGAATATTATCACCTGTCACAAGACCAAACTTTTTTATTCCATCATAAATATCTTTTTCGTCCAAACGCAGATTTCCGGTAACAGTCCCGGCTCCAAAACTCACATTATTGCCAATAACACTATCTCCAACGTAATTACTATGAGTCCAAACATCATTACCAAGAAAACTCCTGGCAACTTCAGTTGAATAACCAATAACACAGCCTTTCCCAAGATGGCTATCTCGAACTAACGCATTATTCGCGACAATACATCCTTTACCCAAATATGCGGGACCATTCACAACAGCTCCTTCAAAAATTTTCACATTATCCTCAATAATCACATCACCTTTAATAACAGCTGAATCCGCAATCGAAGCACTATCGCTCACACCTTTTTCAGACTTACTAAAATAATAATCAAAAACCGGTTTAACATGCCAAGGATATTTAATAGGCTGCCAATAACCACTATATTCCACAGCTTTCATCTTCACTCCATCGTTAATCATATTTGTAAGCGCAACTTCATATACATCATCCTGACCGCTCTTCGCATTCTCCAAATACTGTACCAAACGAGCATAATCTCTGTGATAATGAACCACGAGATTTACCATATCGCTCGGTTCCGCACCAGGTTCAGGTTTCTCAACGATCCCGGAAATTAATCCATCATCAATTTTCAAATAACCCCCGGGAAAATATTCATCAACTTTTTTACCAAGAATATAACCTTCCTCATTTCCCTCAGACGCATCAGCAATCAATTTAAACGCCTCATCATCAACAACATCATTACTGCTAAATATCAAAACCGGTCCAACGCAAACATCCCGTGCCGCAAGTACCGCTCCGCACATGCCCATATCCAAATTCTCCTGCTCAACCACTTGCGCATCAGGAAAAACTCCACGCGCCGCGTCCTCCAACCGCTCCAAATTATGCGCTCCACCCACAACAATCACATCATTCAGCCCATTCCTCTTCAAACTCTCAAGCTGCCACTGAATCAGTGGTTTTCCCAAGAACTCCAAAAAATTTTTATCCTCAACCGGTTTCATACGCTTACTGCGCCCGGCTGCAAGTACTAATACTTTCATGCAAATAATCTATACGGAAAAGCTCAAGAAATAAACCCTTTTATCGATTCTGCCAATGATTCTCGATAGCTGTGTTTTGGCTCAAATCCCAACAATCGGCTGATTTTAGTCGAATCAAATTTTCGCTCCTTAAATCCCAAAAACAAATTCTCAGAAGGAATTGAAATCCCAACACCCTCCAGCAATCTCGAAATCCCAACTACAGGCCCTCTCAAAAACCCCGGAATCTTCCGAACCTTACTTTGTTGTCCAAGAAGCTCAGCAATTGCACTGAACAATTTCACGAAAGTAATATTTTCCTTTGCCACGATAAAATTCTCATTATTTTCAGCGTCCAGAAGCACGCGAACTATAGCATCAGCTAGGTCACGCACATCAATATACGCATTCATTCCGGGAGGAGCAAAAACATTCTTTTTCCCATGCACGTATTTAATCAAACGATCCACATTTACGTTGCTGTCCGGCCCAATCACAAGTGGGGGATAGATAATATTCGTCGGCAACCCACTTTCATGAATCTGCTTATTCGGCAAATATTTAGAATAACTATAACCAAGATTTTTGTGTTTATCCCAATCAAATTCTGTATCCTCCGTGACTATATCATGATCAAATCCAAATGAAGCGGTTGAACTCATATGAACCAATTTCTTCACATCACTATTTTCACAAGCTCGTAAAACATTGATAGAGCCCTCGTTATTAATTTTCAAAACTTCATCCCTATCCTTTTTATGAAAAGAAATATGACCCGCAAGATTTATCACATAATCAGCCATAGCAATAAAAGGCAGCAAAGTTTCCAAATCAGTCACATCAACTCCATGGGATGATCGAGAGACAGCGGTTACATCATTAAAACCCTGCTCCTCCAGAGTCTTCACAAGTGCATTCCCAATAAACCCCGTCCCCCCAATAATAAGTACTTTTGAGTTTTTCACGATTTATATGATCTAATAAAATCTCTTGTGTATAGAAAAGCACTAAAGTAAGCGAAAAACAAGGCCAAAGAAGTTGTCGTTAATATCCCTAACATATATAATACTTCCTCTCCATCCCACCTAGTGTCACTAAGAAGCAACAACATCAATCCAATCATCAATGTTTGAAAGAAAAACTTTAATTTCCCGGTAATCTTCGGAGCAACAGGTTTATTCAGAGACAAAAGATAATTTTTCAACCCATCAACAAAAATATCTCTAAACAAAAAAGCCACAAAGATCCCATAATGAACTATATTGTAAGGAATCAACATCATCAAAATCGATAAAACCAGAATCTTATCAATCAAAGAATCAAAAACTTTCCCAAAAGTAGACTCCACTTTCCATCTGCGAGCCAGCATTCCATCAAAATAATCAGTCAAAACAGCCACCACGAAAAAGCCAAAAATCCACAAGAAATTCCCACTAAACGGCACAATAAAGCATATAATGATCACCACGGTAAGAACCAAACGTAAGACCGTCAGGATATTTGGAATATGTTTTTTCATAAATTAAGTCAAAATCTCCTCCAGTTTCCCCGCATCAATCGCTTCATGAATCTCCATAGCGATCCTCTCTCCATAACTCAAGGTTTCACCATATAGATAACCGGAATAAGGAGTGAACTTCGTACCGGGCGATCCGGGAATTCTCATACTCACGTCAAAAATCACAAATTCCTCTTTGCCGTTATCAGCAGCAACCGCTCCCTGTAGCGCAAAAGGCCCGATCATTCCGGGCTTCACCTCTTTCTCCATAGTCTTCACAAATTTCTCACCAATTTCATAAGCTTTTTCCACCAATGACTCCTTCATAGTCACAGAATAATGCCCGGTCTCGATCATTTTCGGACTAAATCCTGAACTCAAAAGTGTCTCCTGAACCTTTGCATTCAACCTCAAAAATCCATCCAGATCGGTCTGTCTGCGAGTATCGGTTCCCATCAATTCCAACTCACCTTTTAAAGGAGAATAAAAGAAATTCAGATTAATCTGCGCTCCAAGTACAAACTCCTCAATCACAGCTTTGTCCAGGTCTTCCTGGGTAATATGGCCTTTTGCAATCATCTTTTCAGCTTTTCTGTGGAAACTATTCTCGCTAGTTGCAATAAAAAACGCTCTCTCATATCCACGAGTAGCTTCGTTTACCTTTACCAATAGCGGTCCACCTTTGTCATCATCAAAATGTTTCGTAAACGCCGCTGACAATTTCTCCGCATTCATTTTACTATCACCTCGACGAATGATTTTTGGGATCCTAATCCCGGCTTTCTCCAACAAATGATATTGATTAAGCGGCTGGTCACGTTCCTCCAGCTTTACACCTTGTCTTAAGCCAAAAATTGGCACCTTGAACTTGTCCTCGATGTCTTTGAAATTATCAAAATACACCCAGAAATATCGATTATGAATGAAAATAGTATTCAATTTCTGCAATTGCTTCTGAATTGCCGGCTTCACAATATCCGAAAACTTATCCACCAAAATTACTTCATCAATACACCCTCTTCCATCTTTCCGAGTCTTATAATATTTCTTAAAAGTTTTCTCCCGACCCTTCTGGCAAACCGCCACAGTCCGAAAACCATATTCTTTCGCACCACTACACACATCGAGAGCACTGTGCCCACCCAAAACACCAATAGTAATATCACCGGTGTCGTACTTTTTTAACATTTGTTTGATGTCTGTCTTTTTAATCATAGAAAATAAAATTAACCTAATACTTTTTCAATTTCGCCCTTCTCAATAGCGTCTTTGATATCCCTGGCAATCCTTCTTCCGGTACTCATAGGCTCGTCATATCGAAGCCAAGTGTACGGTGATCCATGCACATAAGGATTGGTTCCGGCTACAATTCTTGCAGAAATTTCAAAAACATAATAATTCAGTTCCGGGTCAATAATTCCCTCAAGACAGAACGGGCCAAAAAGCCCACCGTCCACAATTTTCCTAGAAGCTTCAATAACTCTATCACCCATATCAAAAATCTCCGGCAACAAAGATTCGCGTAAAACGATAGGAACGTTCCCGGTAATTGTATAAGTTGTCCTGATTCCAACATCCACCTGATCCTTCGCGGCAACACGTCCAATTGAGTCCGCATTCGATTCATATCTCTTATCAAAACCCATAACCTCAAGTTCATCGTTCAAACGAGAATAAAAATAATGTGAATAAACCGGAACTCCCACGATATATTCCTGAATCACATATCCATCATGATCCTCTCCATATTCCTGTATTCTTTCCTTAAACTCCTCAGGAGAATTCGCAATAAAATACCCTTTCCCGCCCCTTGCTCCATGAAATTTTATAATGACAGCTCGGTCAATTTCTTCAGGATTTTTGAAAATCTTCGGCAACTTAATTCCGGCATCCAACAGCCATTCTCTCTCCTTCGTGCGATCAGATTCCCATTCCAGGATTCCCTTTGTCCCATAGTGCATCGCCTTCACATCCATCATTTTCTCAGCTCCAATATATGCAACATAAGAACCATGAGGAATAATAATCGCATTTTGATCAATGAGTTGCTGTTCAATTTTGAAATAATCCTTAAATGAATCAACTTCGATAATCTGATCCGCAACTTTATAACTCTCATAAGGTTTTCTTCTATCTTTTTGACAAATACAAATAGTCTCAAAGCCCTCATCCTTAGCCCCTTTCAGAATCTGAAGGGCAGTATGACTTCCAAGTGTTGCTATCTTGTAATCGGAAATATTCGCCATTAATAAATTTTATTATTATTAAAAACGATTCTAGTATAAATAGAAGGATTAGTCTAGGAAAAATTAAATAAACACTCCAAATCCGAGTGCAATCAAATAAATTGCAAACACAATTAAGCTGTTTTTCTTCAAAAATCTCATTAAAAAAGCTACAGAAAGAAGACCAAAAATAAAAGAAGTGAAAAATCCAATGAAAAGCGGCCAAATATCTACCATCAGTCCACCATTTTCAGGGATCTTAAGAGCCGTTAAAAACCCTGCACCAGCCATCGCCGGAATTCCCAGTAAAAACGAAAATCTAGCAGCGGCACTCCGATTAATTCCCTGGAAAAGGCCCGCAACAATTGTCGAACCAGACCGCGAAACTCCCGGAATCAAAGCCAAAGCCTGAGCGAGTCCAATAACAATTGCTTTCCACCATTTCATTCCACGAACTTCAGGACTCTCATATCCTCCCGGTTGAACATAATCTCGAACATTATCTGCCTTTTCAGCAATCTTCTGCCCAATCCCGGCATCGCAATAAACCCTTCTATAAGTATATTCCCCAATCACAAAAACAATTCCAACCACCATCATCCAGGCCCCCACCGACTTAACATTTCTAAAAGTAGAATCGATCAAATCCTCAAAGAAAAGCCCGATAATCACAGCAGGAATAGTTCCAATAATTATAAAAAAGATTAATCGAGCATATGGATCTTTCAATTTAAGTCGCCCAACAAAAAGCCGGCCAATCGCTTTCAACATTCCCCAAATATCTTTCCAAAAATAAACAAAAATCGCCAACAAAGTCCCAATATGAACCACAACATCAAAACTTTTCAACATTTCTACATTCAAACTCAAATAATATTCACCCAAAACTAAATGACCACTAGAAGAAATAGGCAAAAACTCAGTTATACCCTGTAAAATTCCTAGAATAATGGAATCAAAAATCTCCATATTAGTGTCTAAAGTAACGTCTTCCGGTGAAGACCATAGAAACGCCTAACTCATCAGCCCGTGCAATAACTTCCTTATCATTCACAGATCCACCCGGCTGACTAAACGCAACGACACCGAGCTCTATAGCCTCCTCCATAGCATCAGCAAAAGGGAAAAACGCATCGCTCGCCATCACACTTCCCCGAATCCGGTCACCACCTTTGATTCCCGCAATTCTCACGCTATCTACACGCGACATCTGCCCGGCGCCAACCGCCACAACTTCTGTTCCCTTAGCCATTATCACTGCATTCGACATCACATGCTTTACGACTTTATTCGCAAATAAGAGTGCCTGAACTTCCTCATTCGTCGGAGCCTTCTTTGTCACAACTTTAAAATCTTCAGACTTCAATTCGTAAGTATCCTTTGTTTGAATCAATATTCCACCCGCGACTTTTTTGATATCAGTCTTCAAAAGATCGAGTTTCAATTCACCGGTCTCCAAAATTCTCAAATTCTTTCGAGTCATCAGACGTTTCAAAGCTTTCTCCTCGAAAGTTGGAGCAATAATCATCTCCACAAACATTTTGTTCTCCTTTATATAGTCAACAATTCCCTCATCAACCTCGCGATTTACCGCAATCACACAGCCAAAAGCTGACATCGGGTCAACGTCATGACATTTTGCGAAAGCTTCGTCGATGGTAGAAGCGCAGGCAACTCCACAAGGATTATTATGTTTAATAAAAACCGCAGTCGGCTCTTTGAACTCCTTTACGAGCTCAAGCGCACTGTCTCCATCCACAATATTGTTGAAAGATAACTGTTTTCCATTCAGAACTTTTGAATTTGTAATATTTGAATCGTGATTTTCCGGATTTCGGAAAAATGCAGCCTTTTGGTTTGGATTTTCACCATATCTCAAGCTTCCAACCTTTTCATAATGAAGATCGAGTAGCTCGGGTTCACCCAATTGCTCTCTCAAATAATGTTCAATAGCATCATCATATGCATGAGTAATGGTAAATGCTTTCCGAGCCAACTTTTTACGAGTTTCCAGATCAACTTCACCATCCATAACCATTTTATAATCTTCAGGCGAAGTCAAAACAGTCACATATTTGAAATTCTTAGCCGCACTTCTGATCATACTTGGACCACCAATATCAATATTCTCAATTGATTCCTCCTCGGTCACTCCCTCACGGGCAATAGTCTCCTGGAACGGATACAAATTCACAACAACCAAATCGATCATCTTCACTCCATTCTCCTCAGCCTGCTTCATATGTTCCGGATTATCGCGCAATGCAAGAAGGCCTCCGTGCACTTTTGGATGTAGTGTTTTCACCCTTCCATCCATCATTTCCGGGAATCCTGTGTAGTCACTTACATCCACCACGTCAACACCACCATCCCTCAAAGCATCAGCAGTTCCTCCGGTAGATAATATCTCCACACCTTTGACTGCCAAGCTTTTCGCAAGTTCAACAACGCCTGTCTTATCTGACACGCTAATTAATGCTCTCTCAATCGGCATTGCAACTAATTAAATTCTAAAAAAACCTGCTAAATTCTAGCCACAAGAATCAGAAAGTCAAGAAGAATGTCCTTACTAAACCTATTTAACCGGATCATCTCCACCTTTACTGTAAGGATTGCACCGAAGTACCCTCCACAACGCCTTTGGCACACCGATCACAACTCCATACTTATGCACAGTCTGCAAAGAATACTCCGAACAAGTCGGCCTAAATTTACAATACCCATCTGGGAACATAACCTTAAACATCCCATGATCGGGCGACAGAGTCCTCTGATACACCCAAATCACCGCCATCACTAAATACCGCGGTATGTACCAAATATGCTTCAAAACCACCATAATCTTAGTAATAATCTCCTGGATATTGTTTCACTCCATTGTAGATAACTTCCCAGTGCAGATGAATTCCGGTTGCACCGTATACACGACCGGTATTACCCATAATACCAACCACATCACCTTGTCCAACCCATTGTCCTTCATAAACATTCACGCTATCAAGATGAGCATAAAGAGTTTGTAACCCATCTCCGTGATCTATGATTATATGGTTACCATATCCACCTCCCCAAGTACCCGTTGAGGCTTTTGTAACTTCTCCTCCGCCGGCAGCCCATACAGGAGGCCTGGAAGAATCAGCAATATCTATCGCATAGTGACCGGACTTATATCCTTGAGTAATTTTACCTTTTGTTGGGTAAATGAAGATTCTACCAACTGCAGGAGCGCTTGTAGAAGAAGATGCATCCGCATAACTCACGGCTCTGCTTGTAGATGAAGCGGCATAACTTGCAGTAGCAACGTTAACCGGTGCAGCTTGTATGGCTCCGGGCAAGAATAGATCTTGTCCTTTACCTAGAACATCAGCTTCAAGAGTATTTTGAGCAATAATAGATTCAACACTAATCTCATATTTATCAGCAAGTTTCTCTAAAGAATCTCCACTTTGAACTGTATAGCTAAGACCGTCAACCGGTGGAATAAGAAGTTTTTGTCCCGCTCTAATACTATTTGCATTAGCAAGTCCATTTTCCCACATAATTGTAGAAACATTCACTCCATAGTGTTGCGCAATAACTGACAAAGATTCGCCGTCTTCTATAGTATGTAAAGCAAAATCTGTTAATCCCACTCTATTTGATTCGTTAGTTTGTGGATTAATTTTTATCAAATATCCATTTTCATCAGACACTAATATGTCTCCAGGTAGTGAATAAGAACTAATATATTCAGTAGAATAATTCATTGAAATTGCTGTGAAAGATCCTCCGGGAGTGAACGAGCTCACTATTAGTGCAGCAGATCCGATCATTATAGCTTGGAATAGAAGTCTTTTTTGTGGTGAAACAGGGATAATATCCGAAATAAATAATTTTACCCCAATTAGGAAACGCCTTATGTTAGCAAATAAAGGCGTCTTCATTACTGTTCTTGCAGGATACGATATAAATTTAAATATATCTTTGGAATAAGATTTCCAGAGTTTACTTTTCGAAAAGTTCCTCAAGTGGCGAGCTTTTCTCGCAAACTTATTTACCTGCAGTATCGTTTCGGTTGTACTCATTTATAGACATTTTTCAATAAATTTCACCTCGTAGCAGTATGAGGGTTTTGGGAAATCCCTTCAAGACGCGAACATTGACATTTTCATGGAAATATTGTGGATGGTACGACGAGTTGAAATCGAACACTCGTTATTCCGCATAAAAAGGGAAGAAAAAGGCCTAGAAGGGAATATGTGAATAAAGAGTGCAAAAAATAAAATCCTTGACTATGTCGTGAAAATATTGCGTATTGCTATTGTCAAAGGTTGAACATTCTGATAACTTCCCACTGCTTTAAATATTTTTCTGTTCTATGCAATCACGTATAGGGCTAAAAGGTCACTAGATCTTAATCCAAAGAAATATGGAAAATTTAGAAACTAAAAAATACGAAATAATGTTAATTCTTCCACCTGACTTGGGAGAAGAAAAGACAAAAAAAGAACTTGATGAAGTTCGATCAATCATCTTAGAAAACGGAGGTGAGATATTCAACGAAGATCTCTGGGGAGTAAGAAATTTTGCTTACAAAATTAAAAAGCAAGATCAAGGATACTACGCAGTATTTAACTTCTCTATAGAACCGGCAAAGTTAAAGAAACTAGACAAACCCCTAGTGCTAAACCAAAACGTAGTTCGATATTTGATAGTAAAAACTCCGGATAACTACGAAATGATTACATTGGAAGTGTATGAAGAAAGAGCGGCAAAAGAAGAGTTAGAAAAAGAGAAAAAGAAGAAGGAAAAAGAAGAAGGAAAATTTAGACCAAAGCCAAAGGTAGCAAAGAAGGAAGAACCGAAGAAGGAAGAACCGGAAGAAGAGCCAAAGAAAGAAGAACCAAAGAAGGAAGAACCGAAGAAGGAAGAACCGGAAGAAGAGCCAAAGAAAGAAGAACCGAAGAAGGAAGAACCGGAAGAAGAGCCAAAGCAAGAAGAACCAAAAGAAGAGAAGAAACCAGTAGCAAAACTGGATGATGTTGATGAAAGGTTAAAAAGTATCATCGACGATCCTGATATTTCACTTTAACACGCGGCAGCGAAGCGAACGCGCCGGGAGCTAAGGCGAGCGTAGCATGAGCGAAGCGAATACAATATTAACCAATAGAAAATGAGATCAGTAAACAAGATAATAATAATCGGAAATTTAACTAGAGATCCGGAAACAAAAGAAACTCAAAATGGTCAACCAATTACTACTTTTGGGATAGCCACAAACAGAGAATGGACGGTAAGAGAAGGGGAAAGAAAAAAATCTACAGAATTTCATGAAATAGTTGCATGGGCAAAATTAGCAGAAATATGCGGGAAATTTCTTTCAAAAGGAAAATTAGTATATTTGGAAGGATACTTAAAGACACGAAGTTGGGAAACTGAAGAAGGAGACAAAAGATTTAGAACTGAAATAGTTTTACAAGATATGATTATGCTTGAAAAAAGAGAGAAATTAGAGGGTGAAGAAGAATTAATAGAAGCAGCACCTGAGGTAGATACTATGCCGGCGCCAGATGCTGATGATAACGTTTTTTAATCATTAACTAACTCAATATGCCATCATATAAGAATAGAAAATGTCACTTCTGTGAGGACCAAATTCAGCATATCGATTACAAAAATGTAAGTTTACTAAATAAATTTACTTCGCAATACTACAAAATAGTCCCTCGATACTACAGCGGAACTTGCCTTAAACATCAGAAAAAAGTCACAAATGCGATCAAAAATGCAAGGATTATGTCGCTAATGGGGTTCATTCGATAGGTTTCTAAACGAGTTCAACCACTTACCCTTCCAAAATGGGGCTTTTTTTGGTATAATAATTAGAAAAATTCATGCAAAAACAAAACAAAAATGATCAAAAAATTAAAAGATAAATTCAAGCAAAGAAAAATAAGAAAAGTGAGGGAGAAGGAATATATAGAAAACCAGCCCTCAGCCTTCGACAACACCGTAATTTCATGGACTGCACCGGAACACCTCAGACACAAAAGAGGGAAAATCTGGAAAGTAATTGTTGCGGCACTATTAATCGCTGCAATCGTAACGGGGATGGCTCATCAAGCATGGACTTTCTCCCTGGCAATAGTAGTTTTTGCAATTGTATATTATTTAGTAAATAGAGAACCGACAAAAGACGTAGAAGTCTCAATCTCGGACATCGGAATCAAAGTAGGAAAAAGAAAATATCCATTCACAAGAATAAAATCGTTCTGGTTGGTCTACGAACCGCCATACACAAAATCCCTATACGTAAAAGTGGATGGAGAATTGGTGGTAGATATATCAATCCAGCTAAACAGCCAAGATCCATCAGAAGTTCGCGAATTTTTGATCGAAAAAATCCCTGAAAAAGAAGGGCACAATCAGTCCCTGACAGAAATATTCTCAAGATTATTAAAAATTTAAACATTTAATCATGGCATTAGATAAAGGAAATACAGAAAGATACAGAACTCATTACAAAGAACGAATGAAGAAATCGTTCAAGGACGCTAACAAAGCAATCCAAGATGAAATATCAGAAGGATTATATGTGAAATCACCTAGGGGAAGAATGCTAAAAAATCTTATGCCGGACATCCTCACAGGCACAGCTTTTGAGGACGTTAGAAGACTTTGGAAAGAACAAAGCGAAGAAGTAATCACATCAGCAAATATAAAAGACAAAGACACACTCACGAAGCTAAATCAGATAGTTGGTCGTTACGAAAAACAATTGGTATCCATCACTGGAATAACAACCAAATATATAATTGAAATTAGAAGAATGCATGGGGGAAAATTAACAGAAACAGCGCTATTGAAGATGAGAGACAGTTTGGCATTCAAAGCACGAACACTATCCAAACTTCTATTAAACCCAAAAAACTCAGGAGCGATTAATTCGATAAAATACGCATTCAAACTGGAAACACAAACAGCGGAAAAATTCGCAGAAGTAAAAAAATACTTAAGCAAATCATTTGCATCGGGAGGACCGGAATGCAACCAAGGAGAAGCAGCATCATCCTGGCTGATTATGAATTTCCTTTCAGAAAAAGAAAGAGAAGAAGTTCTCAAAGATCACATAGCAAAAGAAAAACTTACCGGAGAAAACCTAAAAGAATTCCTGAAAGCGGGAAGCAAACATGGAGCAATAAGCTTCACACTTGCAAGCAAATTAACCGGGAAGAACTCAAGATTCACAAAAGGAGAAGAACACATGATGTCAACAACTTACAAAATAAATCACGACTTCGTAAAAAGAGGAAAAAGCTATTTCAGATCTGCCTACGGCTCATACAATCCAGCGGCACAAATGTTAACAGGAAAAAACATATTAATTGCCTTAACAAAATTATCAGTAGCCGTATCTGTTGGAGGAACATTGGTCGCGAATATATTCAAAGGTGGAGGATGGAAGGATCCGGAAAAATTGGCACAAATAATGACAAAGAAAGGAATGCTAATCAATTACGCGGCATACGCTTTGGCAAAATACAAGGAAGACCCAAAACCGGGATTTTGGACAGACGCAAGCGAGAGAAGAGAACAAGACAAAAATGAAACGGCATATCAATTAAAAACATTAACAGAAGGAAATCGGGGATGGAACATATTCCTAACAGCACAAAAATTCGCCGGATCAACAGTTTTTGAAGAATTCGTAAACGAACATGGAAGACGATCGAAAGATACGAAAAATAAAACTACAAAAGTCACAAGCGTACCGGTTTACCGAAAAATCACACTTCAATCATTCGTGCGATGGCTGAAAAGCAAAGGGAAAAAAGACGGTAAATATTCAAACCTTCTAAAACAAATATCAGTATCCGCAAATGGAACTTACAAAATAAACGGATACGAAACGAACAACGACGATATCAGAAAACTGGCAAAGGCCTACCACGTATGGAACATAAGTGGCAACAAGGCACAGAGCCGATACAAAGACGCAATCCAAAGAGCCGGCGGAGGCACAAAAGTTCAAAAAAAGAAAAAAACATAAAAATAAATGGAAGAAAGAATTCAAAAATTAGTTCAGCTTCTGGAAAAAAACAGCACATGGAGATGGCTTGGTTATAACACTTTGCTCGGAGATGGTTCAACAAACCAATATGCGGGATTGAAGATCTTTATCAAATACGTCCTCGAAAACAGAACAAGCTTGATAGACCAAAGGGAAGATAGAGGAGTGAATTTTACATCAACAGGCAATAACTCAATTTGCCGAGATTTCGTCAAATACCTACAGAAGAAAGCTGAGGAAACGGGAGATGAAAGGGAAAAAGCACAACTACTATTGATGGCAAATCGTGCAGAAGCGATGATGCAAATGCAAGATCCTTCTCTTGGTCAAATGAATGATGGAATATTCCTGGCTCACGCTTTTACGTTTGTTGCCTTGGGAGAAAAAGGCAATCCACCTGTAGAAGTAACGCAGGATTCGATAGTTGGATTGCTGGAAAATGGATTAACACAATCCAGAAAAGAAAAACCGGAATTAAGTAATGTAATAGATTTCGCTGAAGGTAAAACAAAAGAGCTTGCGATGCCAGTTTCAGGTGCAGGAGTAGGAGGAGAGCCTTCAGGAATAACCTTAAAACCGGCATTGGAACAACAATCAACAACTTATAGCACAGCCGGAGGAGGGACAAGCTACGCACCCGGATCGTCCGTACCAACAGAAACTCCACCAACAGGAACTCCACCAACTCAAACCCCACCAAAAGAAAAAGGTGAGGCCCCAAAAGCCGCAACCAAAGAACCAAAAGAAGCAGATTTAAAAGCTGATATTGACGAAGAACCCTTATTCCAAACACCCGGGACAGCCGAAGGAAAATCAGTGGTTGGGAAAAGAGCGGTAAAAAGAGGAGTAACAGAAGGGCAAACAAAAGGCTCGACAAAAGGAAAAGTAAAAGTTCCGGAAGGTACAAAAATCCAAAGACCTGTCATCGCGGCAGGTGGACAAAGAAAAAAAGTCTCAAAGAAAAGACAAATAAAACAAGCAAAAGATCAAGCTAGAGAGAGAGAAAGACAAAGAGAACCGCAAGCCCCTGCACAGCAACCAACACAAGGACAAGCCGGAAGAAGACAACCAATCTCAAGTGGAGGATGGAAAATAGCAAAAAGAGCGGGGAAAATCATGGCGGGAGGAGGCACAGGAGCCGGAATCCTCGGGTGGGCGGTATCATCGGGAAATGATGCAGCCGCATCCACATTCGCATTTATTCACACACTATTCTAGAAACAAAAATGAAAACAAAAAGAATGAAAAAATGGGGTAAAAGAATATTACTGGGACTACTGATTTCATTAACAGTATCGATAATTGCCCCTACATTTATGGGTGATAATATTGTAAATGAACACGAAAATACTGCATATGCAGCGACTACACCAGCATGTAAGTTCCCAGCTGACACTCAACCAGAATGTAAAATGACAGGGGGAGAAACAGTATGTCCCACAGGAGGGTATGCTGTTGATACAGCAGATAAAACTCTTTGTAAAAAAGCAACAACAGCAGCAAAAACCGATGAAGGAATACTGAATATAATGAAATTCTTGATAAAGATCCAGGACATTCTAAATAGAGCCCTCTGGCCTGTACTCGTGATGATTGGGGGATTAATGGACAACAGTTTGCTTTTCGGAAACGGAATGGAAGAGCGATTGCGAGAAATATGGATACCGATAAGAAATATCGTAAATATACTTTTCGTAATAGCTTTGGTAGCTATTGCCCTATACAACGTTCTTGGAATTGGTGACGAAAACAGCAACTATTCGATAAAAGCGATTCTCCCAAAAATAATTATTGGAATAATAGTAGTGAACTTCTCCTTCCTCGGAATAAAAGTTTTCTTGGATGGAATAAATGTACTGACATCCGCCATCTTTGCCCTGCCAAATCAAGTGGGTCAAGGAATAGCCTTGGACCCAAATAACCCAAACGATCAGGAATTAATACAAAAAGCCTGCAGATCAACAGAAGGGATCGACTATAATGCCGTAATTGATAAAGATAAATTTATAAAAGATAAATCATTGGAAATTTTTAAAGACCAGGCAAAAAAGTATAAGTTGGAAATAGATCCATCAGCAACAGTAGAACAAATTGGAAAATTAGCAGGAGATAAGCTCACAGCTGTACAGCTTGACGCGTGGGTTGCAGAATACGACGAAAAGATAAAAAGTATATTGTGCGAAACAACTACAGTAACAACTGTAGATCCAAACGATAAGACCAAGACCACGACCAAGACCACGATGAAATTCACTGCACGAGGTGAACTTTTCATGAAAAGATGGAATTCCAGAAACGCGGCTCTGGCAATGGCAATTGGCTTGAGCAAAATAGTTTTATATAAAGAAATAGATGTCAACAGCCTTACTATTGATAAATTATTCATCAATACTGCACTGTCATTAATTATGTACTTATTATTTGTTGCTTCCTTCATAGCCCTGTTCGTAGTGCTTCTCGGGCGTTTGGTGGTGATGTGGCTTGCCATAGCACTGTCGCCGGTCCTGTTACTGGCAATGGTAATACCCGCAGTCAAAGAAAATTTTAGTAGTTTCGGAGAGGTAACAAACACATTTGTCCAAAACGCAATCGCTCCACTCGGAATTGGACTTTCCCTTTCTATCGGATGGATCATGTTAAAGGCATTACAAGGAATAAATAGCCTATATGGAGGAGAACAAATCAGTTTCACAGCCACACAGGGAATTCCGGTGGTTGGGCTAACAACTCTCCAAGATTTATTAGTAGGTGTCGGAACAATAGCTGTAATCTGGCTCGGAGTATTCACGGCGGCGAGCAAATCGATCGCCGCACCGGTTACAGATTGGATGAAAGGAAGTCTGGCAAGTGCCGGAAAATGGGTTGGAACTCTACCGCTCAAACATGCTCCTATTTTCAAAATCGATTTACCGGGAACTGATGATGACACTACTAACACATACACTGGTTCTCAAATGCTTGAAGCTTTCGGTGCACTTACCGGAAGGCCAAAAAATTCTGGTCTATTAGCAGAACGACTTACAGGAGTAAAAAGAGTTTCTTCAAGCGATATGGCATCTAGGGATATGGATTCACCTGAAAAGGTGTTAAGTTGGTTGAAAAATGCCAGAAATCAAAATATGTCAGCATCGGACTTACAATCAGCAATGGTGACATTGAAAAGAAGAGACTTAAAGCTTTACACACAAATGAGAGATAGCAAATACGGAGATATACACACAAAAATGGAAGCCATGACTAAAACTTCAGGTAAAGAGAGGGAAGCGGCTAAAACAGCGCTATTGGATCACAGTAGGGTTAGAGGTTATTCTGCACCATCTGCCACAACCACAGGAACCACTACACCTACAAAAGTAGGTGGAGTAACGTTAAACGCAAGCCAAACTACTCAAATGAATCAGCAAGTAACTATATTAAAAGGCACAACAGACAAAGCGAAAATTGATACGGGACTTAGAACACTCGCTGACAATATCCCAACCCCAAAGAGCGCCAGAACATTAGCAACTCTAAAAAACGAAGTGCTAGGTGCTACTGTATATGCTAAAGTTCTGAAAAATGGTTACGAGAATAGCGAAGCAGCATTGCTAAAAGCTTTCCAAGATGGAACCAAAAAATAAACTAAATGACCACAGAAAAAGATAAAACTCAGGAAGACAAAAGAAATCTCACAGCCGAAGAGGTGCGGATGTGTGATGAGCTTTCGAAAACCGACCTAAGAACTGACACAGAAAAGAAGAAAGAAAACCGCACAACCGGAAACAAAATCACGGAACTCTACCAAAAACAGGGCAATAATTTCCAAGAAAAAACCTTTAGAAGGGTTCACGAAATTGCGAAGGACCCAAACAAAATGGCCAAAAGCGATTACAAATACCTCATAAAAGGTATTGCTGAAGGTCGAATATTTGTTGGAGGAGACTATGGGCTTCACCTTGTGAACGCCTTGATAGAAACGATTGAAGGCGAAGACGAAGAAAAGAAAGCGGAACTGCACGAAAAGTTGAAAAGAATCGATGGAGGAATCAATTCGGAATTTATTAACAACAAAGAAAAAGCAAAAAAAGAAACAAAAAGACTAAGAGGGGGAAAGGTGGAAGAATCCCCGGAAGAAATAGAAAAGACAATATCAAAAACCGCAGAAACGACGGAAGCAAAAGCCGAAACCGCCTCGGAAACTACAGAAACAAAATGGGCAATTGAACAACCGCCAAAAGAACTAATCGAAAAACTCAACGCAATTGATAAACAAATGCTCACGTTAGTCAAAGAGGAAGAAAGACTTTTGGGAAATATTAAAAAAGAAAAACAAAAAGAAAACCCAAACATCGCAGAAATCAACAAACTTCAAAAACGAATCAAAGAAATCGACGATGAAATAGACAAAATCCGCAAAGAAAGTGCGGAAGTGAACGAAAAATGGACAAATTATTTAACAAAAATACTATCAAGATTCCGATCGCTAAAATTCCTGTCAAAAAGAGCAGGATTCGACATGAATAAAGTCCAAAAACTCACTACTTGGTTCCTAAAAACAGGCCAAGATTCAACAGCCGGACTTGAAATCGACAAGGAAACGGGAGCATCCGGCCAAAAACGACAACAAGTAAAAATAAACAAAATTTACTTTGAAAAAGAGAGCTCGCCAATCGTAGAACCACAATCACCTGGCCAGCTAATGGTCGAATATTCAATAGTTGAAGAGGGGAAAGAGAAGACAGTAGAATCAAGTTACAAAAACTTCCTTGGCTTAATAGACACATTAGATGGATACGAAGACATCGAATCTCCGGATAATTTCAACGAACAATATGGATTTGAACTGGGTTACAAAAACTTCCAAGAACTGGAAGGAGAAACGTTCTCGAACGGGAAAGAACAGCCTGATGTGTTCAAAGTAGAACGAGTATATGAAAAAAACGGTAAATGGTACGTTGCGCTGGACAACACAGTAATGAAAACATCATTACATTCGCTCCCATCTTCGATTATGCCAGCACTCCGTCACAACAGAATGCAAAAAGAATTCGCACTGGGAGAATTCGGAGCATTCCTCCAGAAAAATAATTATCAAAGAGATATTTCCGGAGACAAGATGCAAGAAACCATAAAAAGGACTATAGAAGCAAGAAACAAAGAATGTACTGGCTTTATCCAAGGGTCATCACCCGAACGTGAAGAAATGTTTAGAGCAATCGGAGGAGTACCTCAGGATGCAGTCACGATTCCAAACGAAGGAGAAACACAAGAAATCTACTTCGAGGAAAATGGCAAAAGAAGAACAGCAAAGCTAAAACCTCTAGACAATGGTGAATACGAAATAGAATACGACATTGGTTACAACGATCCAAATTGGGGAGAACCGGAACCGGCAATAGCCGCAGTTCCGCCAACAGCAGCGCCAGCGGCAAAAAAAAGAGCCACAGTTCGCAGGGAAAAAGTGAACGCAAGAAATCTAATGGAATTGGTAAACAAGGGACAAGTCCAGGATGCACAACCGGCACAACCTGCACAGTACGAGCCGGAGCCGGAGTTAACAAAGCTGGGAGAGCCAATGGAGTATCCAGAGCCAACACAGACCACACAAGCCGGACCTGGCGAAACTCCCGACGAAGATGAAGAATCAACAACCGTCCCGGAATCAAAAGTTCAACTTGATAAACCACCCTATTACAAAGAAGCCCTTCCCTACGAAGATATCCACAAAGTAGGAGGTATGGAAAGAGTCGAGCAAAGCTGGCTCAAATCAATGTGGGTAAATTCGAGATACTTAAGTGTCACAGATTTTTGGGAAATGGGAAAATCAATGTGGGAATATTATCAGAGAAGATGGGAAAGAAGACAGAAGGAAAAATACTCAAAAGTAGGTGAACATCTACCATTCTGGGCTCCTGAAATGCAAAGAATAGGTCAGTCAGCTGAAAACGAAGAAATGGGGCAATTCAAGGAGTCATTCGACCAAAAAGGTGTATATGAAATCATAGGAAGATTGGAAAAAACAAGCAACAGAGATGAAATGAAAGCCGCCCTCATAGTTTTAAACGAAAAAGGACAAATGAGATGGGACAATATTGATTTTTGGAAAAATATAAATAGATTCGTTGATCCGTCTCTAGCTATTCCAATTCCAACAAATGGGGATCCCGCTACCGAAATGAGCGCAACAGACAGCCGAACAGGTTTCGATTTTATGAAAGACGCAATCGATTCATTGTGGGGAGAAGGCCAATTCAACGATTGGTACAGACAACAAAAATCTCAATATCTATCGAACGCAAAGAGTTATTACGAAAAAGGTAAGGAGCTGGAAGGTGTAGAAGGAGGCCCGGGCCGAAGACTTGCCGTCCTTCTGGACATGCACAAAAGAGGCGAATTCGTAGATCCACACGAGTATGAGGGTCTAATCCTCTTCTCTCTTGAATATGGAAAGGCATTCATGCAAGAAAAACTCTACTACATGATAGAAGGTGTGGCGGCAGAAAATATGTACGGAAGAACGATTCTGAGTTTTGACAGAATGGCTCATATGAACTCGGAAATGCTTCAAAAATTCCCGATTCTGGAATATTTGTGTTCAACAGTTATCCGTGAAGATGGACAAGGGCACACATTTACGGTAGATGATTACAAAAGATGGGTAAAATGGTTTGATGAAGGAAATAAAATGAACAGTACACCAACAGCATCAGTAGATAAATTCCTGTGGCAATACGCAATACCGAACGATGGTACTCAAAATCGTATTAACAAAGATTTAAGAAATGGAGAAAACCTGGATCATGACGACATGTTCGGGTTTTTACCACCTGCCTCAACAGGTGTGATAACAGACGCATGTAAATCAACCACAGGTAGCAAAAAGTTCTTGACCATTGAGGGATATGCGAACGTATTCCCGGGATTCAGTCAATATTTTAAATCTCTTTCTGAGTATGGTTACACGGATAAACTGGCGGACGCTGTGAAATCTTATGTTCGTTTTGAAGGAATAATGAAAAATAAATTTGAAAAAGCAAGAACCTCCGCACAAGATACATATCAGAGAATGGATGAAGTAACGCTAAACAATGGGACAATAGTGTCACCTAACACTCCACCAGCTCAGTTTATCGGAGAGTTGAATGTAATCGTCCAAAAAGTGGTAGGCGCATACGAAAATGAAGAGTTGAGTAGAGTAACAAACTTAATATTTAATTCAGAACCGGTTGAAGATGTGACAACAAAAGAAGGAGCGGCGAGACAAAATGAAATAAATAAAGCTTATAACAAATTCGAAGCAATTTTCAAAGAAATTATAAAAAGTGATGGAGGAAGTAAGCTTGTCTCTATAATAGGTGGTTCAAACATGACAGGTATGGCGTATATGACTCCGGCAGAAAAAGCCCGAATGCAGCTGGAAAAAGCGGCTAAATAGACTGTATTTATTGCATGAAAAAAGCCCGACTCTCCATTCTGATAAAAGAATAAAAAATCGAGCTAAAATAATCAAACTGAATTGGTCCGTAGCGAATACGAATTCTCATATCGCTTACAAACACTCTGCCAATGAATAAGGACGGACTACGTCATTTTCTCCTTTCTTCTAATGAGTAGCCAATCACAGATCCAGCAGTAATTTCACCCTCATTGTATGTACAAATATCCATATCCATTACAGGCATGACACATATTACCCTCAAAGCTCTTTCCTTGCCCATTGCATTTATAACACCTCTCAGTGGCATTGGGATCAATATCTCCACTACCTCCACACTGACTACAGGTCACCCATTGGCCAGTGATATGAATGAATAAAACCTCTCCCTTTCCATTACATTTTTTACATTTAGCCATCATTATATCCTTTTTCTGTTTGTCCACTTCTACCGTTAATCGGAGATGTGAACTGTGTGTCATTACCCTTACCTTGGGCAATGAAAAGCATGAAGCTGTTTAGGTAGCAACTTCACATTTTTTTGCTAATTATCAATGAACTTCAGTCATGAGCTAAGAAAATTACTGGAAATTATGTTCCAGGTCAATGTTTCTGGTACTATTTTTCTCACGGTATTGAGAATTTTGATCAAAAACTTTTTCGGTATAGAAAATTTTTTGCATGCTCCGAACTTCGACTTGACGTGGTTTTTGGACAAAAAGCAAAATAGAAATCAGGCTTAAGAAAGTCATTATTCAGGGGTGCCAATAGAATCCGGGAAAATGTTGTATAATCGCATTTGCAAGCCGTTTTCGGGTTGTTTTTGTTTGTGAATTTGAGAAAATATAGATCCTCAATAACCAATAAAACTATGGAAAATCTTCACAAAAAATATGCAACTTCGATATTCGAATACGCGGCCAAATTCGGCGGACTTTCCCGCTCGGCGGTCGAAACAAGATTGCGCCTCGAACCGAATCTGGCTGACAAACCCCATCTCAAAGCTGCGATCAAGGAAGTCGGAGTAAACAAAGTGGCGATGATAGCGCGCCTCGCCACGCCCGAAACCGATGAAATATTTGCGGACAAAATCCGTCACATGAGCAAACCTGCGGTTCAAACTTTATCAAAAGAACTCAGGAAAAAAGAGAATATAACCGATGAAACGGTCTGCCAAGCGGTCCCTGAAAAAATCAAACTGGAACTGGACGAAGAAATGACCTTTTTGTTTTTGAAATTGAAGGAAAAATGGAATCTGACGAACAAAGAAGTGACGAAAATGATTCTGGAGAAAACGGTAAACGATGAATTTCCCGCCTCTCCAAAAAGCTTGACCGGTCAAAGCTTGACAAGCGACCAGGAACCCCGTCATATCCGCATAAAAAGAAAAAGGGAAACCCTCAAAAAAACAAATGGGAAATGCGCTTATCCCAACTGTAATCGACCAATAAAAAATCTACATCACCAGGACAGATATTCCACAACAAAAAACCACAAAAACATAACCGGACTTTGCCATGAGCATCATGAATTCGCGCACAATGGCTTGATTCCGAACGAAAACGAAAACCCAAACAAATGGAAAATCAACATCAAAGCGCAAATCAAGCACGAAGCAGACATTCTCTATAGAAAATACCGGCAGGCGGCGATGTTGTGATGGGTAATACCGGACAGGAAATACCGGAAATCCAAATACCGGCAAAAAGCTTTGAATTAGGTATGCACATTACCGCTTTACATTGACCGGAAATCCAAATATTGGCAAAAAGCTCTCTGCTAAATAGACATTTCAGTCTCAATCTTCTTCATAAATGCCTTCAACTTCATCACATCCTGCTTTTTCGTAGCATAATCCCGAACCGCGACAGCCCCATCCTTCTCTTCTTTTTCCCCAACCACAAGCATATATGGAACTTTTTGCATCTCAGCATTTCTGATTTTCTTTCCTAATTGGAAGTCGGAATCATCAATTTCAACTCGAACACCGGCAGCTCGTAGTTCAATACGTACTTTTTCGGCATATTTATTAAACTTCTCAGAAACCGGAACCACCAAAGCCTGCACAGGTGCAAGCCACACAGGGAATGCCCCCGCATAATGCTCTATCAAGAATCCAATAAGCCTCTCATGAGTACTCAGAGGCGCTCTATGAATGCAAAGCGGTGTCTTTTCTTTCCCATCCTTGTCATTATATTTAAGCCCAAAGCGTTCAGGAATCGCAAAATCCAACTGATTTGTAGCCAAAGTAAACTCCTTACCAATTGCGGACCAAACCTGTACATCAATCTTCGGTCCATAAAAAGCAGCCTCATCGTCGGCTTCTACATAATTAATTTTCCCCTTATCCATGACTTTCTTTACCAATTTCTCGGTTTTTATCCACAACTTCTCATTATCAACATACTTTTTCCCAAGCCCATCTTTGTGATGCTTCGAAAGTCGCATTTCGTATTTCTCAATTCCAAACAGATCGAAATAAAACATATAAAGATCAATAACCTTCTTGAATTCCTCCTCAAATTGCTCCTCGGTACAGTAAATGTGAGCATCATTCATGCAAAGAGAACGAACTCTCATAAGCCCAAATAAAGCTCCGGAATCCTCAAATCGATAACAATGCCCATATTCAGCAAGTCTCAAAGGTAATTCACGATAACTTCTCGGTCGTGCAGCATAAATTTTGTGATGATGAGGACAATTCATCGCTTTCAAATAATACTTCTCATTATCAAGCTCCATAGGTGGATACATGTGCTCTTTGTAGTAAGGAAGATGACCGGAAGTCAGATACAATTGCTCTTTTGCGATATGTGGTGTCCTAACGCGCACATAATCCTGCTCAGCCTCTTTTTTCTTCGCCAAATTCTCCAAAATCTCCACAATCACTGCACCCTTTGGCAGCCAAAGCGGAAGCCCCGCCCCAATTTCATCATCAAAAGTAAACAGCTCCAATTCCTTCCCGAGCTTACGATGATCGCGTTTTTTCGCTTCCTCCAGCATCTTCAAATATTCGTCCAATTCCTCGCGGCTATTCCAACAAGTCCCATAAATCCGCTGCAACATAGGGTTTTTCTCGTCACCCCTCCAATACGCCCCGGCAATTTTCAGCAACTTAAACGGACCAATTTGCCCGGTTCTTTCCACATGAGGTCCCTCACAGAGATCCACAAACATCGGCTTGTTTCCCTGAGGAAGAATATTCTCATAAAAAGTAATTTCTTCACCTTCTTTCACAAATTCCTCCACCAACTCAACCTTGTACTTCTGTTTGGTTTTCTTCAAAAACTCAATAGCTTTATCACCCGGCTCAACCCTCTTCTCAAAAGTCTGATTTTGCTTAATAATCTGCTTCATTTTCTTCTCAATAATCGGCAAATCCTCCGGAATCAAAGTCCTTGGAAGGTCAAAATCATAGTAAAAACCGTCCTCGATCGTTGGCCCGATAGCTAGTGAAGCCTCCGGAAACATTTGCAACACAGCCTGTGCGAGGACATGCGAACAAGAGTGGCGCATTGCATCGAGATCGACATTCGC
This sequence comes from Nitrospirota bacterium, assembly GCA_043816165.1. Classification (GTDB taxonomy): domain Bacteria; phylum Patescibacteriota; class Gracilibacteria; order UBA1369; family LOWO2-01-FULL-3; genus JAACEU01. The sequence goes on along the minus strand of JBDRIE010000025.1, from coordinate 9,830 downwards.
TTTTGACATAATTTCAGTTAGATTAATAATAAATATCGGGTAAAATAAAGATAGAATGAAACTACGAAAACTTCAACTCGAAAACTTCCGGAATTACAACAGATATGAATACGAATTTCCGGAAGACAAAAACATTACGATCCTTGTAGGACCGAACGGAAAAGGGAAAACAAACTTCCTGGAAGCCATTTATGTGCTTAGTCTGGGAAAATCATTCCGCACCATTCTTCAAGACGACCTGATAGAATGGGAATTTGACTATATGAGATGCAAATGTGAAACAGAAATAGATGGGGAAGAAACAAGCCTGGAGGTCTTCTATTCAAACTATCCCCGTAAACAGAAAGGATTCAAAAAAAACGATGTCAGCATGAGAAATAGCGAATATATCGGGAATTTAATTACGGTGCTATTCCATCCCGAAGACCTAAACATGCTCTATCTGAGCCCATCATACCGACGAAGATATTTAAATATACTGCTTTCCCAGGTAGACAAAAAGTACCTGGAAGCATTAACCAAATACAAAAAAACGCTAAAGCAGAGAAACGCACTCCTTCATGCAATACGCGAGGCTAAATTCACAAATAAACCTATGGAGAACCTGGAAAAAGACCTGGACGCATGGGACACAGAATTAATGGAGTTTGGAAGTATAATCATCAAGAAAAGAAAAGAATTTACCCAATTCCTTAACAAAAAACTCGAAAAAATCTACCAATCAATATCCGGAGGGAAAGAGAAAGTAGAGATTCAGTACAGCACTATAAAAGGAGAATACGAGGCAGAGCTGACAATCAGACGCGATCGAGACATCCGCGAAGCAAAAACCACACTCGGCCCACACCGCGACGACCTCAAATTCTTCATCGATGGCAAAGAAATCTTGTCCTCAGCCTCAAGAGGTGAATTCCGCACACTCCTACTGGCAATCAAGCTCGCGGAAATCCAATATATCAAGGAAAAAACAGGCAGAAATCCAATCCTTCTCCTGGACGATGTATTCTCAGAATTGGACCGAAAAAGGGGAGAACACCTCCTGAAATCAATAAAAGACTGCCAGACAATCATCACAACCACGGACCAGGAGAGCTTCAAAAAGCTCGACAAGGAAGGCGAAAGCTTATGGTTTGTCAGGATAGAATAAATATGTTATAATAACAAGAAAGAAAAATGAAAATAAAAAGAAATGAATCACGCCATTCAGATAATCATATCAATAATGCTTGCCTGTGTCCCGGCATTGATTTGGGGATATATTTACTATAAAAAGCACCCGGAAAAACGAAGCACAGTGATTTTGACCTTTGCAGTAGGCGCTTTAGCCGTTTTCCCCATACTCTTCTACAAGTTTTTATGGCAATTTTTCCCATGGATAAACGCATTCAAACTCGCGGATTATTACCATAATGACCTTATTGGGTTTTCAAATCTTACTATTGTGCCTCTAAGTGTGATCATCACATTTTTGTTTGTGGGAGTAATTGAGGAAATAATGAAAATGCTATCGGTAAAGGTCTCAGATGATGATGAAATCAAGAATGTTGACGACGCGATTGAATTCTTCATTCTTGCGGCGCTCGGGTTCTCATTCACAGAAAACATCCTATATTTCTACAATATTTGGATCAGCCAAGGACCATCAAATTTACTGATGCCATTCCTATTCAGATCGACATTCTCAACATTCGCACATTTAATGTTCTCAGGAATCCTCGGCTATTACTACGGAACAGCTCACTTCGCAAAACCAATATTACAAGAAGAGTTAAAAGCGAAAAGAAAACAATGGGTACAAAAAATCCACAACATTTTCCATTTCAAAAAAGAAGGAATCTTCTATAAAGAAATCATCCTGGAAGGGTTACTCATTTCGATCGGACTTCATGCCATCTTCAATATTGTCCTCGAAATGAACCTAAATTTCCTAATAGTTCCGTTCTTGGTCGGTGGATATAAGACCTTGAACTATTACTTTGAAAAGAAGGAAAACCACAAAGAATACGGGAAAGTCCTTGCATACGCTAGAAATCATCCTCACCCAAAAACAGGGGTATATTTCGAAAGAAAGGCTCTGAAAAAAGACCATGCGGAAGCGTAGCGAAGGCTAAGTTTAATGCTTGCGCGATCAGGATTCTAATGCTAAAATCTCTACTTGCATGTAGAGCTTAATTTGTGCTGAAAAATATGTCGACAGACAAAATAACAGTAACAGGGGCTAGAATCCACAACCTTAAAGGGATAAACGTGGAAATTCCACGTGATAAATTTACGGTAATTACAGGTCTTTCGGGATCAGGAAAATCCTCACTAGCATTTGACACAATCTACGCAGAAGGACAGAGAAGATATGTAGAAAGCCTTTCCACATATGCCAGAAACTTCCTCCAATTAATGGAAAAACCGGAGGTGGACAACATAGAAGGGCTCTCTCCAGCCATCTCAATTGACCAAAAAACAGCTTCAAGAAACCCAAGATCAACAGTGGGAACAGTAACTGAAATATACGATTATTTGAGATTATTATTTGCAAAAGTTGGAACTCCGCACTGTCCTAAATGCCATAAACCGATCGAGAGACAAAGCTCACAACAAATCCTCGAAGAGGTCTCAGAGATGCCGGAAGGAAAGAAAATCCTAATTCTCTCACCAATAGTAAGAGGACGAAAAGGGCAGCACATGAAAGGACTCGAAAAAATCCAAAAAGAAGGATTTGTGAGGGTAAGAATAGACGGAGAAATATATTCAATCATTGATGTTCCGGAATTAGATGAGAACAAAAAGCACAACATCGAAATAGTGGTAGACCGCCTAGTGGTTAAAGACTTTAAGAAAAAAGTACAAAAGCTTTCTTCCGGGCAAGAAATAGACCTTCCTAATCCGGACCGAACAAGGCTTGCAGACTCAATAGAAACCGCACTGAAATTCGGAGAAGGGCTGATGATCATAGCAGAGCATGGAAGCAACAAAGAAAAGGTATTCTCTGAGCATTTCGCATGTAATACGTGTCACGTTAATGTGGCGGAAATCTCTCCACGAAGCTTTTCTTTCAACAATCCACAAGGAGCATGCGAAGAGTGCCACGGACTTGGAACCAAGCTGGAAATAGATGCAGATCTCGTAATTCCAAACAAGAAACTCACTCTCGCAGAAGGAGCAATAATGCCATGGTCTACAACAACTTCACATTTAACTTGGTACAACCGAATTCTGGAAAGTGTCTCAAAAGAGAATAAATTTTCGATGAATACACCGATAAGTAGACTTCCTGAAGAAGTATTAAGCAAGGTACTGCAAGGAGATCCGGAGAAAAAATACACAGTCCAAATAGGGAACGGAGTAAAAGATCCGGAAAAATCATCATTTGTAGGGGAATACCAAACTACATTTGAGGGAGTAATACCAAACCTGGAAAGAAGGTATCTGGAAACGGACTCAGATTACGTAAGGAAAAAAATAGAAGGCTACATGCGAATTCTAAAATGCCCGACATGTAAGGGAAAAAGACTAAAAGCAGAAATTCTCGCAGTTAAAATAAATGATCTCTCAATTATAGATATGACAGAATTATCCATCAAAAAGGCTATAGACCTATTCCAGCACCTCAAATTGAGCAAAATGAAGCATGAAATAGCAAAACAAATCTTACAAGAGATCAGCAATAGACTAAACTTCCTGGAAAACGTGGGAATCTCGTATCTGACATTGGATAGAACCGCAAACACTCTCTCAGGAGGTGAAGCGCAAAGAATTCGGCTTGCAACTCAGATAGGATCGCGTCTCTCAGGCGTTATTTACGTACTGGATGAACCCAGTATCGGATTGCACCAAAGCGACAACGACAAGCTGATTAAAACGCTTATTTCGCTTCGTGACATTGGAAATACGGTAATTGTTGTTGAACACGATACAGATACCATGCTTGCCGCGGATCACATCATCGATATAGGGCCTGGAGCGGGAAAACACGGAGGAGAAGTAGTAGCACAGGGTTCACCCTCAGAAATTATAAAAAATAAGAATTCACTAACCGGTAAATACCTTTCAGGAAAAGCGGAAATATCCGTACCGAAAGAACGTAGAAAAGGTAAAAAAGGAAAAATCTCGATAATAGGAGCCGCAGAGCATAATTTAAAAGGAATTGATGCCGACTTCCCATTAGGAACATTCATCGGTATCACAGGAGTTTCAGGATCGGGGAAATCGACATTGGTAAATGACATTTTGGTAAAAGCTGTCTCAAAAGAGCTTTATAAATCAAAAGCTATACCGGGAGCACACGAAGAGATAAAGGGGCTCGAACATTTAGACAAAATTATAAACATCGACCAATCTCCGATCGGACGTACCCCCAGGTCAAATTCAGCTACATATACGGGAGTATTTACCGATATCAGAGATCTCTTCTCGCAGACACCGGAATCAAAAACTCGTGGTTATAAAGCGGGAAGGTTCTCATTTAACGTAAAAGGAGGACGATGTGAGGCATGTACCGGAGACGGAATCAAAAAGATAGAAATGCACTTTTTGCCTGATATTTATGTGTCTTGTGAGGTCTGTAAGGGTAAAAGATACAACGAAGAGGCTCTAGAGGTGAGATATAGAGGTAAAAATATCCACGAAGTGCTTGAGATGACGGTGGAAGAGGCCTTGGAGTTCTTTAAAGCGATTCCTGCGGTTAAAACTAAATTAATTACTTTATGTGAGGTTGGTCTTGGGTATCTTCACCTTGGACAACCGGCGACAACTCTATCAGGAGGCGAAGCACAACGTATTAAATTATCTACGGAGCTATCAAAGCGCTCTACAGGAAAAACACTGTATGTATTGGACGAACCGACTACCGGTCTACACTTTGATGACGTGAAAAAGCTTCTAAGTGTATTACAAAAATTAGTAGAAAAAGGTAACACGGTACTTGTAATTGAGCACAATTTGGATGTAATCAAGTCTGTAGACCACATTATTGATCTGGGGCCTGAAGGGGGAGATAATGGAGGTGAAATCATTGCAATTGGAACACCGGAAGAAATAACAAAAATCTCTAAGTCATACACAGGGCAATGGCTTAAAAAAATCCTCAAATAATACATTTCAATAAGGAGTAGCGTAGTTGGGCTTTTTCATATAAGGTTCAATTAAGTTTAATAAAGTTTAACTAAATTTAATAAAGTTCAATAAACTATGCTAAATATGTCGAATATGTATATAAAATATGGTAAAATTTAACTAAGTTTAATTAACTTGCCAAAACTATTGAATAGTTGTGATTAATGTGATAAAGTGCGAACACAAAAATGATACTTAAAAACAAGGAGAGTATTGAAGAATGTGCTGAAAAGTGGTAGAATTTAATAAAGTTTAATTAAATTAAATTATATTAAATCCTGTATAAAAAAATTGAATGAAAGAAAAGTTTTTTACAACTGAACAAGTCGCAAATATTCTCCAAGTGCATCCTTTTACAATTCTGAAGTTTATCAAACAAGGTAAGCTGAAAGGTATTAAGCTGGGACGGGTCTATAGGATCAAGGAAAGCGAAATAAATAAGTTCCTTGAAGATCGTATGACTCCGGGCGCTAACCCGCCGCAGACGGGAACAGCGCCAAAAGCTAAAAATGAAAAAACGAAGACCTTTCAGCCAAAGGACCCTGACGAAAAGGATGAAGACAATCATTATTATATAATCTAATACCTTTAAAGAGATGATCATCCATTGCTTGTCATGTGGGAAAGCAGTTTCAAGTCACGGACTTTGCTGCCCATATTGCTACTCAGAAGTTTCCCAACTGACATTAGAGATGAATGGCCTGGAAGAGAAAGCGAATCTCAAAGAGAAAGTGAAAGATATGGTTTTACAATTCGTACACAGATAAAATATTATCTTAATTAAAAACCTCCAATGCCCTTTAGTTCGTTGCCCGCGAACTAATAACTAACCCCGCTCTGCGGGGTACCCCTAGAAAAGCCCAAAGACTCCTTACTCTGTAGGGAGTCTTTACTTTAGCTAAAACTTCCCCGGGCACTGTCTTTTATTCATATCCTTCGTTCCCTCCAGAATTTTCGCGAGAATAGGGAAGGTCTCAGTAAGAGTTTTATTATATGTGTCCAAACCGGTCACAAGAAGTTGAGTTCCGGAATCACTGGTCTCTTTGTATAAAGACTTAAACTTGGTATTCATCTCAGCCCTTGTCTTGTTCAAGTCATAATTCGTATCAGTAACACTTATTGCATCAAGCAAAGCGCTCTGGGTTATTGTTCCGGACGAACCGGTACCTGGAACATTTTGTTTAAGTTTATTTGCAATCTCGGTTAAGCCCTCTTTTGCCTCAAGATTGTTAATATTTATCTGCAACCAACCTTTGTAGGTTGCCTTTAATGAATCAGCATTCACAGACTCAACAAGCTTTTCAGCCGCTCCCGCAATTTCTTTTTCAGCTGTTTTCGCCGCAGTACCAAGCCCTCCGGCAGAATCTACAAACTCCTTCCATTTTTTGGATACCTGCGACCAAGCGTCATTTGTGCATTTAATATATTCATTTACACGATCTTTATACTTTACATGTAGTTTTGCTATTAAAATATCTAACTCGGAGTCGGAAAGAACAGTTTTGCTCGAATATTTTTCCTTAATATCTGCATCTATCTTTGCGGTCGAAGTTTTCAAAGTTTCAGGATTTTCAGCTTGTCGAGTACTTATCAAATCAAACGGCATACTTGCGACAACAGTTCCATCCACAATATTTCGAACGTAATAAATCTCTATTTTGAGCTCATCCATCCCACGTTTCAAAGCAGGGACTTTTTCGCTTTTACAAGTCAAAAATGCATCACGAATATATTGTCTCATCTTATCTTGCTGAATTATAAGTCCACTAATATCGGTGGCTTGACACTTATTTCTCATCAAAATATCCTTCCACGGTTCAATTACACCATTATAAAAACCATCATTAAAAATAAAAGTATTTAGGAACAGAACAAAGTCAGTATTTCCCTTTTGTATACATCTCGCAAAGCTCAAACCTCCTTCTACATTTGCATCGGTATCTGAACTCGCGGCCATAGCTCCTGATGTAGGTATCAAGATAGAGAGACACAACGAGATAGCTATAATTTTCTTTCTAATGTTTTTCATTAAAAGCTTGGTTTTTGTTTAATTTTAGGGAATTGTTCAACGGTTTGGTGGTACTGAATACCATATCCGCTAAAGAAATTATTCATTAATTTTATTTCTTTTAAAATCCTTTGAATGAATAAAGCTGTGTTTTCTCCCACAGAAGCGTCTCCAAAATTTTCGATTTCCTTCAATGCTTCAGCCTCTCTTTCCAATTTAGTCTTAACTAAATCAACAAACTGGCTCTCAATAGTTGTACTACCTGAAACAAACTGCAATTTAAATTCATCTTCCAGTTTCGTATCACCGGAATAACCCAAGAACGGCTGATATCTGTCGACCATCTTCTTCCATTCATTAAACGTGTTGTTTAAGCCAATAATATCGTCATTAGGTGGGGAAGGAATAGGTGCCGCAATCGAAATAAACTGGAAGTTCAACAAAGTTCCGGCATCCTTGCATTTAGCTGATTCCATCAAATTACCGGTAGCTTTATTCGGAACCAACGAATGCCTCAAAGTCTTGTTCATGTTTTCATTAATCTTGTTGATTTCACAGACAATACAGCTATCGCCGGGGTTATAACTCGTATATGTCTTTTTCTTGAAGCTTGTCTGAAGACAAACAGAAATATATGCAGCAAGACCACCTTCATTGAATGAAGCTCCCGCACCGGCGGCTTGAGACAAGAGAGAATTTGTCACTCCTCCCAAACTGCTAAATCCTGCATCTCCAAAACCACTTCCGGCTCCGGCTCCGGTTGGTGGGGCGCTTGTAATATTCGGACAGAAAGTTTTGCTCCAATCCCCGGATTCAGCAGCCTCTATCTCCTTTTCCACTCCATCTCCATCATCAGCAGCAGAATCATCATCTCCTGCACCTCCACCGCCACCGCCACCTCCACCACCAGCCCCACCGCCACCGCCAGCTCCACCACCATCCCCATCCCCAAATTCATCTTCATAATCACCTAAAACATCAGATAAGTCATCCTCAATAGGGCACACATCCCCATCCAAAACACCCACCTCCACTTCCTCGTCTCCCACCTCTATACTGGCCTCTCCATCATCCGAAACGGTCAAACCTTTGACCTCTCTCCCCAAAGTCGCACCGGGCTGTCCGCTTTCAACATAAGGATCAGCCAAATTCAAACTCTCGGTCGGCAAGACAGGGGAATCCATTTGCTTATCAAAAGGATCTCCCACCAAATTCAAAGATTTCTCCATAAACAAAATCTCCTCAATCACACTAAGGTCATAAATAAGATCAAATCCACTGTCCATTACGTCCCCATTCGAAAAGATCTCGCTTGGAGTCACAGAAGTCTCAATTTCCTGCTGTAAAGAATAGATCTCGATTAATAATTCAAATTGTTCACGCAACTGCGCCGCCGCCAAAGTCGCTTGCTCTTGAGTCAGATTCGTCACCTTCTTTGGATTGTTAAATATCGGAGCAATACTTCCATTCAGCACATTTTCAACCTCCTGCACAGTAAGCCCAAACGATTTACCGATTTCCTTCTTTGCATCTCTGGAAGGCTTATCCAGAATCTTGTCCCGAACCATCACATAAGTATTTTTCCCTTTAGAAGTACCAAGAACATCAGACCATTTCAAATTTGCAGCTCCTGCCACAAGCTGGTCCCACGCATTTATATCTCCATGAGCCACCCTCTCTTCTTTCATATGAATCATCCCCGCAGAGACTGCGATCCCGACCACAACACCTATGATGATAGATATATATTTTTTCATATTATGGACATTGATCAGAAGTAGCATCAACAAACCGCAACGGGAATGTATCAGTCTGCTCACGGATTTTGCCTAAGGCAATTTTATATTTTGTTAAATTATCGATAATCTCCTTATACTTCTTGTGCATTGGATAAGCGGACTGGAATTCTTTGTAAACGTTTACAGCCGCCTCCAAAACAATCTTTGCATCCTTCGCGTCTTTATCTATCTCATCACCGCGAGTAGCGACCAAATCAACAACGAGCTTTATAGAAGAAGAGGACGAAGTAACCGTTGTTGGCATTGTCCCCTTCATAGCATTTAGCTTTTCGAGATAAGCAATATAGAGATCTGTCGCACCAATCGCCACGCAATACGTGCTCACATTAGTCTTACAGTTCTCCAACAAATTTGTATCAGACTCAGGTGCTTTGAAGTCCTTATGATCATAAAATTTCACTTCTTTATCTACCAATTCAGTCAACTGAGCAAATTTAAAATTGAAATAATCATTCATATCCGAGTGATATTGGGATTTCAAGAAAATAAATCCATCAGAATTATTTACATTCTTGAATTCGTAGAATTTATTGTAGTCGGCAGAAGTATCGGCGGCATAAATCGAGTAACCTCCATAGACTGCAAAGATGGTTACAATGGCTGCTACAAAGGAAATTACTAAATGTTTTATATAATTTTTCATACTACTGACAATTCTTGGTAAAGAATGGTAATTTATTTGTGAAAGTTGCAAATAACGAATAAAGCTCCGCTACTTTTATATTCAAATCGCGCAACTTTTCATTAATTTTTTCATATTTCTCCAGGAGTATCGTTGTTTTCTTTTTGGCTACATTCCCACTAATATGCTTTTTCAAATGCTCCTTCGCCAATTCCAAATAAGAATCGGTAATACTGGAGCAAAGCTGATAGCTGGAATATTGTTCATCATAAGTCTGAATTCCCTGATCAGC
>JBDRIE010000024.1:0-28850 GCA_043816165.1 Nitrospirota bacterium | reverse complement strand
GCCAGTATCGCTCTGGGAATGGTGTCGCCCTATTCGGTCAAACTCAAATTACATCGGCTGGAAGCGACCGGAAGAACAGTAGGGAATCTATATGCACTCTCAACAATTGGAAGTATCGTCGGAACATTTTTGGCTGGATTTTTCCTAATAACACATTTTGGAAATACAAATCTACTACTCCTTCTCTCAGCGGTTTTAGTTTTGATTTCACTGCTCGCAGCAACTTCCGTGAAATTGAGAGCTTTGATAACAGCATTTTTAGTCGTTGGAATAATCGGATTTGTAATGCAACTCGGGCAAGAGGCTGAAGCTATTGAGCTAAACACTACTTACAGTTATGTGAAAATTTCTGATTCCATTTATGGTGCAGAACCGGTAAGAATTCTGAAACTCAACAACAATTTTCACTCCGCAATGTATTTGGAAAGCGACGAACTCGTTTTCGAATATACAAAATATTATAGACTGGTGGATCATTTTTCACCCCAACTGGAAAACGCTTTAATGATCGGCGGCGGCGCCTATTCATACCCAAAAGATTTTCTTGCAAAACACGAAAACGCAAACCTTGACGTTGTAGAAATCGACTCCGAATTAACCGAATTGGCAAAAGAATATTTCAAACTGGAAGAATCGCCACGCCTAACCATTTTCCACGAAGATGGAAGAATTTATCTAAACAATACAGAAAAAAAATACGACGCAATTTTACAAGACGCATTCTCCTCATCCCTGGCAGTCCCATACCACCTTACAACCGTTGAACATGTCCAAAATATATATGATGCACTGACAGAAGACGGAGTCGCGTTAATAAATATAATTTCGAAAATGGAAGGTGAGGGAGGAAAATTTTTACAAGCCGAGTACCACACATACAAAGAAGTTTTCCCATACGTGTATCTGTTTCCCATTCAATACCCAGGAGGCGCAGATCTGGCACAAAACATTATGCTGGTAGCTACAAAATCTGAAAAAAGTTTATCTAGCGAAGATCCCGAACTGAACAGCTACCTCCAACATCATTGGAAAAAAGAAATTCCAAATTATTTACCTATCCTGACAGACGATTTTGCCCCTGTTGATCAATATACCCTGAAAATGCTCTAAAATGCCCTCTTACGCAAAAAACAAAAAGGCTCTTCACGACTATGAAGTTTTGGAAGATTTCGAAGCTGGAATCGTTTTGAATGGTGATGAAGTAAAGTCCATCAAAGGCAATCAAGCAAACCTGCAAGGAGGATTTGTCGATGTAGAAAACGATGAAGCCTTTTTGAATGAAGTGCACATTTCGCGTTACAAACACTCCGCGCGCGCTATCGATGAGCCAACCCGCAAACGAAAACTCATTCTCCACAAAAAAGAAATCGCAAAAATCGACCAAGAAATCTCCCAAAAAGGAGTCACCGCAATCCCAATAAACCTCTACAGCAAAAAAGGCTTAATCAAAATAAAAATAGGCATTTGTCGAGGTAAAAAACTCCACGACAAACGCGATGCCTTACGCAAACGCTCCCAAGAAATGGAAATAAAGCGTCAGCTAAAACGCTTCCAGTAGAATTACCCTTCCATTATTCTTAAAAAGTTTTATAATTAGATTAATGCATAACATCTACACGAAAATCGTCGCTGGGGTTCACAAATTTTTCAAAGAAAATGCCTTTGAGAAAGCCGTTATTGGAGTTAGCGGAGGAATAGATTCCGCACTTTGCTTGAAACTTACAGTTGATGCACTCGGACCTGACAACGTCACTGCAATTTTGATGCCGGAAAAAGGAGTTTCATCTGACGAAAATTATCTCCACTCAAAAACTCTCTGTCAATTCCTCAATGTAGAAGCGTTTAGCGTTCCCATTAACAAATTTCTCACAGATTTCTTGTCACTTCCGTGGAGACCAAACGACCTCGCACAAATTAACACAAAAGCCCGAATCAGAATGACCGTTCTCTACAATTTCTCAAACACCAGAAACGCATTGGTAATCGGAACTTCAAACAAAAGCGAATTAGCGCTTGGATACGGAACAAAACACGGAGACCTGGCCGCAGACATAGAGGTAATCGGAGATCTCCTCAAAGAAGATGTGTACAAACTGGCTGACCACGTCGGACTTCCGGATGAATTTTTACAAAAAACACCTTCAGCAGAACTTTATGCGGGACAAACTGACGAAGATGAACTGGGAATTTCATACAAAGAAATAGATACAGTCCTAAAACACATCGATAACGGCCTAACCAAAGACGACCTCATAGATAAAGGCCTAAATCCACACGCCGTCCACAAAATTTTCCGCCTCATAGAAATAAACCGACACAAACTCCAACCGACATTCATGATAAAAGCCACTTCTTAAATTGCGAAATCTTAATTTTTGCTTATACTATTGGTGAAATAATTTTGAGGTTTGACTTGCGATACAACTCGGCGTACATGCTAGCTGAGTAATGTGTATCGCGGAAAACAGAAAAAATATTTCACCAATAGTATAATGAAATCCCATGCAATCCGCACTCTTCATCGGACGATTCCAACCCTTTCACAAAGGACACTTGGAAATGGTTAAAAAAATTCTAAAAGAAAACGAAAGAATAATCATCGTGATTGGTAGTGCAGAGAAAAATTTTATCCAAAACAATCCACTAACAGCATCGGAAAGATTCCAAGTCATCGACGAATCGCTAAAAGAAGCCAAAATTCCGGCAGAAAAATATTGCATAATCCCGATTAGAAACGTAAACAACTATGCACTCTGGGTTAACCACATAAACATTTACGTTCCTCCATACACTCGCCTCTACACCGGATCCAAAATCGTCAAAGCGTGCTACCTCAAGACGGGACTGGAAATAATTCAGCTAAAAAGAACACTCAAGCTTAGCGCCACAAAAGTTCGAACAGCCTTATTAAAAGGAAAAGAATGGGAAAAGATGGTACCAAAAGCCGCAACAAAACTGCTAAAAGAATGGGGCATTCCCTCCCGCCAAAAAACCATCAAAAACACGATGGACATAACAAAATATAACAACTCATACTAATTCATGATCAAAATAAATCCAAACATTTTCAGAGCCTACGATATTAGAGGAATCGCTGACCCGGAAGACGGCAGCCAAGCAGACCTGACCGAAGAAACTGTTTACCTCATCGGAAAAGGCACCGGGACCTACCTCAAACAAAAATACGGTACCAAAAACATGGCAGTCGGATGCGATAACAGACTCACCGGAGAAAAACTCAAAGCCGCCTTTATCAAAGGCCTGAACGAAACCGGAATCGACACAACAGACATCGGAATAAGCATTTCCCCAATGATCTACTGGGCGTCATGCGCACTCGATTTCGACTCAGCGACAAACATCACGGCAAGCCACAACCCAAAACAGTACAACGGAATTAAAACCGTGACATCATGTGCCCACCCGATTTGTGGAGAAGAACTCCAGAAAATTCTAAAAGTCATCCAAAACAACCAACTCGAAACAGCAGAAACCCCAGGCACAAACACAAAACAAGACATCTGGCCACAATACCTTCAGGACCTAACTTCCAGAATCAATATCAAACGAAAACTCAAAGTGGTTGTCGATGCCGGCAACGGAACAGCAGGAGCATTCGCACCCGAATTCCTCAAAAAAATCGGATGTGAAGTCGTGCCACTCTACTGCGATCTCGACGGAACTTTCCCAAACCACGAAGCAAACCCCGAAGAACTGGAAAACATGAGAGACCTGATCGCAAAAGTAAAAGAAGAACACGCGGATCTCGGCATAGGATTTGACGGTGACGGAGACAGAGTAGGAGTCGTGGACGAAAAAGGACACATGTATTCATCGGACTTCATGCTACTTCTTCTCGCCCGGGACCTCATGACCCGCGTAAAAAACCCAAAAATCGTATTCGACATAAAAGTTTCACAAGTAATTATAAACAAAATGGCGGAACTCGGAGCACAGCCGATTATGTGCAAAACGGGCCACAGCTTCATCGAGAAAAAAATGAAAGAAATTCAAGCACCACTTGCGGGTGAAGTATCAGGACACTTGTTTTTCGCGGAAAATTACTACGGCTTCGACGACGCTCTCCTCGCCGCCGGAAAAATTATCCAAATTCTCTCAAACGAAACACGCCCACTCTCCCAAATGTTCAACGATCTCCCAAAAGCCTTCACTACCCCGGAATTCAAAGCCTACTGCCCGGACGACAAAAAATTCGAAATCGTCGCCTCCTTGGTCGAATATTTCACAAAAAACTATGACTGCATAACAATCGACGGAGTCCGCGTAAACTTTGACAAAAACTCCTGGGGAGCAGTCCGCGCCTCAAACACAAGCCCAAACCTCACCCTCCGTTTCGAATCCAACACCCAAGAAAGACTCGATGAAATCCAAAAAATAATGATAGAACAACTAAGCCTCCACCCGGAAGTCAGCCTCGATTGGTACCAGACACGCAGCGTAGCGGAGTGTCCCTCCGAGCTAAGGCGAGGATAGCGCGAAGGGCCGAAAGGGTCATGCCGCTGGCCCCCGTCAGGGGAGCGGCCGGACGCGAGCTCATTATCCCGACTGTAGCGACCTAATTCCAGCTAGTAACTTCTCCCGATTTTTCAAATACAAACGATCCGGAACTCGCCGCATAAATGTAGATAGGATTGAAATCAGCATCATTATCAAGTCCACGAGCAAGATTTACTCGGTCCTCTTCAGCAACAACCAAATCCCCATCCAAAGTATTAGGATCAAACTGTACCAAATCTATACCGTCACACTGCATAGGATTATCAAATTCATCAACAGCCTCCCCATAAACATCCACATCGTTATTAATATTCACCATATCCTCAATAGTCAAAGCCTTCTGGCATCTCTGATCAATAGGCCATCCGTTATCAGCAAGCTCAACAGAAAGAGTAAAGAACGCCATATAGTTCAGATCATAATTCTGCGCATCAAGCCGTTCATCAAGAGAAACAGGAAGTTCCATAACTTCCCCCGTTCCAAGTAACAAATATTCTTTTCCGGCAAGAGAATCCAAATCCGCTCCACCTATAGTATTTCTCGAAGCAATACTTCCTCTAAACAGCTTTTGCCCCGAATATCCGACCTTCTCCTCAAATGTCCAATCCGGAATTCCATCAGCTCCCGGCATTGCCACAACCGGATGATAAGGGAACAACGAACAATCAGCCACAATATTCGCATCAATATTTTTCACATCCGCATGCAAATAAATATTATTCACATCACAAGAACCATCATAAGTGCTCATACTGATAAGAACCAATTTTCCGTCAGCAGGGTCGTCATGATAAAGATCACTGTCAATAAAAACCGGAGCATCCTGTACAACAATTACCCAATTTCCCCAGAACTCAGAATCATTAACATAGTTCGGATCCCCCATATTTAGGGTAACCTCAGTCTCTTTGAAAAAGAGAACATGCTCATCTCCAACATCAAACTTTCTATATTTATCACTTGCGCAACTAATTTTTAACTCTCCATTTTCCGCCAACCCGGTAACCACACACGCTCCACCTCCGGTCAAATCAACTTCCCCCAAAGACTTACTTATATTTTCATTAATAGTATTTCGAACAATATTCACCGACAAATATCCGGTCTCTTGTGTTTCATGACTTGCAGTCGGACTAAATGCCTTAGGCGCGTACACATTACCATGAATTATCGCCGCAGGATTGTACGCGGCTGATAGAATTCTTGGAACTTTGTTACTGTAATAATAAATAGGCTCATGACTCAACCCTGGAACCTCATATTTCACCACTGTATACAAAGTTGGTCCCTGCACCACATCACATGGCAAACCGGCCCCCGGATCCTCAGGATCATATTCTGGAAGAGCGGCAACCGCATTGTAAACCTGTTCACTTGCCAGATCGCCAAGTGCAAACTTAGCCGCACTCACATAAGAATCGGGAATAATCGAAGTGAAACTCCAATCACCATAGCCGTTATATTCAACCGCAATAGCATCTAACTTTTCATCAGTAAAATAATAATCAAAGTTTGAATAAGTGTCGACAGCACATTCTGATGTAGTTAACGTCCTATCATAATCAAGCATTGCATACACTTCCGCATTAGAATACTCCAAATACTTACTATGACTTTCCTTCATTGTGAAACTGATTGGAACATTTCTAAATCCGATAATTGTATCCTCATGGTCACCTGCGTAGAGAGTTCCTATATCGATAATCGGTGCAAACTCGAATCGATAACCGGATCCCAAATTACCAGGATAAACAGGGCTATTCACTCCTAAAACAGGCACTCCTCCTTTCTTAATCTCATAATCAATCCTTTTCAAAATTAGCTCATTCGGCTCAATTTTACTTGTCCAAACCTTTCCACCAATAGACAATTCATCCGCAAAGAATTCATTTTTTATAGCTAATGGAGGCAATGTACTTGTTGTAAGAGAAACATTTGAAGCGGAAGTGGGCGCAACCGACCTTATCTTTTCTTTCAATTGATAATGACCGGTTTTAATTCCGACTTCCTGAAACAAATTCAAAAATTCAGAACTCTTGGCAATCGAAAGAGGTTTTTTCAAAATTCCACCTCCATTCTCAACCGGTGCAATATCTTCGCTAAAATCTCCCGTTGAATAAGCCAACTGATTCAACTTGATAGTATCTTCCCAAACAAAATCTATAGCTAAATCATAAGCAGTAAGATCCAATGGAGTAACACCATCGTCTTCCATCAAATATACTTCAAGATCATACCAATAATCATCAACTTCTTCATGAATTGAAACATCCACACAGACATAATCGGCCCCGGCACATATACCTTCTACGGCAAGAGGTGGCTCTTCACCCGGCAATTCTATCTGAACACCGGTAAAATCAATCCAAATTCCGGCTTCACTCCAAGCATAACCGGAAAGCATTCCGGTTGCAGAATTCATAGTCACTCCATACTGAAGAGGAGGAGTCAAATCTGCCATCTGACCTTTAAATTGAATATATCCAAAAGCCGGTCCGGTACCTGAACCACTCCATGCATATCCAGCCAATTCCCTGGTTCCCGCAACATCCGGTCCAATCTTCACACCAAAACTCTCTTCACCAAGAAAATCAATAAATCCCAAATTATCGCTCCAAGCATATTTCTCTATTTGATATTCGTAATTGTTCAAAATCACTCCATCCCAACTAAAATTCCCAATCCCTTCGCTCACACAAGCCGCATCCGCTCTATCCGCAGGGGCAATACCTGTAGTTCCTCCAACAATAGAAACGTCCACGGTTTGATCATATTTATCTTCATATCCAACAGGAATTCCCCCATCGGGAGCACCATGCGTATCAAAATACAATTCACCAAAATTCGGATTAAAATTAGTCGTTGAGCCCATCACTCGCCCGCTACAAACAACATCTCCTTCCGCAAAAGCAGTCGCTGAAACTAAGGCAAAAAGCCCAATAAGGAACAAATAGCGTGATAATTTGAAAATCATGATTTTTATTTTTAATTTTTACTTAATAGATTATACCACAAAAACCCCCAGAAATAAAGCCTACACCCTGCTACTTCTTCTTCGAAATCTCATCATGGAAAACCGTATTTCCCTCCTTATCCTCAACCCGAAGCCGTCCATCCTTTATATCAACAGGCTTATTCCATGAAGCCATCTTGCATTTAGGGAATTTATTGCATCCCCAAAACACTCTTCCGCCCTTTCTTGTGCGCCTTTCCACCAACTGTCCGATCTCACACGATGGACACTTAACACCCGAAAAAACAACTATAGAAGTAATATTTTTACATTCCGGATAATCACTACACCCCAAAAACGGCCCAAATCGACCCACTTTCACCTCCATATCCTTCCCGCATTTATCACATTTCTTCCCGGCAAGCTTCTTCTTCAACTCCTCAAGCTCTTTACTGTCTTTTTTCTCCTCCGGAGTATCACCCTCAAGAGGTTTAGCATTCTTACATCCCGGATACCCGCTACAGGACAAAAATTTCCCAAATCTGCCCAATTTTATGACCATTTTCTCCCCACACTTCTCACAAATTTCATCGCTCTCTTCATTCACAATATCCTCTTTCTTCAAACTCTTGTCCTTTTCCTCAATATTCTTGTGGAACGGCCCGTAAAACTCCTTAATCATCGGCACCCATTTTTGTTTACCTTCCTCAACCAAATCCAACTTATCTTCCATCTCCGCAGTAAATTTATGATCCACAATATCAGCAAAATGTTTCACCAAAAGATCAGTAACCACAAAAGCGGTATCAGTCGGTCTCAAAGTTTTTGCCTCCATCTCAATATAATTACGAACAATAATCGTATGAATCGTAGGCGCATAAGTACTCGGTCTCCCAATCCCTTCACTCTCCAACTTTTTCACCAAAGACGCCTCGGTATAACGAGCCGGCGGCTTAGTGAAATGCTGAGTAGTCTCCATTTTATCAAGATCAACGTCCTCACCCTCTTCCATTTTTGGTAATAAATTTTCACCTTCATTCAACTCCTCCTCACCGGAATCACGACCTTCCATATAAACTTCCATAAATCCCGGAAATTTAATCACCTGCCCGGTCGCACGGAATTCATAACCGGTATCTCCCGCCGCAATATCAATAGCCGTTTTGTTCAATAAAGCCTCTTTCATCTGACAAGCAACGGTTCTCTTCCAAACAAGTTCATAAAGTTTAAACTGATCCTTATCCAAATATTTCTCCACCACCTCCGGTTTCAACGCAATATCAACAGGACGAATCGCCTCATGCGCTTCCTGCGCACCTTTTCGACCTTTAAATTTACGCGGAGCATCTAGAGCAAACTCTTTTCCATATTCTTTCTCAATAACTTTCTTCGCCGCCTTCAAAGCAACATCCGACAAATTCACACTGTCCGTTCTCATATAAGTAATAAGACCGTGCTCTCCGGAGCCAACGTCTATACCTTCATATAGCTGCTGAGCCAATACCATCGTTTTCTTTACGGAAAATCCAAGCTTACGCGAAGCTTCCTGTTGTAATGTTGAAGTAATGAATGGCGGAGCCGGATTTCTCTTCGTCTGCTTCTCCTCAACCTTCGAAACCTTATAATCAACTCCTTTTATTTCCTTCAAAATTTTCTTAACCTCTTTTTCATTTCCCGGAAGTATTTTCTTCCCTTCATATCTTTGAAGTTCCGCCTCAAAAGTCTCCTTTTTCTCTTTTGCGAATGTTCCAATAACTTTCCAATATTCATCCGGCTTAAATGCCTGAATTTCACGCTCCCTATCCACAACAAAACGAACAGCCACACTCTGCACACGACCGGCACTCAGCCCATATCGAACTTTCTTCCAAAGCAATGGCGAAAGCTCATAACCAACCAAACGATCCAAAACTCGACGAGCCTGCTGAGCGTCTACCACATCCATATCCAAAGCTCGCGGTTCTTTCATCGCCTTCTTTATCGCCCCTTCTGTAATTTCATGAAATACAATTCTCTTTACATCGGTCTTTTTTGGATCAACTTTTAAGGCCTTCAATAAATGCCATCCAATCGCTTCTCCTTCTCGATCTTCATCAGTTGCCAACCAAAGATGTTCGGCCTTTTTGTATTCATCTTGCAATTGCTTGATAACCTTTTTCTTATCAGCCGAAATCAAATAACTGGGCTTGAAATCTTTATCAACCTCTATACCCATTTTTGACTTTGGCAGATCACGAACGTGACCCATCGAAGCCAACACTTTATATTCTTTCCCCAAAAACCGAGAAATAGTTTTTGCTTTTGCCGGGGACTCTACAATTACAAGATTTTTTGCCATGGGTTACTTTTATAACAAGCACCATCTTTCGTCAATAATAAAACTTTATATTTAGCTGAAAGATCAAAAAATTTTTTTAACCTTTCAGCTAAAAACCGCTTGTACATCCCAAAACAAGTCGACAAGAAGCGCAAGTTGAAAAGTTTTGGCTTAAACAAGCCGTTTTTTCCACTTTTGCACATACAAAAGTGCGTTTTTTCCCTACGAAAAGAGCTTTGTACAAAAAATTTCACTTGATTTGCCTTCTCAAAGCCCTATAATAGCGATTGCTTTTCTAATAGTTATTTCTTTAACCCTATAGCAATGACTAAACAAGATTTAGTTGCGGGTGCAGCACAATCAGCAGGCGTTACAAAAAAAGCGGCTGGTGAAGTTCTAGAATCAATTCTAGACATGATTACAAAAAGCCTTAAAAAAGGTGAAAATGTAACAATTACAGGATTTGGAACATTCCGTGTTTCAGACAGAGCGGCAAGAACAGGAGTAAATCCAAGAAACCCAAGTCAAAAAATCAAGATCCCTGCTATGAAGCTTCCTGCTTTCAAAGCTGGTAAATCTCTAAAAGACGCTGTTAGATAGTAGAAATTTTTAAGTTTTAAAGCTTAAAAATTTCCTTTCTTACACAGAATAAGAGGACCGCCTAGAAATGGGCGGTCTTTTTTTTATAAATAAAAATCATCCACCTCTTTCCCTTCATATTGAAAATCAAACACAAAACCAGTAAAGTATCCTTCGTGAAGCAAAAAATCGAAAAATTGGAAAAAGCAGTTCTTGAAGAACTCAAAAAAGTCTCTTCGACAAAGGGGCTAAAAGAACTTGAAGTAAAATACTTCGGGCGAAAAGGCGAATTCACAGCAATCTTAAAAGACCTAAAAGACCTTTCTGCTGAGGAAAAACCGGTGCTCGGAAAACTTGCGAACATCACAAAAGTAAAGCTCGAAAAAGCTATCAATGCTCATCGCCAAAAACTCGAAGGATCAGCACTCGAAAAAGAACTCGAAACAGAATTTTTCGACACATCAATCCCGGGAAAAACCCCACAAACAGGGCACATTCACCCATTATCCCAAGTCCAAGAAGAAGTAGAGAGAATTTTCTCACAAATGGGCTTCGCGATAATGGACGGACCGGAAATTGAATCAGAATATTATAATTTCGAAGGATTAAACATACCCGCGGACCACCCGGCACGCGACATGCAGGACACATTCTTCATCCAGGACAAAGACGATCCAAAACACGGACACATGGTGCTAAGAACCCACACTTCCCCCGTTCAAATCCGAACAATGGAAAAATACGGCGCCCCACTCCGAGTCATAATCCCAGGCAGAGTATTCCGATATGAAGCAACCGACGCCAGCCACGACACAACATTCTACCAAGTCGAAGGCCTACTCGTAGACAAAGAAATATCATTGAGCCACTTAAAAGGAGTAATGGCAGAATTCCTGACCCGCCTATTCGGAGCACCGGTAAAAGTACGATTCCGACCGGGATATTTCCCATTCGTCGAACCAGGCCTCGAACTCGACTTTTCATGCCTTATCTGCGACGCAAAAGGCTGCAAAGTCTGCAAAAACACCGGTTGGATCGAATTTATGGGAGCAGGAATGGTCCACGGAAATGTCCTAAAAGCAGGAGGTATAGATTCCGCCGTCTATCAGGGATGGGCTTTCGGATTCGGACTCACCCGACTAGTAATGATGAGACACGCCGTCTCAGACATTCGCCTACTCACAAATGGCGACCTTAGATTTATTAAGCAATTTTGATATGAAATATTCAAAAAACATTTCGACACAAACATCGTTGAGCCATCGAGGGATCATGCATCCCGAGATACTCAACCGACCGTACATGCTAGGTCGGTTGAGCTACGAAACTGTTTTGGAGAAATGTTTTTAGTATATTTCATAGCAAAAATAATTAAAAAAAATGTACGTTTCACTCGATTGGCTAAAAGATTTCGTAGAAATTCCCAGCAACCTGGATCCAAAAGATCTGGCGGACGAACTTACCCTAAAAACCGCTGAGACAGAAGGTGTGATGAATGATGCTCAAAAATTTGAAAATATGGTTGTTGGACAAATCACAGAAATTCATCCACATCCAAACGCAGATAAACTTAAACTCACCAAAACCTCCATCGGCAAAGAAACTCACCAAATCGTTTGTGGAGGGCAAAACCTAAAAGAAGGAATGTATGTCGCAGTTGCACTACCCGGCTCAATGGTTAGATGGCATGGAGAAGGTGAACCTGTAAAACTCGAGAAAGCGAAAATAAGAGGAGAAGAAAGCTACGGAATGATATGCCAAAGCGCCGAAATTGGCTTGGACAACCCGGATGAAGGTCCTGCGGACATTCTCGATCTTTCATCACAAAAACCAACTCCCGGAACTCCAATCTCAGAACTTTTCGGAGAATCAGATACCGTAATCGAATTCGATAACAAATCTCTGACTCATCGCCCCGACCTATGGGGACACTATGGAATCGCACGGGAAATTGCCGCAATCAAAGGATACAAATTCAAAGAACTCAAACCAAAATTTTCATCGCCGGAAAAAGGAGAAACAGTAAATGTGAAAATCGAAGATTACGACTTATGCCCAAGATACTGCGGACTCATTATCAATAATATTAAAGTCGAAGACTCTCCCGATTGGCTAAAAAAGAGACTAAAAGCAACCGGCCACGGAAATCACAACAACATTGTCGACGTCACAAATTATGTAATGACAGAGCTCGGACAACCAATGCACGCATTCGACAAAAGCTATATAAAAGGAGGAATCATCGTCCGAAGAGCAAAAAAAAGTGAAAAAATCACATCACTCGACGGAAAAAAGAGAGAACTCACGCCGAACATGCTCGTAATAGCAGACCACGAAAAACCTGTAGCAATAGCCGGAATCATGGGTGGTGAAAATAGTGAAATCAACTCCGGAACAACTTCAATAATCCTCGAATCTGCAAACTTCAACGCAGCATCAATCAGAAAAACTTCAACAAAACTCGGAGTCAGAACAGACGCGGTCCAAAGATTCGAAAAATCCCTCGATCCACACATGGCAGAACTCGCAATCAAAAGAGCCGCAGAAATAATTCTCGATATCTGCCCGGGTGCAGAAATTGCAGGACCAATAACAGATTCCAGACACGCAGCAAAGCGAAGTGTCCCTCTAAAAATTAAACTAAATACTGATAAAGTAAGATCAAAAATCGGCGTAAACATTTCCGACAAAGACATTAAAAAAATCCTGGAAAGTTTGGAATTCGAAGTTTCAAACAGATTCGAAGTCACAGTTCCTTTCTTCCGTTCAACAAAAGACGTACTGATAGAAGACGACCTCATCGAAGAAGTCGCAAGAATTTACGGGTATGAAAACATTTCCCCCTCACTCCCGCTACTCCCAACCCGCCTACCGGAAGAAAACACCGAAAGATTCAAAAAACACAGAACAAGAGAGCTTTTCTCATACGCGCTGGGATTCGACGAAGTCTACAATTACTCTTTCTACGGGTTAAACGAAATCAAAAATTCACTTCTCTCGGAAAAAGGACACGTAAAATTACTCAATTATCTATCAGAAGATCAAACACACATGCGAACTTCGCTCGCACCAAACTTACTCAAAAACCTACAACTCAATATAAAATATTTTGACAACATAAAGATCTACGAAATAGGCCGAACATACAAAGAAATCGGTGAATACTTCCCATTGGAAGAAAAATATATTGGCGGAGTAATTCTACAAAAAAGCAAAGGCGACGAACCATTCTACGAAGCAAAAGGAGCAGTCGAAGCATTCTTCGAAAAATTCAATATAAAGAAAATCAAAGTCGTAAAAGAGATCAAGAATTGCCCATACGCACACCCGTCAAAAGCACTCACCTGCCTCGCCCATAATGGAGAAACCCTCGCACGAGTATTCGCATTACACCCACAAGTCCAAAAAAATCATGACCTGGAAGGATACTCAATTGCAATGTTTGAAATCAACTTCACAGAATCCCTCAAACTCAACCAACCACTCAGAAGTTACAAACAATTACCAAAATTCCCAAGCATTCTACTCGACGTTTCAGTCGTAATAGACCACACCAAAGAAATCAAAACTCTAAGAGAGGAAATCTTCAAAGCAAACAAAGAGCTAATCAAAAAAGTAGACCTCTTCGACATCTACGAAGGCGAAAACGTAGAAAAAGGCAAAAAAGCAGTCGCATTCAAAATAACCATGCAAGCCCCGGACCGAACCCTCACCGAGCAAGACATGACAACCGCGCAATCAAACATCTTCAAAAACCTCGAAGCACTCGGCGGTAAAATCAGAGGAAAAGCCTAGATATTTTCTGGTCTGTCCACCAAAGGAGGAAAGCCTCTATCTGTATCACCATCATCACTGTCTTCGTCAAACCTCTCACCATCCTTCAGATCACCATCTTCTACTATCACTCCATCCTCTACTATCACTCCATCCTCATCCCCATCATCCTCTGCTTCTTCTCTTTCAATAAACGGCTTCATTGAAAAATTCTTCCAACCGGGACACAACCGAACCCTGTCAGAAACGTCTATATCACAAACATCTCTAAGTAAATAAATAATAGCTATTGCCTCTCCCGCAAACTTATTCTGACGTCGAATATTGTCATCATTCCCTGTTCTTTTTAATAAAGAATCAAGATATGAACCGTGAGGAGATCGATGATCAGCATATCTATCAACATACCCATGATCATTTGCATAAACATAACTTCCGGGTAAATCAGTTGGCCTACCGCCTATCCGAAAATACAAAGACTTAACCACAACTTTCTTAATATCCCTCCGTTTTAAACCAAGCTCTGCCAAATCTTGCCCATTATACATGTACATTTCCTCAAGAACCACTTCCCTATCCTCTTCCTGAACCAAACTCAAAGGCCATATTTCAAAAATTTCATTATCGGCAAAAACCAAACTTTCCCAATCAACTTCCTCGTGTGGCATTTGATAAGGAATAACATTTCGAGGCTTGTAAATAACTACTGTTCTTCTTTGAAAATTATCATTAGAACCACCATAAGATCCGGGAGTAATTTGATCGGCCTGCTCTATCTGAGCCCCAAAACATTCAGTCAAAACACCTAAAATCGCATTCATTTGTTCAACCGACGTCATAGAACCTGGGTACTCACTGCTGTCCTTTTCATAAGAAGCTCTTGGAGAAATATCATCAACGGCCTCACTATGAGTAGGGTCAATTATCACCATCTCCCCTCCGGGCGGCAACATTTTATAATACTTTATCAAATACCTAAATGGATCTTCTGTCTCGTGAAGAACATCTCCAAAAAATATCACTTTTTCTCTATTATAATGCTCAAGCCCCCTCTCCAACCTATCGTCTTCATTTCCCTTCGGAATACGAACTAATTTTACGTTTTCTCCTTCATACTCTTCAACTATCGGCTCCACAATCTTATCACTAATATCAAGTGATGTAATTCTACTTGCCAATCCACGCCTATGCATTAATCTCTCTGCAAAATTATCCTTGTCTCCAACTGAAAAAACATCTGCCAATTCACCATTCTCAATTTGACGCCTACGAAGAACATCCCCGAGCGAAAACCTTTCACTAATTGCTTTTTTCCTACCAATCGCAAATTGCTTATGCCATGACGGCTCTAAAACAAAATCGGCTACATGAATTGCGTGCCTTAGTGTTATCAAACAATCAAAAATATCCTTATAATCATTATAAACACCATATTCTTCCGCCAACTCCATTAAATCTTTGTAAAAATCTTCCTGTACAAAACGCCTCACGATTCCACTACCAGGTTGAGTCAAAATAGACCTTCCCTTCTCCCTATCCGGAAAAATCAATGAAAGATGCATATCAATATAAGGTCTTACCATCTTTCTCGCACGATCTTCCGGCATCTTTTGAAAAAGCTGAACTGAAATACCTTTACCCTCAGGGTGTCCCGCCTTAAGTTCTTTTCCAATCAAATCCGTATTCCATCCGGCGGCATTAGTCTCCCTGTGCCAATTCCCTTCTTCCAAAGCCAAATCCGAAGCCTGATAAAATCTCAACCACCATGTCAATCCCTCCTCTGGAGAAATGTCTTTAATACCCAATCTTTTCAGGTTTTCGTTTGGACCAAGCGTCCTCATACATTTCATTGCTGTCGCAACATCCAAATGCCCCTCTGTAAAAGCTTTTGTCTCCAAAAACCCTTCATTATTCCTACGCCATGTAGCTGAAATATTTCTTCTCAATTCCGCCTTCAAGCCCTCACGAGTCCAATTTCTATCTCTTACAGTGGAAGAATACAAAGCCCCCGCTTGAAGACCTCTGCGAATATGTTCATCAACATCCAATTCTCCTTCCAAAAACGGGAAAAAATTACAAAGATGTCTTAATGCCTCTTCATGAGAAGGCCAATTTCTATAATCCCCCTCAAGTTTAGATATCATTTCTTCCAAGCTCCTATGTCCACCATAAGGCACAAGATCATAAGCATCCCTCAAATCAACACCTTCTTTTCGCTTTCCTCCATCGTCATCATCGCCTTCCCTAAGCACCCTCGAAGCTAGATCACGAGACGAATGGCGCAACAAATTAAGCTCCTCACTGGCAAAAAATGTCGTTTCACAAACGATCTTTTTTGATTCATTACTATCTAAGCCGTCCGGCCTCATCTTTAGCACTCCCATAAATCAATTTATTAAATGTTTCCTTGACAAAAAAAGAAAACAGGATGATGATACTACCGAGGAAAGGGCATCATGTCAACAAAAACATGACCACAAGAACTACAAAAAAAAAGAAAAATCCAGATCAAAAAAATCTACGTAAATCTCTGGAAAAATTCGTTCAATCAACAAATCTTGCAAACACAATGAACGAATGCCTTTGGGTAGGCGATAAAAACCATAAAACGCTATACGTAAATCCGGTTTTCGAAAAGCTTTCGGAATATTCCCTGGAAGAATGTGTTGGACAAGATTGTGTTTTTTGGTTCGATGAAGAAGGCAAAAAAACCATAAATAACCACCACAGACTCAGAAAATCGGGAAAATCCTCGCAATACGAAGCTAACATGATATCAAAATCGGGGAAAATAATGCCATTACTCATCAGCGGTGGCCCTACAAAATCCGGAGGAACATTAGGAATTTTCACAAATCTCACAAAAATCAAAAAACTATATGAGCAAAAAAGGCTCTCAGATCAAATCATCAGAAGCTCAACAGAAGCCATCGTAATCCTCGAAAAACATCATAACATAAGACTCTGGAACACCGGTGCGGAAAAAACCTTCGGCTACAAGGAACAAGAGGTCTTTGGAAAAAAATTATCAAGCCTCGTAATCCCAAAAGAATTAAACGAAGAAAATAAAAAAATCATTGCAGAAGTAGAGAAAGTAAAATTCATCAGAAATTTTGAAACAAAACGTCTCCGCAAAAACGGGGAAAAAATAGACGTTTCACTAACAATGACAAAAGTTACTGACACTAGAGGTGGCTCAAAAGGTTACCTGGTCATCTACCAAGATATTACTGACAGAAAAAGAGTAAATACCGAACTCCAAAAAAGATTCGAAGCCATCCAAGACGCCTACAAAGAACTCGGAATCCAAAAACGACAAAACGACTACATGAACGAAATCATTGAAATCACAACCTCAAAAGAAGGAATAGAAAAAGTAGGAAAATTGATTGTAAGCGCGACTTGCATGCTCACAAAATGTGATGGAGCAATCCTAAGACTCCTCAGCCAAAATAATAAAACTCTAAGACTTCTCTCCTGCCTTGGAGTAAGCCACAAATGGCTGGACAAAAGCAAAATTGCTATCGAGAATAGTCTCGCAGAAGACGCATTCAAAACCCAAAGACCAATAATAATCCAAGACATTGATTCCTCAACAAAACACCAAGGAATCAAACTGGTCAAAGCTCACAAATTCAAGGCGCTTATCCTCATTCCACTAATGATGGCAGACAAGCCAATTGGCACACTTAGCATGTACGCAACCGACCCCGGAAAATTCCGCCTCATCGAAACGGAATTTCTCGAAAATTTTGGAAAACAGTGCTCCCTTGCGCTTTACATTAAAAGAAAGTAAGATATTTTTCGATGTTAAAACGATTCCTACCACACAAAGAGGTCAGTCTTTATAAAAAAATAGCCTTCTGGGTTTTCACAGCGCTCGTTGGTCTGTTTTTGCTCGGTACAATAACTATAGGAGGGATGATCGCAATCCTCTCCATAGGGCTTCCGGATGTAGTAGATTTGGAAAACCTGTCAGTTGCACAATCAACTGAAATTTTCGACAGAGAAGGCAATCTTTTATATACAATCCATGGAGAAGAAAACAGAGACCAGATCGATTATGACGATATTTCTCCATATTTAGCAGCAGCTACAGTCGCAATCGAAGATGACATGTTCTGGGAACACGGAGGATTTGACGTTTTCGCGATTACAAAAGCCGCAATGTACGAAATATTCGGCATTGGATCCCCTCGTGGCGGATCTACAATCACTCAACAATACGTAAAAAACACTTTCCTATCATCGGAAAGAACATATACAAGAAAAGCAAAAGAGCTTATCCTCGCGATCCGACTTGAACGTGTTTACGATAAAGAAAAAATTCTCGAACTGTATTTGAACAGAATCCCATACGGAAATAACGCTTATGGGTGCCAAATAGCAGCCGAGATCTATTTTAACAAAGACGCAAAAGACCTAACGCTGGCCGAGAGTTCCGTCTTGGCCGCACTCCCACAAGCTCCAAGTCGATACAATCCTTATGGAAACAACAAGTTCTCACATTTATTAAAAGAATTCTCCGAAGAAGAACTCGCATATAGAAATATTGAGGGAGAATCTGACCTTGAAGAAGAAGAATATGTCAGAGGGTTAATAGGGCAACACGTCGAGCTCGGAAATGGCGAAACTCTTTACATCCAAGGACGATCAGACCTGGTATTAAAACGAATGTCCGACCTTGGTGACATCACGGCCGAAGAAAGGCAAGAAGCCCTAAACGAACTACAAACAATCGTATTCAACGACTACCAAGAATCGATCACTCACCCACACTTCGTTCTATATATTAAGCAAATTTTAGAAGACAAATACGGAAAAGACGTAGTTGAACAAGGAGGATTAAAAGTCTACACAACTATCGACCCGGACATTCAAGCAACAGCGGAAGAAGTAGCGACAACATATGGAGATTCCAACGAAGAACGTTTTGAAGCAAACAACCTTGCTATTCTTACAATCAATTCAAAAACCGGAGAAATCCTTGCAATGGTAGGATCTAGAGACTACTTCAACGAAGAAATTGATGGAAACGTAAACGTAGTAATAAGACCTCGACAACCGGGTTCGTCATTCAAACCAATCGTTTACGCACAAGCTTTCTACAACGGATACGCACCCGGAAACGTAATTTACGATATCCCTACAAAGCTTGGAAGCAACCGACCACAGAACTACGACGGCTACTGGCAAGGACAAATCTCTATCAGGCGTGCTCTTGGGCAATCCAGAAATATCCCGGCAATCAAGACATACTTCCTGGCCGGTGAACAGGACGAAATCATCGATTTATCTGAAAAAATGGGAATAACCACATTAAACAAAGCACATAGTTATGGATACCCGCTCGCACTCGGAGCAGGAGAAGTCCCATTAATAGAAATGGTTACAGCTTATGGAACATTCGCAAACAATGGTAAAAAACCGGAATTAACAGGTATTTTAAAAGTTGAAAACTCAAATGGAGACGTCCTTGAAGAACATGTTCAAAAAGAATTCGAAGAAGTGCTTGACCCACAAATCGCTTATCTCATCAACGATATTCTTTCAGACCAGGAAGTAGCGGTCGGCCCAAGACTTTTTATAAGCGGAAAGCCTAACGCCGCAAAAACGGGTACCTCAACAAAAGAAAACAAGATGGACTCAGGAGGAACAGCAGTCCGTCCATCAGACGCTTGGACAATCGGATACACGCCTACAATCGTTACAGGTGTTTGGGTTGGTAACACAGACGGTACAGGACTTGGATACAACGCAAACGGTTACGACGCCGCATCCCCTATTTTCAATGAGGTAATGACAGAAGCATTGAAAGATATTCCTGCAGAACCATTCCCGGAACCGGAAGGAATCAAACACGTGCAAGTCTCAAAAGCATCAGGAAAACTCCCGGGAGCATCAACCCCTGCATCAATGATAACAACCGAGATTTTCCCTGGTTTCTCAGTTCCAACCGAAACAGAAAATCTATTCTTCACGGTAAAAATAGATAATGTTTCCGGACTACTCGCCACCGAATACACACCTGAAGAAGCAATAGAAGAGGTCACATTCCAAAACTACGAACCAATTGCTGACATGCTAAACTGGGCAAACGAAATCAAAGCTTATTACGAAACTAGTGACGCTTCCGGAACAGTAGACGGCGTAAGAATCGGTGTTCCTCCAACAACATACGACGATATACACACAGCACAATCAGCCGCCTCTGCACCTTCTATCAACATTGCAAACCCTACTTCTCAAAGCATCCTCCAAACAGGAAATTTCCTGGTCGAAGTTAGCGTAGATGCGAAAAACGGAGTAGATAGAGTAGAATTCTATCTCGACGACAAAAAAGAATTCTTCACAACAACAGCACCATACAACGGTTATTTAAACATCTCCAAGTTCCTGGAAGAAGGATCACGCCACCTAATTGTCGCAAAAGTCATCGACAGTCTTGGCTACAGCTCACAATCAGCAATCGAAATAAAAATCGGAGACGGTTCATCCAGCAACAACTCCAAAAAAGACAAAGACGACAAAGACGAGGAAAAACCAAACATCATCGTAGACCCATAAAGGAATTTATGGTATAATAATACGATGATCTATGCAAAAGAAAAAATAGAAGAGCTCCGTCACAGATGGACAACCACAAAAGGTAAATCTTTGGTAAAAATTATCAAAGATTCAAGATGTTTCCTAAGCCCTGTCCTCTTCAGAGAAAAAGTCAAAAATTTCCCTGGCATTAACGACGAAGAACTTGAGGACGGAATAGATTTGAGAGGAATTAACCTCTCCGGTTTTGACTTCCGAGTCCCTATTCAGGAAGACGACGGAGGATTCACGGAAAACATAGCAATTCTTTCAAGCATTCACTTTGAAGGCGCAATTCTAAAACACTGCACCTTCCAGGACGGAAAAATCCACGACTGTTTTTTCGAACATGCCGACTTGAATCACGCAGATTTTAAGAGCGCTTCACTAAACACATGCGCTTTTCAACAGACCGACTGTACGGGCATGGATTTAAACGGAGCAAAGCTGATAAATTGCAGTTTTATTGAGGCAACAATAAAAGACCTCACCACATCAACAACTATTATTGACCAGAAAAGCACGTTCGGCAAAGAACTGAAATCAGAAAAAGAAGAAAATCATCATTTCGCTTCAATAGAATACAAACAGATAAAAGAAATGTACAAAAATTCATCTCTTCACGATTTTGCGGATCATTACCACTACAAAGAAATGAGCTCCAAAAGAAAAATCCTAAGCCTCAAAAATCCAATCAGATGGACAAACTTTATATTTGGAGACATGCTCTGCAAATATGGAACTTCATTTATTCGGGTTCTGATAGCCTCAACACTCATCATGGCGATTTGCGCGTTTCTTTACACGTTAAATTCAAGCCTCCTTTTCCACAATAAACCTTTGGATTATCATTCTTTCTGGAACTCTCTCTATTTTTCAATTGTAACCTTTACAACTGTCGGTTATGGAGACTATCACGCCGTCGGAGCAATGCGGTTTATAGCGGCAGCAGAAGGTTTCGTAGGAGCCGCACTAATGGCACTCTTCACAGTTATCGTTGCGAGAAACATCATTAGAGACTAGTGTTGGCCAATGAAAAAGAAAGTTTCCAGTATGTTAAAAGAGCTAGAGCTCACTCGAAGCCTTTATTTCAACATTTCTCCGGAAACCGGAAAGTTTATAAATCTTTTAATTAAAAATCGAAAATATAGAAGCATCTTGGAAATCGGAACCTCAAATGGATACTCGGGAATATGGATTGCCGAAGCACTCTCGCATATTGGAGGACATTTGCACACAATAGAATCACACGAAAAAGAAAGATACATTTTGGCAAAAGAAAATTTCAAATTCTCTGGCTTATCGGAATATATCACCCTCATCCTCGGACACGCCCCTGAGAACCTGCCAAAAACCCCCAAAATGTTCGACATGGCATTTTTTGATGCAACAAAGCTCGAACACCAAAGCTATTTCGAAACAATCAGATCCCGCATAAAAAAAGGAGGCATGATAATCACAGACAATATGATTTCCCACAAAAAAGAATTAAAACCATACCTAAATCATGTCCAAAAAGACCCAAGCTGGAACAGCTACCTCATACACATCGGTACCGGCCTCCTAATCAGTCTCAAAAAATGATCGCACTGCACGAATAGCTTTTCCCCTGTGGCTAACCAAATTTTTCTCATCTTCGCTTAACGCCGCATACACTTTTTCACACCCCTCAGGCAAAAAACACGAACTCAAAGGAAGCCCCGCAATAAGAGGAGCCATCAACTTTTCCGTAATCAGACCACACGTTTCACCATCAAAAATTTTCTCATCATCCCCATCAATCAAACATGCACTACACTTAAATCTAGCGCCTCTATTCCCTTCCCCCTCCATTCTCTTCATAAAGTGCTCAATCCACTCCTCATCACTAGCAGTCTCTCCGGCACCCCACCTACGAGTCCGAACACCCAATTCCCCCTCCAGCGCATCCACCAAAATTCCCGAATCCTCAGCCAAAACAAGCATCCCAACCTTATCAGAAAAATACTTTGCCTTCTTCCGCGCATTCTCCGCAAACGTAAACCCATCCTCCACAAAATCTCTGTCATCCACATCCATATTCCCCAAAAACAAAAGCTCAAAAGGCAACCCCCTAAAAACTTCGGATATCTCTCCAAACTTGCCCGGATTTTTAGTTGCTATCAGGAGTTCTTGCATATTTTTTGATTCGCCATTCACCATTTTTTCTGGCGAACCTATATTCCAGCAACCAGTCCGTAACGTCAACCTCAACAAACACATCTCCAGTCCCTCCATAAGCAATACTCATTTCTTGAACCTCAAAATAATCACAAATCCTATTCGTAATTCCCCTGTCGATACTTCGACGAACACTATCGCTCATCTCTCCATCATACTCGACCTCGACCTCACAAGTATTCACATAACCCCTCTTCACACCTTTATCAAAAAATCCCCAAAGACTCATCACAACCAAAACGATTATCCAGATAAACAGGACAATAGGAATCAATACCAAAACTCCTTTCCATTTATCAATGAAATCGTAAGCCTTTTCCTGTCTCTCGAGCTTCTCCTGTTGCTTCACCCTCTCTTCCTCTTCCTCCTCCCTCATTTCCTTCACCGCCTCAACAAAAACCTTCGCAGGATCGTTCGATCCTTGTGGAGCTTCAGCATCTTCCTTCACCGCAACAAACGGCTCCTTTTCCTTCACAACTTCCCCATTAATCGCGAAGTTTTTTCTCTCAATTCTATTTGTAAAATCCGCTTTCAAACTTAATTTTAAAACCTCGGGAAGTTCTATCACTTCCAGCTTGCGAACATTCTCAAAAAGCCCGCTCAATTTTCCGAAATACACTTTTTTCTTCTCCTTGTCTTCCCCAAAAAGCAAAAAGTGCGCCCGTTTTAAAACTCTATAAATCTTCGGTCCCAATTTCCCCTCCTCAAGACCCAAAATCGTAATCAAATCTCCATCCGCAACCTCTTCAAAAAACTTTAATCTCAAAATTTCCCTTTCCTCCAAAGACAGTTTTTTCATCATTTTATCTACTTTTTCCACAATATTATCATCACCCTCTTTTCCCTTACCGGAAACCGTAATCAAGCCTAACTGCCCGGGAAACGAAGACTTTGCAATATAATCCCAAACACGAGGCTTCGCCAAACTATAAAGCCATATCACATAACCCACATCGGTAGGAGTACTGCGAATCTGCCCAAGCGCATCCAAAAACGTCAATCGCACAATTTTCTCAACCTCCTGCCTATCGGCAACACGTCTAGCCACATATTTATGAACATCCTTAAAATTCGCCTCAAACAAAAGCAAAAACTGCTTACTATCTCCTCCCTTCATATTGTCTATACACTGTCTTTCAACGTATAAATCCATAAATATTTGACTTTAAAAAGGCTCTCTTTATCCCACAGCCAGCATAATATGTCAACACCGATGTTATCGATCAGCCAACCTGAACTCAAAAACGACCAATCCACACTCATTAATTCTGTGCTCCATAAAAATCCTGCCCAGATCTTCCGCAATTTCCTCCTTCTTGGTTCCCATAGCCAATTTTCCTAATTCATCCCCTTCCTCCTCAACCAGTTGACTTATACTTTCGTACTTATTTAAACGAATAACTTCCACTTTTATAGGAGGTTTTTTGTCTTGGAAAGAAAACACAACATAACCGCCTGCGGCTATAGAATCCGGAAACTCACGAAAACCGGGACATCCCACATCTAAAGTTCTTAACCCCTTCTCCACCGCACTACGAATTAGCGGAGAAGCCAAAACTATCTTCCCTCTCATGCTGTCTCTTAAACCTCTGGTAGATTGTATTTCCATAGTTATTCTACCGGGCCCGGAAGGTTTCTTCAAAACTCCATTGTCCTCTATTTCAGCGAAGTCGCTCATTATGTCCTTTAAGCTTTTGTCTTCAGGAGGTCTCGTTACGCCCAACCGGCCTATCGCCGCTTTGTTCTCGCTAACCATCCCGGCTTTTCTAAAGGCTGAATTAAAAACATCTAGCAATCTTTCTGCTTCACCTCCCTGTCCCTCTTCCAGATACGTCTTTTCCAGCCTATCTCTTACCGATAAAAAAATCTCCAAGACTTTCGGGTCACTGTCATCAAGAAGCTGTAGGATTTCTATGGGACTATAAAAAATATTTTCCCTTAAAATCGTATCAAAAAGATCCTTTTCTTCTACCCCCTCTGCAAATTTTCGCATTTTTTCGCCCATAATTCCAAATTATTAATCACAAGGGACGTATTCTACCCTGAGTAGCTATTTTGTCAACCCCTTGTGCCTCTTGAATCTCAGCCCCATCTCTGATACAACAACACCATGAAAATCGCAATTATTGGAACCGGATATGTCGGCCTCACCACAGGAGCTTGCCTCGCAGATATTGGCCATGAAGTTTTTTGTGTGGACATTGATAAAACAAAAATCGAAAATCTCAAAAAAGGAATTATCCCAATTTACGAACCCGGATTAGAAGAACTGGTGAAGAAAAATAAAATAAATTTCACCACAGACTCGGCAGAAGCGATCAAATCTTCGGAAATAATAATCTCCGCTGTCGGAACCCCTATGGGCCGTGACCACAACGCCGACCTACAATATGTCAGAGAAGTTGCCAAAACGTTTGGAAAACACGCAAATAACCACAAAATTTTCATAAACAAGTCCACCGTTCCGGTCGGAACTGGAGAAATGTGCAAAACTATAATCAACGAAGAATTCGCAAAAAGAAACGTCAACTTTGGATTCGAAATTATCTCAAATCCGGAATTTTTGAGAGAAGGAACAGCGATCAAAGACACGATGAAGCCGGATCGAATAGTCATTGGAACAGAATCCAAAAACGCCCGCAAAACCATGGAAAAATTATATGAAAAAATCGACGCACCAATACTTTTCACAGACATAAAAACAGCCGAAATCATCAAATACGTCGCAAATTCCTTCCTCGCAACCAAAATCAGTTTCATCAACGAAATCGCTAACTTCTGCGAACGCTCAGGCGGAAACATCAAAGACGTCGCAAAAGCGGTAGGCCTCGACAAGCGCATCGGAGACAAATTCTTAAACGCCGGAATCGGATATGGAGGAAGCTGTTTACCAAAAGACGTAAAAGCATTAATCCAAAAAGGACACGAATTCGACTGCGACTTCTCCCTCCTAAAAGCCGTCGAAGAAATCAACGAACAACAAAAACTCCTCCTTTTCAAAAAACTACAAAAACACGTGGGGTCATTGGAAGGAAAGCTCATCGGAATCTGGGGACTCTCCTTCAAACCGAAAACTGACGACATGCGAGAAGCCCCATCACTCACAATCATCAAAAATCTACAATCCTCAGGCGCATACGTCAAAGCCTACGATCCAAAAGGCACAGAAAACGCAAAAAAACTGATCGAAACTTTCAACGTGGACTTCTCTGCGTCCGCCCTGGAAGCGGCTCGTGAAGTAGATGCATTGCTAATCCTCACCGAATGGCAAGAATTCATAGACATCGACCTCCAAGCCCTAAAATCCACGATGAAAACCCCTCTCGTCCTCGATGGAAGAAATATTTTTGATAAGTCGGTCATCGAAAAAGCGGGATTCACATATGTTGGAATCGGGCAAAGCGAACAAAAAACCTCCGGAACCGCAAAATTACTGGAACACGCCTAGCTCTCTTCATGTTGACAAAATATATATTAGGTTTTATCCTCCCCTTCTTATTATTCGTTAAAAAAATATTATGCCCGATTTGAGAAGAACAATCGAAAACGTCTGCTATGCCATCCCGATTGAAAATTCCGCAACACGCGACAGCGATAATGAAGAAGAAAAATCCCTCAGCCAAGAAACCCATACCCGCGTAGAAACAGCTCTGGAAAAACAAGATCAACCAAAAAACCCAGAATCAGTCGCAGACATTCTACGTAATTTTGCCACGCAACTATCAGGCAAACAAAAAAGAATAGTGCTTGATGTCGCAAGAAAAACAGCAAATATTCAAGATTTTGGAGCGTCGAAATTCAACAAAACCTACAAAATAGGAACAAACAATATACAAAATACATTTAACCTCCTCTTTAAAGAACTGGAAAAGTTGGGCCTTGGAAAAATTCAGACAACAGAGTTGAAAAAAAACGGCAGCCGCAACAATCATTATCTGATCCTTGATCCAATCAACGACCCCTCTGAAAAACCAAAAGAAACAAACAAAAAGAAAATCAAAAATGGCAGAACGCAATACGAACAAGTAATAAGAAATTTAGACTTTATCCCTAACAAACTTCATGACATATTATTATTTCTGGCACTGTCTTCAAAATACAACAATTGGGTTGATTATGACGAAATTGCTGAAGGAATAAAAAAATATCGAGGTAATCTTCCCCCTCAAATAAAAAGCTTGAAAGAGTTATTGCCAAAAATAGGGATTAAATTGCTGGAAGAAAAAACTAAAAAAGGAAAAAAATATTTCCACTTGATTGAGCCAAGCAAAAACAATAACAAACGTAAAGAATTTCAAGAAAAAGAGCAAAAAAGAAAAAACCCTTCGATCGATCATGTGGACAAAATGCGTCGTCTTTTGAAACTTCGCATGGTAAGTTCCTCCAAAACAATTAAAAGAAACTGGCCCAAAAGAAAACCCCAAGAGGAGTGGTATTATGACGACGAACTCACACACACACCCCGAAGAACCTGGGACGACACAAGCAACTAAAGCGAGCCTGTCTATTGAGCCGACGCATTAATGGTCTTTACTGGCATGAAAATACCACCCCCCAGCATAAGCCAGGGGGCGGACAATAGAAGAGGCGTTGGGGCGGGTTGCTCTTCTGCTACTCGAACTTCTAGACGACCAGCGACGGCTCCTCCTCGGGCTCGTCACCTTCGGGTGCGGGCTCGACCGGGGCCTGCTCGGCATCGGCGCTCTCGGCATCTTGCTCGGGCGCGGTCTCGGCGGCCTGCTCGGCTTCATCGGTAGGCGGATCCTCGTTGGACTCGGCGACTTCGACATCGGGCTCGGTCGCGGCCTGGGCGGCCAGCTCGGCTTCCGCAAGCGCGAAGAGATTATCGTCCTCGACAACCTGCACACCAGCGGCAGACAGGTCCTCGTTGGTCTCGGCGGCTTCTTCAGCTCCGAACTCGGTGGTCTCCGCCTCCTCGCCACGATGCTTTATCACAGCGAATCCATCCTCCTCCTCCGGATACAAATGAACTTCTACGCGCATGTTGTCTTCCCTCACTTCCGTCTTCTTCAGTCTTGGTTGTGGCCCCATTGCCTCTTTTTCAAACACACAGCCTGAGTGTGAATCGAAACTTAAGCAGCCTCAATACGCACTAACAAATAAACCGTTATGCACGCAACATAATAACATTTCTTAGCAATGCGTCAAGCAAACCTCGCTATACCAAAAAGTGTGAGCAAAAATCTATCCGAGCAAAGCGTAGCTTTTTTAAGTGTAGGTCTCGCGGTTTCCTGCACTTCAAAAAAGCGAAGCTAAGCGAAGATAGTTTTTGCTCACAACCTATATTTTGAAAGCATTGAAAACTTTCTTAAAGTTTTCAAAGAGTCCGCCCGAGGCGGACGATTGGTGGAGATGCCGGGAGTCGAACCCGGGTCCAGAGATGAGATTTAACGACGTCTACAACCATGTTTTTTCCTAAGTTTTCATCGAACCCAATAAAGGAAAAACAAAAAAATTGAATTCGCTTATCTTCGTAGGTTTTCGTGCTTAAAAGTGAAGAACTCTCCCAAGCCTTAACCTGCTAATTTACGCCTGTGAAACTCAGCAGGTGTCGGAGTCACAGACGAGTCTGAAGTTGTCAGACAATTAAGCTAGCACAGGAACAAAAGCCGGAGAAAATTCTCTAGCTTTAAATCTTGCAACTAACTCAGAGATAGGTGTTTTAGCACTTATCGTACGCTGACGGATATAAGGCCTGCCTGGCGGCAGACCGACAGGGGAGACAGCGCAATCCCCTGGTCGCAATCAATTAAACCTAAACCATCCTGTCGAATGCCAATACATCCCCACATTTCAAAGATCTTTCAAAAGTACGCTATTATAATAACGTTTGCTCGTAGCAGTCAACCAATTCGTTTAGATCTTCCCCAGCAAATACAATTCGTATACATGTCTCGCGACTTC
>JBDRIE010000023.1:0-2304 GCA_043816165.1 Nitrospirota bacterium | reverse complement strand
CTTCTTTCAATAGAGATTTGAAGATAGGGTATGAAATCAGAATTACAAGCAGTGCTAGCAAATTTTTAATAACATTTTCTTTAACTATGCCCATACTGAAATGTTATAACGTAACCGTACTCAAAGTCAATAGAAATCGGGATGACCGTACGATATTGGAACTTATTAGAACCTTACTTATTTCCACGGAAGAAGCTTAGCAGAGTCCGTGAAGCATCCATGGCAAATAACATGTCCAGGATGAATAATATCAAAAACTCCTTTTTACTGAGAACAGATTTTCCGGAATTTTATTCGGGTTCAGTAATCCTCTTAGGTCTTATTTTACTTTTGATTATCATACTTCCTAAATTCAATACTTAAATCAACGAGAATACACTTGATATATTTTGGGGTTCAACCATCTGCTAAAACCTAGCCGATACTACTCTCTTATCTTAACAAGATCTATACGTGCTCATATCCTTGTAACTTGTGTGAATAGGCCTTATGCTTTCCGTAGAATTCGATTGCAACACAAAGTTCCTCATGATCCTTAGCGTAATCTTCTAGGGATATCCCTTGCTTCCAAGCCTCATACGCTTGTACAACAGCTTTTGCACCAGCTTGTGTTTTCATTGGATGAGAGTGAACTCCTCCTCCCATCGTTGTAATATAGTCTATCGTTCCCATTATCTTCAGAAACTTGGGTAGCAGAATAGGATTTAACCCGCCGGAGATAATAGGTACCATTTTCTTTACTACCCGCCAATCATCTTTAATTTTCTTCACATTGGACGATTTTCTACTGGCAACCAACTGGCGCAAATCTTGAGACCACTCTTTTTCTTCATTTTCTATGATTGCCTGAATGTCAGAGTCTTTTTCCCCCACCTTAGACCATACTTGTTTAAAAAATGGACCTTCAGATCCGGTTCGTAATGCTAAACTTGCTGCAGTGATATCAGTAGCTGGGTTCCCTGCCATCTTCCCGACTCCTGCTGTACCGGTATGAAGACCAGACGCACCGGCAAGCCGTGCGAACTTCGTAAGTACAGCAACAGAAAATCCGATAGGATTTTCTTCTCGAGTAAATGCACCATGTCCTGCGCGATGAAAATGAAGAAACACATCAGGATAACGTCTCCTCAATGTCTGAACAGCCATCCAGCCTGCAGTGATACCATCAATTAGAAAAGCATAACTGCCGGGCTTCATGACCTTTATAATATAATCTGCCCGTTTAATCATTTCATCAAAATCTACTGCCGAAACATTAAATGAATGGATCTTGGGACATCCTGTTATCTCTTCTGCCCGGTCCATTGCCATTTGGATAGAATCCACCATTTTTTCATAAGGACAAAAATCCTGATTTGCCTGCGGTTCATCGTTTTTAACAAAGTGCCCTCCTCCTACCCAGAAATCGTAGCATAATTCTGCATACTCTGCGGAGGTCAGGCCGATTTTAGGTTTAATAATTGTTCCCAGTATCGGCGAATCATGTACTTTTAAATAGTCCCGCATGTCATCAAATGTATAGCTTGGGCCATCGTAGTGCACAAGCATCTGCGGAGGAAAATATACATCAAGAAGCTTGCATGCTTTTACTTCGCTTACCCCAAAAATATTGCCTGCTATAAAAGTAAGTATATTTTGAATATTTCCGTCACTATCAAATATGGCCCAGGGATATGCGATCCATACCAGATTTTTTTCTTTGTCTATCTTATAAATTTTTGCGTTCAAGTTTAGTGAAAACTCAGTTGCTGATCCCACCTTTAAATTTGTCCCGGTGGAAGATTCTGCCGCTATCTCTGTTGCTATATCTTCGAGCGAAAGTCCATCTTGAGGAATAATCCGAAAAACACATAGTAAATAAGTTCCATTGTGAACTGAGGGATCATCATAAGCAATATATTCTTTTTGCATTGTGATTAAAGTAATAGGTAAAATGAATGCCTTCTTCGAAATAAACAATCTATTTACTCCGAACTTCACAACTTCATTATACAAATCATTCTAAAAAAGTCGAGGAATACTTTAATTCAGCAATATAGCATTTTCCCTATGAACAAACATATGTCTTAGAGGTTCAAATTTGAAACCTTTTTTTGTAAGTCGAATTAGTCCTCCGAATCCCGAGCTTGTCGAGGGAGAAGGAGGAAACTCATGACCTAAAGAGTCGGGGATACCGGATTTGAACCGGCGACCTCGCCGTCCCGAACGACGCGCGCTAGCCAACTGCGCCAATCCCCGAATAAAGTTTGATTTACTACTCCTCAGTCATTATATCAAACTTCTCCAAGATTGAAATTGCTAAAA
>JBDRIE010000022.1:0-2197 GCA_043816165.1 Nitrospirota bacterium | reverse complement strand
CTTATCCCAAAGATCTCTAACCCCTTTAAATTGGAATTCTTCAGGTATTTTATTGTCGATAAAAATAGGTTCCATTACATAGCCCGAACCTCTCAGTTTCATTACTTGTGATATAAGGATCGAGAAAGCATCCGCAAGATCGTCATATCTTTCCATTCCAAATCCTGTCAGTTGTTTAATTAGTTTTTCAGCTCCTTGTTTTGGGAATAAGACTGTCCCGTCTTGTACAAGGTGTGAAACTATGGCTAATCTGGCTCTTTTATCCTGTCCGTGTACTGGAACTCCTTCTGCTGGATATCCTGCGTGTTTTAGTTGTTCGGTTATAGATCCTTGGTATCCCACTTCTTCAATGTAAAGCTTAGCTTTGCGATCGATATCTGTTGTGTCTGATAAGTCTCTGGCTCTCTTTAATGTTTCCATGTGAGTTAATCTTTCATTCACAGGGTTAGGCAGAATATAGATTTGAAAGTCTTTGCTATTTTTATATACGTAGCAAATTACCATTGCTGTGTAATCTGCGTGCGATTTTTGAGATATTGCTAGATCTATTCCTACATACGCTCCTCTGAATTGGGAAATTTCGTCCCTGGGAGGTGGTAATTCTTCATAAAAACGAATCCATTCTGGATATATGACTCTGTCTCGATCTGTCACTATTTGTAATAGGTACTCTCTTTGCCAAGCAACTTCGTTTCCGATCCTTCTTCTTTCTGTTTCGATATGTGCCTTCGTTGGATATTTGCCTGGCCATAGACATTTATGATTCTCGTCAATCAAGGGATATTCTTTGAATGTTCCATTCAGTTCATTGTTTTGTATGGCGTTTTTAATCCTCATTATTAACGAGTCTTCGTGCAGAAGGTTTCCGATGATGATCACCCTGGTATTTTGATCTCCTGCGGGTATTACTTCGCTTGTCAGCCATTGGTATGTTTTGTCCCTGGATTCCAGGGTTTTAACGGAGGCTAAATCTTCGATATCATCGCA
Organism: Nitrospirota bacterium; assembly: GCA_043816165.1. Taxonomy (GTDB): domain Bacteria; phylum Patescibacteriota; class Gracilibacteria; order UBA1369; family LOWO2-01-FULL-3; genus JAACEU01. Next base: position 1,210 of record JBDRIE010000022.1, on the reverse strand, counting down.
GATTATAATCTGTGGTCTATATTGCTCATGTCTTATTCCTCTGACGCTTTGTTCGGCTGATGCGGCTGTAATCCTTGCTCCGTGCTTTGGTATCACTAGTGAGTATGCGTTCCATTCGTCCTCGTCCTCTTCAAATGGGCCAAGATCTGCTCTTAAGAGTGCGTTATTCTCCAATTCCGTTTTAAGGTTTTTCAGATGTTGTCTTGCCTGTTGTTGAGTTCTTCCTAGTATGAGAATGAATTTCTTTTGCGGTTTTCCTAGAATTGCGAATATTGGGTAGGCCATATTCACTATTGTGGATTTTGAGGATCCTCTGAAAGAAACAATAGCTAGATTTGGAATGTCTTCATTTTCGACCAGTTTGAATATTTCTTTCTGGAAATTTGCTGTGGGATGAGTTACATAGTGTGAAAAATAAATATGAAAGAACCAGAAGAAATCTTGTTTCGCCAAAATTCTTCTCAGTGCGTGGTCTTTGAGTATTTTCTTTATCATGTTAGTTGGGTTAAGTTATCGTTTTCACCTAAACACCCCATTTCTATAGCTTTTGCTATTATCTTTTGTTGCTCTGGGGTTAGGACTTCGTCGGCAGTTTTTATTTTTCCCGAGATTTCGACCCTTGTTTTGTAGTTTTTGTGATGATGCTTGAGCCAAAATATAATTGCGGTCATGTTCTGATCTCGGATTGCTGATATAAGTTGAGATTCAGCCATGTCGTTAACTATTCTTGCACCATCAACCAGAGCTTGGTCAGCTTCTTCTCTGAATTTTCGACTACTTTTGCGCCATCTATAAAATGTTGCTCTGCTTATCCCTGTTTTTTCGCATGCTATTTGTATAATTGGCGTTTTTTTAATCTGTTCAAGGAGTGTTCCCTTTTGTTTTTCAGTTTTCATAATTTTTTAGCTTTAAGTGATGTTAAATTTTCCCATCTTTTTCGGATTACCTCGGCATATACTGGCGATTTCTCCATTATGAAGCATCGGCGCTTCAATTTCTCTGCTGCTATCAATGTTGACCCGCTCCCTCCAAATGGTTCGATTACTATGTCATCTCTTTTGGTCAGGACTTTGAGGTAGGGGATTAGGATTTCTAAAGGTTTAGTGCCAAAAACCACTCCTTGACCGGAGGATTTTGCATCATCGGCTTTGAATTCAATAAAATCTGTGGGGCAAACTCTTTTGCCTTTCTTATACCCTTCCCATTGTGG
>JBDRIE010000021.1:0-14929 GCA_043816165.1 Nitrospirota bacterium | reverse complement strand
ATGTTTTTGTCACCCTCCTTCCAATATTTAAATAGTTTACCTAATGGTGACTGAGAAAATCTTTCAAGCTCAGCTGGAGGAATCGCTCCCTTGGCTTTAGAGGCAGCTGCCGCTGCTTTATCAACATCTGTAGACGGATTGGCCTTCTTCCAATCTTCGTATTTTTTTTGTAAATCCTTATCTCCCTCAACTAATTCAACTTTCAAGTCAGTTGCTCCAGAAGAAAGCTTAACTTTTAACCCTGCATCCTTTATCCCCTTTGCATTTAAATAGTCAGAAAGTCTTGGATATTTTGCGTCTAATTTCTCTTTAGCTTTATCAAATAGATCTTTCGCATAAACTTTTGCAGCGATTGGTTTAAGATCTGCCAATTTCATATCAACATCTCCTAATTTCAACACTCTCGCAACCACTTTCAATGAATCTTCATTTTTCTTAGAATTCAGTACAGGTAATACTTGAGCCGACAACATCATAAGCATCGCCTGCGAGCTTGTCTTACCAAAAGCAATCTCAATCGTTTGCCCTCCAAGATCAAGACTGTTTGCCTTCAACAAAACCTGTGCCTTCTTCTGTTTTTCCTCAGACGCCTTCAAAGCATCAGCCCTTTGCTCCCTCAATACTCTTGCTCTTTGCTCAGGAGTGAGCGCAATAACTGGAGCAGAAGCTGGAGTTTTTTCAGGCGACATAAACACAAATCTCGCCTCACTAAACATTAATTTTTTATTTTTCATTTTTGTTTTTTAATTCGTATTATTATAACACAAAAACGCCCCATCCGTCTACGCCTCTATTGATCTCAATCATCGATGATGACGCCCACATTAAAACTTCAACAATCCCTCAAAATGCCCCTTATCTTCAAACGGTCCAATCACAGCCAATTTCATAGCCTCTTCCTTAAAAATATCATCACAAACCCTCTTGATATCGGCTATTTTCACAGAATCGATCATTTTCATTATTTCCTCGGGAGATTTCACCGAATTATGCAAAAGTTCATATTTTCCCAACAAATGCGCATATTCTTCACTATCCTCCAAATTCAAAACCATTTTACCTTTCAAATACGCCTTCGCCTTCTTCAATTCAGCTTCATCAAGCCCTTCATCACGCAATTTTCTATACTCCTCAACAATTCCCTTCACCGCTTCATCCACACGCTTCAAATCCACACCTGCATTCGTCACAAGCACACCTCCATCCATATAATCATCAGTTGAAGTATGAATATAATAAGCCAAACCTTTCGCCTCACGAACTCCCAAAAACATCCTACTACTCATATTTCCACCCAAAATCACCGAGACCAACTTCAAAGCCCAATGATCATCATGTACCTCAGAATAGCCCGGAAATCCAACCGCAATATGCGCCTGCTCCGTCTGCTTATCCCTCAAGTACACTTTCTCAGTTCCCAACCCTTTCAAACCTTCAAATTCATATGCCTTTTCACCCTCCTCCAACTCAAAATATTTCTGCACCATGCCAACAGCATCATCATTATCAATATTCCCAACCACGGCAATCACCACATTGTCCGGTGTATACAATTTTTTATTATAATCAACAAAATCCTTTTGCATAACTCCATTAATCAGCTCCTTTGTCCCAATCTGATCCCATCCAAGCGGCTGATCCCCAAACACCAAATTCTCGAATTTCCACCCAATCTGATACATCGGAGTGTCCTGATACATATTGTATTCCTCCAAAATCACTCCACGCTCCTTCTCAATCTCCTTCTGCTCAAATTTCGCATGAATAAGCATATCCGAAAGAACATCACACGCCACAGAAGCATTCTCACCGGCAACCTTCACATAATAACCGGCATACTCCTTCCCGGTAAAAGCATTAAACTCCCCTCCCACATTATCAATCGCCTCACTCACTTCTTTCGTATTTTTGTATTTTTCCGCCCCCTTAAAAAACATGTGCTCCAAAAAATGCGAGATACCTCGAAGTTTTTGATCCTCATATCGACTTCCTGCTCCAACCAAAACAAGCACAGTTACCGCCTTTGTGCCATCAAGTTTTTTGGTTACAATCCTTAGCCCATTGTCTAATGTAGTCTTTTTAAACATCGGCGAAGATTATATCATAACGCGGCAGCAAAACGAACGCGTATATTAATAAATAGCTGAGCGAAGCGAAAACCTTTGTGCTATAATCCACAGGCCAAAAAATTCAGATTAATATGTACAGATCAAAACCAAGAGTTGAGATAAATAAAATCACTTTTTTGATAGTGGGAATGGCTTTCATTACAGCTATTATTCTAATTAGACTGTTCCAACTCCAGATTTTGGAAAATGATTATTATCAGGAAATAGCAACAAGAGAACAATACGGATATATCGAACTCCCGGCTCAAAGAGGCGAAATTATTATCAAAGATTACCACTCGGAAGAAGAATTCCTAATTGCCACAAACACGACACTCAATCTCCTTTACGCAGATCCCGCCCTAATCAAAGATCCACTATACATTGCAAGCAAACTTGCTCCACTCCTTTTCGACCTCGAGGATGCAGCCGCAACAGATTATGAAAGAATAGACAAAAGTTCAAGAACCCTTTCACCGGACCTGACAGAAGAAGAAATCGCAGAACTCCTAAAACCGCTCACAAACGAAGAACTGGAAAAAGAATTCAAACAAGAATTAACAGAAAAAATCAGCCAAAAACAACGACAAGAAATTCTCCTCACAAACGAAATAGAAGAAGATGATCTAATAAAATTACAAAACATAAACATCAGCGGAATCGAAGTAATAGACGACACAGTTTACGCATACCCTCCACAAATCTCTAACACCAAATATGTGGCGGAATCAATTGCGGATTACGTAAAAATCCCAAGCAGTAAACTCACAAAACTTCTAAAAGGAGACAACAGATACGTTGTCCTTCAGAGAAAATTGGACATAGACGTATCAGACCAAATCAAAGCGTTGACCGCCGAAGACAAAGACGAAATGTGGAACGGAATCGGCATGACAGAGGAATATTTCCGATATTACCCGGAAGGAACTATAGCGGCCAGCCTGATCGGTTATGTAAATTCAGACAACATCGGTCAATATGGAATCGAAAGCTCGTTCAACACACAACTCCAGGGAATCGCAGGTAAATTCCAAACCAAAAAAGACTCGATCGGCCGACAAATCACAGTAGGAGATAGCATCCTGGAACCGGCAGTCGACGGAGATGACATTGTCCTCACGATAGATAGATCAATCCAACTAAAAATCGAGCAAATCCTCGAATACGCAGTGTGGGAATACCAAGCACTTGGCGGACAAGTAATAGTTATGAATCCAAAAACAGGAGCAATAATAGCAATGGCAAACGCACCCGGATTTGATCCAAACGCATATGGAGATGTTTTTGAAAAAAAAGAAATCACATTTACTACGGAAGAAATGAAAAATCTCTACGAAAGTGAAACGGAAGGCCTCCTCACATACTATACAAACCCGGTAACACTCGACAGCATCACAATTTTCAAAGAAAAAGATGAAAATGGAAATATCAAATACTACAAATACAAAAACGACATCGGCCCGGAGGTCTACCACAACAAAATAGTCTCATGGCCATACGAGCCCGGCTCAGTATTCAAAACCATTGCAATGTCAATCGGTATAGACGATGGAGACATTACCCCAAACACAACATACAACGACACAGGCCCAATCGGCGTGGACAAAAACGTATTCACAGGCGAATACGACTTTGAAATCAAAAACGCAGACGGATACTTCGGCCTTGTAAACATGACTACGGTTATTGCAAAATCCCTCAACACCGGAATGACTTTCGTCGCAAAGAAAATCGGCCCGGCCCTCTTCTACAGCTATCTGGAAAAATTTGGATTCCTTGATCGAACTGACATTGAATTTGATTCAGAAGCCCTTGGAAAAATCGAATATTTTGAAGACTGGACTGAATCAGAGCTGGCAACCCACGCCTTCGGACAAGGTATCACCGTCACAATGATCCAACTCGCAAATGCATACTGCTCAATCTTAAACGGCGGAGTCTTGATGCAACCATACATCGTAGAAGAAATCAGACACGATGACGAAACAATCACACAAACAGAACCCCACGAAATAAGACGAGTAATTTCAGAAGAAACATCCTCGATAATGTCCGCAATGCTGGTAAATTCTGTAGAAAACGGCGTTGCCGAACAAGCACAGGTCGCCGGACATTATGTAGGTGGAAAAACAGGAACTTCCCAAACGTACAAATACGGAAAAGCCCTATCCGGAAATGGGACAACAATTACAAGTTTCGCAGGTTATGGACCGGTTGAAGACCCACAATTTTTAGTTTTAATAAAATTCGATCGTCCAAACGCCAACCAATGGGGGTCTCAAACAGCCGCTCCAACATTCAGCAAAATCGCCGAATATTTGTTCGATTACTACAATATCCCCCCGGACAAGTAAATCCTAATCAGCCAATTCCACTTCAGACGTTTCATCCAAACTATCCATTTCGTTTGCCTGAACCAGTGCGTTAGATACTGTGTAATAATAATCTCCGATATACACAATCCTTTCTACATCTTTATTATCTCCGTAATAATAGTAATAATCAAAATCACTACCCAATTCGCTATCTTCATAATGCGAGATTGTTCCTTTCAGAGTGAATCCATCCTCCACGCTCACATCATAAACATAAGCACCTTGGAATGTGTAATCTCCATAAACCCAATTATCAATATCAAGATCATCTTTCACCGCTTGAGGAATTTCAGCCAACAAAACCGGGAATGCCATTATTCCTTTGTCTCCATCCCAAAGTAACGCTTTGTGATTGTACAAAAGCTCACTTGTAGTTCCTCTATCTCCAATCACTTCCTTATAAAGCTCAACAGGATTGCTTACGTCAGTCACATCAAACATAGACATCTTCATTCCTTGGAACCAAGACCATCCAAGCTGTTCAATCACATCCGCACTCGCAGTATCCAGCCCAAATCCAATAATGTGATTTTCATCCAACGGATGCAAATAATCACTCACCCCCGGAATATGAAGTTCTCCAAGAACTTTCGGCGCATCTGCAACACTCAAATCAATCACAAACAAAGGATCGATTTGTTCAAATGTAACCATATAAAGTCGATCTCCAATAAACCTTGTTGAATAAATCTGTTCTCCCGGAGCTAACCCCTCCAAGCTTCCTACCTGCTCCAACTCTCCATCAAGCACATAAACATTATTTGAAGAATCATCCCACCATCCTTTTGTGGTAGCGATTCGGAAATATTCTCCATCCTCATCCATTGAGAATTGGTTCAAAACAGTTCCCGGAACAGTCCCAACTCCTTGATAATCAATATTCACATCATCAAGTCCAAATTTGTGAATGTAAGTTTCCTCCGAATTTCCACTTTCTTCATACCACCAATCATAATTGTATCTAGGCTCTGCGATATACATATTTTCAGGTGAAGCATAGACAGTTCCATAAGCTCCAATCACAACTTCTTCCTGAATATCAGCATCAGGATCGTCCACAGGAATCGCGGCTAAAATTGTATAATCAGTTACATCAATAGTCCCTGGCATATATCGAACATCTCCACAACCTACCAGTTCCTCAACACCACCAACCGCAGTATCTTCAACCAACGGAACCAAATCACCGGGCACCCAAGTATCACCTTCCCACGGAATATAGTAATTATATTGATTCGCTACCAAATAAACCGTGTCATTGATCTTCCTGGAAGTATTGTAACTTCCTTCAAATGTAACTCTTCTCAAAACCTCCAAATCAGTCTTATCCGAAATATCAACTATATAAACAGCGGTCGCTGAACTTCCATAATAAGAATCGTAACCTCTATCAAATTCGTAAGTATAAGTTGTTCCAATTACAACCAGCCGATCTCCATCCACATACATTTCATATGGATAAAAAGCTGAATCTCCAAAATTCACAGATCCAACTTCTTCCATTGCCTCCGGTGGATAAGCTTTTACAACTCGAACATCATATCCCTTTACCAAATAAATATATTCTCCATCTGTCTTCACGATATCCGCTTCATCTACGCCCTCAACCTGAACATTTGTCTCGGAAAATTCATCAGAACCTCCTCCACCGTTCAAGGTGTCTCCGGCAGATTCTTCCGCCGCAGGCGCAGCCGCAGATTTCATAATCTCTCCCTCAGCCGCCATATCAGTCTCTGCCAACATCATTCCATCATCCCAATACCCATAATAATTATAAGAATTATCTTCAAAATAATTCGCAAGCTCCACACAAGATTCAAACTCCATCAACTCAGCACCTTCCTCTACAGCAGGCTGTCCCGCTTGAATATTTGCAAACGTATTTGAAACTTTGTAAGTTCTTTCCGTATCAATTCTCCAAATCATTTCAGCCATTTCCCCTCTCAAAACATCATGATCAAAACCATTAATTTCAGCCGGAATAGAATCATTCTCTTCCAAAGCTAAAACATAAGGCGAAAACCATTCCTGATCATCCTCCACGAGTTCCATTCCCAAAATATTCGTAACAATCTTGCTCGCTTCCGCAAAATTTATATCGTTTTCAGGTTTAAAATTTCCATCATCATATCCATCCACAAATCCAAGTTCATTAGCGGTACAAACATAAGGAGCAAACCATTGATCCGTTACATCAGGAAAACAATCCTCTCCGGAAAGTTCATAATCGGTAACCTCCATCACAATTTTCAAAAACTCCGCACGATTGATATTGCTATCAATTCCATAAGTTCCATCTTCGTATCCAACAACAACGCCCTCATTACGCAGATAATCTATCGCTTTGAAAGTAGTATCCCACTCCCCCACATCTGAAAAACTTGAGACTTCAGCCACAGAAAAGGCTGTAGTAGAAAAGGTCAGCGCTCCAATAATAAGAGCCACAAGTAAACTTTTGATCTTCATATTTAATATGGTTATGGTTATATGGTTAAAAGACAAAGTACAAAACGAATAGTACCAAATATCGTTACTTGATAAAAGGCTCATCCATTGACAATTCAGGCATTTTATAATAAATTCTAATTCCACCTAATTAAGACTAAATTGGTATGAATAAACAACGAAGTGGAGCACTCCATTTAACACAAAAAGTAGACTACGCATTGATCCTTTTGTTGCATCTGGCAAAGGAAAAATCATCAATAAAACAAATTGCTGAAAAAAGAAATCTATCATTTTCCTTCCTCCAAAAAATCGCCCAACAACTCCAACAAAAAGACATAATAGTTTCGCAGAGGGGAAAATACGGAGGATACACATTAAAAAAAGATCCGAAAAAATTATACATAAAAGAAGTAATTGAAGCCCTCGAAGGTCCAATCTCAATAGTTCCATGTTTGAGACCAAGCCTGAAAAAACCGCAATGTTACAACAAAAATTGCGAAATCCTATTGGGCTTAAGACGCGTAAATCAGGAAATTGAAAACTTCCTCGGATCAAAAACCCTTTACCAACTCTCAAAATGAAACACACTCTGAAAATCGAAAATCTACACGTTGAAGCCGAGGGGAAAAAAATCCTCAAAGGCATAAATCTCGAAGTAAAATCGGGAGAAATTCATGCAATCATGGGGCCAAACGGATCAGGAAAAAGCACCCTCTGCAACGCGATTATGGGACATCCCAGATATACAATCACAAAAGGAAAAGTCACGCTTAACGGCAAGAATATCCTAAAACTCGACACAAACAAAAGAGCGAATCTCGGACTGTTCCTTTCATTTCAACATCCCACAGAAATCGCAGGAGTCCCATTTAGCAGTTTTCTCAGACTGGCAAAGAACGCGAATCTAAAAGCCAATCAAAGATCCCGCAGAAGGCGGGGCAAAAAAGATCTAATCCGACCGGTAGAATTCTTGGGAAAAATGAAAGAAACGGCACAACTCCTCGATATGAATGAAAAATTAATTGAAAGATCTGTAAACGAAGGGTTTTCCGGAGGTGAAAAAAAGAAAGCCGAAATCGCTCAAATGGCAATCCTGGAGCCAAACATCGCAATGCTAGACGAGATAGATTCCGGTCTAGACATTGATGCTTTGAAAACAATCGCAAAAGGAATCAAAAAAGTTCACAAAAACACAAACCTCGGACTCATGTTGATTACCCACTACCAAAGAATTCTCGACCACATCACGCCAAACTACGTTCATATAATTAAAAATGGAGAAATCGTTAAATCCGGAACCGCATCTTTGGCCCTAGAACTGGAGAAAAAAGGATATAAAGCATTTTAAATGAGTACAAAAAAACTTGCAGGCACATTCGATCATTACAAGTTCGGGTTTAAAACAAAAACCCACTCTGTTTTCAAATCCACAAAAGGTCTGACCAAGAAAAAAGTCGAAGAAATTTCAAAAAGAAAAGGCGAACCGGAATGGATGCTAGATTACAGGCTAAAAGCCTACGAAATTTTCAAGAAAATGAAAATGCCAACATGGGGAGCCGACCTTTCAAAACTCGATCTTCAAGACCTCCACTACTACATACAGCCCCAGGACAAGCCAAAAACCAATTGGGATGATGTTCCGAAAGAAATCAAAACAGCTTTTGACAAACTGGGAATTCCACAATCCGAAAGAAAATTTTTCGCGGGAACGGGAGCACAATTCGAATCCGAAATCGTGTACCATTCATTACAACGAGACCTCAAAAGAAAAGGCGTAATCTTCGATTCCACAGATGCCGCCCTCCAAAAATACCCTGAAATCTTCAAAGAATATTTTGGAAAAATAGTCCCCGCAAACGACAACAAATTCGCCGCCCTAAACTCAGCGGTTTGGTCGGGAGGATCATTCATTTACGTACCAAAAGGAGTCCACGTCGACCTCCCGCTACAAGCATATTTCCGAATCAACGCCCAAAACATGGGACAATTTGAAAGAACTCTAATAATAGTAGAAGAAGGAGCCAGCCTGCACTACCTCGAAGGGTGCACCGCACCCGTTTATTCCACAGAATCACTCCACGCCGCAGTCGTAGAAGTCATCGTAAAACCAGGCGCACATTTCCAATACACAACAGTCCAAAACTGGTCTCACAACATCTACAACCTAGTGACAAAACGAGCCCACGCTCACAAAAATTCAGAAGTAAAATGGCTCGACATTAATCTCGGCTCATATATCACAATGAAATATCCGGCAATCTATTTGCTCGGTGAAGGCGCAAAAGGCGAAACCCACGCGCTTGCCCTCGCCGGAAAAGGCCAACATCAAGATTCAGGAACAAAAATCGTCCACGCCGCTCCAAACACCAGCTCAAAAATAATTTCAAAATCAATCAGCAAAAATGGAGGAAGATCATCCTACAGAGGACTTTTGAAAATCAACAAAGGAGCAAAAAACGCAAAAAGCCACGTCGCCTGCGATGCGCTTCTATTAGACAAAAAATCGCGGTCAGACACTTATCCGACAATACAAATAGACGAAAACGACGTCTCCGTCGAACACGAAGCCACCGTTTCACGCATCAGCGAAGAACAATTATTCTACCTAAAATCTCGCGGATTCAGCGAGGAAGAAGCCGCAACCACAATAGTAAACGGATTCGCAAATCCAATCATTAAAGAATTACCCATCGAATACGCCCTCGAGCTCAATCGATTACTCGAGATGGAAATGAACCAATTATGAAAACTATAATCGTAAAAAAATTAGAAACTACAACTATCGAAGTAATAGACGAACTTCTATACATCGTAATTTTGGACAAAGGCTGGAAAGGCAAAAAAACAATCAAATTTGAATTCAAAAAAAGAAATTCACGGCTAAATTTTTTCACTTTCATACTGGGAAAAGACAACCAATCATTCCAATTTGAAACAATTTCCGATCACAAAGCCGAAAATACATACGCGCACTATCACATCCGTGGAGCGCTCCTCGACAAGTCAAAAATCGATTACAAAGGTGACATAAAAGTGCACAAAAAAGCCCAACACGCAGACACATACCTCGCGAACCACACCATGATGCTTTCTGATCAAGCAAAAACCAAAACTATCCCATGTCTCGAAATCGAAGCCGACCAAGTAAAAGCCGGCCACGCCGCAACAATCGGAAAAGTAAATGACGACATGATGTTCTACCTGGAAAGTAGAGGATTAGACAAAGCCACTGGACAAGATATACTGATAAAAGGATTCCTCAGTACCGATATAAAACTCATTCCTGACGAGAAAATTCGAGACTTAATTACCAAAGAATTATCAAAAATATGTTAAATGCAAAAAAAATAAAATCACAGTTCCCGATCTTCGCCGACAAAAAGCTGGTATTCCTGGACAGTGCGGCAACAAGCCAAAAACCAAAAGTGGTAATCGACGCAATCACCAATTATTACACAAAATTTAACGCAAATGTTCACCGGGGAATCTACACCCTTTCCGAAAAAGCAACACAAGCCTACAGCGACACCCGCGAAACTGTAAAAAAATTCATAAACTCCAAACACGTCCATGAAATCGTCTTCACCAGAAACACAACCGAATCCATCAACCTGGTCGCATACACCTGGGGAGAAAAAAACATCAAGGCTCAGGACGAAATCATCGTCAGCGCACTCGAACACCACTCAAACCTTGTTCCATGGCAAGAACTTTGCAAAAGAAAAAAAGCAAAACTCAAAGTCATTCCACTAAAAAATGACTACACACTCGACATGGACGAGTACGAAAAACTGCTAACCGCCCGCACAAAACTCGTCGCGATCACAGCAATGTCAAACGTCACAGGGACAATTCCACCACTCAAACGCATCATCAACGAAGCCCACAAAAAAGGAGCCAAAGTCCTCATCGACGGAGCCCAAAGCGCGGCACACAGCGAGACGGACGTCCAAAAACTCAAATGCGACTTCTTCGTATTCTCAGGACACAAATGCCTCGGCCCGACAGGAGTCGGAATCCTCTACGCAAAAGAAGAACTATTGAACAAAATGCCACCATTCCTCTTTGGTGGAGACATGATCGAAAAAGTCGGACAATTTTCGTCCACATTCGCCCCCCTCCCAAACAAATTTGAAGCAGGAACACCAAATATCGCTGATGTCATAGCCCTAAAACCGGCACTGGAATTTCTCCAAAAAATCGGTCTCAACGCCATTCACAAACACGAACAAGAACTCAAAAAGTACGCCATCAAGAAATTCAGCGCCCACCCACAAGTCACACTCCACACTCCCCCACTAAACCAATCCGGCTCAACATTGTCATTCACAATCAAAGGAATCCACCCCCACGACATCGCCACAATCTTCAACAGCGAAAACGTCTGCATCCGAGCCGGCCACCACTGCGCACAACCGCTCATGGACCGCCTCCACATCCATTCCACAGCCAGAATGAGCTTTTATCTCTACAACACCTTGCAGGACGTCGACCGCGCTGAAAAAGCCCTAATCAAAACCCTAAAAACATTCAAATAACAATCAACAATGGATCTCTACTCGGAAATCATCCTCGACCACTTCAAAAACCCTAAGAACAAGGGCAAAATCGCAAACCCCACAAAAAAAGCCGAAGAATACAACGCCCTCTGCGGCGACAAACTCATCCTCTACCTCAAAATCGCCAAAGGTCCCAAAGGAAAAGTAACCGAAGCCAAATTCGACGGCGAAGGCTGCGCAATCTCCCAAGCCTCAGCCGACATGCTCACCGACAAACTCATCGGCCTCACCACCGCCCAAATCGCCAAACTCACCCCAAAAGACATCTACAAACTCCTCGGAATAGAAATCTCCCCCGGCCGCATAAAATGCGCCCTCCTCTCCCTCGAAACCACAAAAAAAGCACTTTTTGGCAGGCCCAGAAGGATTTGAACCCTCACTTTTGGTTTTGGAGACCAACGTGCTACCGTTAACACTATGGGCCTGTATTTTGCACGCCAAACTATAACAAAAGCAGCGCTCATGCGCCAACCATTTTAGCCAAAATCAATACTAATTCCCCTTCTTAGTATCTTTCCTTTTATGAACAACGTGCTGTCTGCACTTAGGACAAAACTTTTTAAGTTCCTTAACGATCTCGTCATTTCGATTCTTAGGATAATAACTCAGGTAATTCCCACGATTACAATCCTTGCAGAACCAAGTTGCATACTGACTTTTTCCTTTCGCCATAGCTCAATTTGTTTAAAGCAAAGGAATTTTAGCGAAATTTGGGTTATTGTCAAATGATTTTAATTAATATATAATCAGCTCCTTTTGTGTTCTAGAGTCGCAAATCAATCAATGCAGGCCCTGAACCGACAAAGGGACTTGCTACTTGGCAAAGAGGAGAACAGTGATGGAACAGATCAGAATTTTCATTGACAGTATGCCTTCCTGGGTGATCGTCGCCGGACTGATACTAGCCTCAATATGGATCATTCTGACCATGATGACGGTCCGAAACTACCTGGACAAAAGAGAGATGGAGCCGATAAACATCAACTTCGCATTCATCTTCTGGGCGGCGACCATCGCAGGATTCGTAATGTTCAGAGAAAAAGGCGTTGCAGCAGCCACTCTGGCTGTCACCTGCATACGAATTGTCCTCCTCATGTTCATCAACAGATGACAAGCCAACACCAAGTCACCCCCTGTCCCGCGCACAACAAACATCGTGTGCGGGACCCCTTCCAAAACACCACACCGTTGACATAACCGGAAAATGAAGCTAAGTTTTTGTCATATACTCTTAATCAATTAATTATGAGTGAACAACCACCTCCAATACAGGCAAAAGACATTCGATCAGACGAGTTTACTCCTAAGGAAATTGAGGAAATTTGCACAGAAATCTCTGCGAGAAATTTAGGCAAAAATACAGAACCATCGGAACATGCGGCAACAATTGAAGAAGCATATCGCCAGGACGAAGACATGGAAAGGTCTACAACTCGTTTCCCTTACATTCAAAATCCTTTTAAAGAAGATGTTCGTCGTGTCGCCTTCTCAAAAGGCTTTGAACGGCTCGCGGGGAAAACTCAATCATGCACAACACCCACAAATCCTCATATTACACACAGACTTACCCATACAATAAGAGTTGCACAGATAGGGCAAGCAATTGCACGAGCGCTTGGAGCAAACGAAGATTTGGTGGAAGCAATCGCATATGGCCATGATTTAGGTCATCCACCACTCGGACATAATGGAGAGATACATGTCACTACTTCACTTCTTGAGACACGTCGCGATATTTTGGAGATACTGGGCGCGTTCAAACATAACGTTCAAAGCTTGCATGTAGTTGACCGCGTTGAAGGTCGCATTGGATTCCCAAAAGGAACCGGATTAAATCTTACCGATCAAGTCCGTCACGGAATTCTTTCCCATGATGGAGAAAAGGATACTATAAAATCCATCCCAAATCCGGATCTCATACATAAGCCTGAAGCAATTCAGACAGACATTCAAAGGTATCTTGCTGAGGTAATTAATGGCTCAAAAGGTGAAAGAGATCCCAAAAAAGTGTTTGCAGCAGCAAGTAAAGCTCGAATTCAACCTGCAACGCTGGAAGGTGCCATTGTCGCGATGGTGGATGTTCTTCACTACGCTCCTGAAGATTTTGAAGACCAGGTTGGTTTAGGAGTTATTAGAAGAGAAGAACTTCCGGCTGATATCGCCAGAGAACTCGGAAAAGATGGAGCTACTATGACCAATCGACTGGTGAATGACTTGCTCATACACAGCTATGGGAAAAACGAAATAACTTATAGTGAAAAAATAGGTACTCTTGTAAATAAGTTCAAAAGAGACTTCTTGTATAATAATTATCCAAAAGTTAATTCGCTGGCGGCAGTAGAATCAAAAGATCCACGAGTACGCATAAGCACACCGAATTTACAAGAACGCATGACATATTTATTTAAACATTTCCTAGAAGTTCTCAAAGATTCAAGCGGTCATAAAAAATCGTCAATATTGGATTTTAGAGAAGGACGCGATGAAGTTGTTTATGGACAAAAAATGGAAGCGGTTTATGGAAAGTTTTCTGATGAAGAAGCGTATTACATCGCAATGGTCATGGACTACATAGCCGGATTTACGGATGATTATTTCTTTACAGAATCAGAGGCAAAATATAAATAAATTGTTAAAAAAAGTTCAGTTTGGTAAAATCAGCTGAGTTTCCCGGAAAACTTATTAACAAATTAAGCCGCGATAGCTCAGTTGGTAGAGCGCGCCCATGGTAAGGGTGAGGTCACGGGTTCAACTCCCGTTCGCGGCTCCAGAAGTTTCACTTTGAGCTAAAGATCTTTTCACCCAATCTCGAATTGTAGTAATCACCTCATCCAAAGCTTCTTTCGCCTCATTTTCATCTCTAGGTCTATCATAACGTCTTTCTTCAATACATGTACCTGATCCCCATTCTGCGGTACATTTAATTTCATCATCCTCAATAGAAATAAAAGTTCTCCCACCACCAATTAAAGTTTCCTCATCCTCAATGAGCATTATATGGTTGGTATCAGTTGGTCCAAGTGTAAGAAACTTATATCCATCCTCGTTCTTGGAAAATACAAATTTGTAACGCTCTCCATATTTTTTAATTTTCTCAATCATCACTTTTTCATCAAGATACCTCACCTCTACTTCAACACCATCAGAATCTTTAGGAGTTTGAGAATTTTCACTTAAAGACATAATAACAATATTTTAATAATAAGTTGAATACTCTAGCCCAAAAGTAGTAATTAGTCAACAAAACTAATAACCTCAGCAAACTGCATATTAATAACTCCATGCTACAATCAACTTGCACAGGGTGTGCCCCTCTGACCCACCTCGACCATTACCAACCAGCTCTACCAATACCCGCTATCACAAGCCAAAATCCATCCTACCAGAGTAGTCTAAAATCATGGTAAGGGCGAGGTCACGGGTTGCTTGATCTAGCTGC
>JBDRIE010000020.1:0-2135 GCA_043816165.1 Nitrospirota bacterium | reverse complement strand
CGGTTCTTTGTGGGAGATAACTTTTTTTCCATCTGCGTAAGTAACAGTGAGTTTGCTATCCTCTACTTCAATTGTACTCACCTTTTTGTCTTTAATATCAGAAATGGTTGTTGTGAATGGTTGTTCCGGCAGAATGCCATTAGGGTTAGCGAGATTTCCGATAACAGAAAGCACGATAAAGGCAATAAGAAGCCCGGTAACGATGTTTTTGAGGTTAAATTGCAGCTTGAATTCAAACATTTTTTTTGGATGTTTCGAATTCCCATTCGCCTGCCGATGAGGCAGGTTTGCTTTTTGCGGTTTAGTAGCCATAGATTGATCTTCAAGTATATCACGAACTTTGACTAGTTTCACCAAGACGGGTATTTCGTTTGTCCAAATTAATAAGGTGCCGAATATATTCAGACATATTCATACCTGTTTGTTTCCCTATTTTTTCTACATATTCTATTTGAGATGGATATAAAAACATATTAAATCGTTTGGATAAAGTAAGTTCCCGCGCACGCGCCAAGAAGTTTTGGATAATCGATTTGATGTTGTGTTCGTTGTACTTTGCCCCGACAAAGTAGTCGTGATGTATTTTTTTGCTGTAGTCCTCATGGATGGAAAGACATAAAACCGGCTTTTTTTCGGAAAGCGCCAAAGTAATTTCGTGTCCAAGCTGGATGTCTTCATGGCTGACTTCCACAATCATAACTTCCGCCTGATGAATTCCCTGACGAATGGCCTCGTAGTGGAGTACTTTAGGGTCAGTAATATGTTTTTTAGTTTCTTCATTGAGAACTGATTGATAGTTTCCTTCCTCAGGGGAAAGAAGTTCAATAGGAAACTCTTTTATGGTTTTTCGGACCAAATCGTACCACTTTTGGTACTTCTGCTTCCCGTAGTATGAACACGTGTAAAAAAGTACCATATGTATATACATACAATATCTATTGATTTTTGTCAAATTAGCCTTTAATATATGAAAAATAATATACATATGAATGAGGACGATATATGCTGATTCAATCAATAGGTGTTCATATCAAAGTATCAGATTTTGCAAAATCTAAAGTGTTTTATGAAACACTAGGATTTACAAAGGTTTTCGAATACGGTCCTGATAAGACGTTTCAAAAAGATGAAAAAGGTAATCTTATTTCTGCTACCGAAGCGTATCACGGAATAACGTTTTCTTGCGGCGGAGCACGCTTAGAAATTGCTGATGGCCACCGCGCAGTCAAACCGGAAGTATTTAGAGAGTCGATTTGTAGTTCCAAAGTATCTTTAATGGTAAATATTGAAAAAATAAGTGACCTGTTGAAAGTATGTAAAGAAGCCAATATTCCCCCTGTTGTTGGTCCACGTCATTATTACTGGGGAACACTTGAAGTTGTTATTAAAGATCCAGATGGATTCGTTTTAGTATTTATTGCTCCATATTCCGAAGAAGAAGCAATAGCCATTAGCGCTGATGAAACATTTGGCCAACCACCAAAATTGTAATTAGCGAATTTTTGATCCCACTGGCAATCCTTCAGCTTTTATAAAGGCTGGCTTATTATCAGCGTCATCAACAGCAAGGATCATTCCTTGCGACTCTTCAACCACCATGCCCGCCGAAGTTTTAACGTAGGAGGGCATTTTCCGTGGTTCAAGGTTTACGACAAACAAAAATTGTTTTCCTGTAAAATCGTCTGCCGTATATCCATAGGTCCGGATACCGGTAAAAATGATGCGTTTCCCGAAGTCGCCAAAATCAACATGGAGGCGAATAAGTTTTTCGCTTTTTTCAACGTTTTCAGCAGTCGTCACTTTCCCTACACGGATTTCCACTTTTGAAAAGTCATTGATGGTAATTTTGGATCCTGAAACAAGTTCAGGATGACAAACGGAATATGCATTTACTAGACCGATTGTTTCTTTTACTTCTTTCATTGTTTGTCCTGCAACACGTTTTGCTTTTTCCGCTCCCCGACTAAGAATGTCTTTAACAAAATCAGGATTATTTTTCAGTTCTTCGTATTTTTTTCGAGCAGGAGCAAAGAATTTAATAAGAGATTCGAATAAATATTCTTTCACTTCAATATCTGCTATCTGGCCCTTTATGTACGCCTCTTTTAACTCGTCAACTTCTGTCTTTCTTGCGA
>JBDRIE010000019.1:0-30099 GCA_043816165.1 Nitrospirota bacterium | reverse complement strand
TTGGAGGGGGTTTATGAAATGTTTATTAGTTCAATTCCTGTCGATGTGGAGTGGGAAGAGCAATTTGGAACTTTGGATAGAGATCAATTTGTAGAAATGCTTAGAGATGTATATTCATCAGAGGATTTGGTTGCTATTGTTGAAAATGTTGAAAAACAAATAAAGGAAGCAAAGTTTAACGAGGAAGGAATTTTGTATTTGAATATACCGTTTGACTGGATGAAAGAGAAGGCTCCGATATTGGCAGAATCAATTGCAGAAATGGTCATTGGTGATTTGGAGCCATGTGAATCAATAGCTGAATTCGATGTAAATCAGCATAATTGTATTCCTGAGGGTGTTTTGGTTTCTACCGTTAAGGATGGAGTGAAATTGGAGCTAGAAGAGCAAATATTGGTTGATGTTCCGGAAGTTTATGAATTTGAAATTGACACGGCAGGGATTGATGCTCAAGTTGGAGAGGATGTATCTGATTATTTCATGGGAATTTTGAATAATGCATTTATTATTTGTCTGGTTGTTTTGGCTGTAGTTCTGCTTTTGATTGCGCTGGTGGTATTTAGGCCATTTACAAGAGTTATGAAATGGGAGTTTAGAGCTATATTTTTGGCATCAATTATTCCATTGGTTACTTTTATTTCTCTGTATTTTTTAGCTGAAAAACTCGAGTTTACTGAAACTCAAGCTCAATTTGATTTAATAGCTCTTTTGATAAGATCACTTTCCCAAACTCTAATTTACCATTTAGTACCGATTGTAATTGTTTCATTGGGATTCTGGATTTTGTTTATGGTTTTTGATAAGAAAAATGAACCTAAAGGATCTTCATAAAATGGTCGCGAAATGCGAAAAATGTCCTTTGCACAAGGGAAGAACTAATGCTGTGCCCGGAGAAGGGGCAGAGGATGCTGACATTATGTTTATAGGTGAGGGGCCTGGAAGGGATGAGGATTTGCAAGGAAGGCCTTTTGTTGGGGCTGCGGGAAAGTTTTTGACTGCAATGATTGAAAGTATAGGTCTTAGAAGAGAAGATGTTTATATAGCGAATGTGGTGAAATGTAGACCTCCCAACAATCGAGATCCGGAACAGAAAGAGATAGATACATGTTGGAGTTATTTGGAAGAGCAAATAAGGATGATAAAACCAAAAATTATTGTGACTTTGGGAAGACACTCTATGGGCAGATTTATGCCCGGACTAAAGATTTCTCAAGTTCATGGACAGCCAAAACGGGCATCCGGGATTTGGCAAGATAGGCAAGTGTATTTACCTCTTTACCATCCTGCTGCGGCATTGTATGATCCTCGTCAGAAGGATGTGCATATGAAAGATTTTAAGAAAATTCCATTAATTCTAAAGAAAATAAAATCAGAAAATGACTCATAATAGATACATATCTATAATAGCTTTCTCAGGAGTTCTGGCTTGGCTTGCATGGATACTGATAATTTTAAAATTAAGTCCATACGAATCTGCCGGATTGGCTTTAGTATTCTTTTTTATTACTTTGCTAATTGCGCTTAGTTGTACATTTACTGTTTTTGGGTTTTATTTTAGAGTTTGGCTTTTTAAAAATGAGATTTATTATAAACATATAAATATTGCTTTAAGGCAGGGAATATTTTTGGGTCTTATTACAGTGTTTTGTCTTGTATTCCAAATGATGAGGGTATTTAGTTGGTGGTCTGGAATACTCTTGGTTGTTATAGCTGTTTTAATGGAATTCTATTTTTCATCAAGAGATTCAGAAGTTGCTTGATAGTCGGGATTGTCAATTAATCTGATTTTTGAAAATGGCCACCAGACAATCCAAGCTTTTCCTCTTATCAGATCAACTGAAACATATGCTTTTTCCGGACTGTTTTTGCATGATTCAGCAATATAACTATTGAAACAGCTTCTGGAGTCGGTTGATAATTGTCTATTATCTCCAAGAACGAAATAATGTTCAGCCGGTACGTTAAATACACTGAAGTTTTTGAAATATGATTTTGTATTCCCTTTATTTTCAGGGCTTAAATACTCTTCAAGGAGAGTGTAACTTTCTGTTTTTCCAACTTCTGTTATATATACATTTCCATTTTTGACTTCAACTGTTTCTCCGGGAAGGCCGATTATTCTCTTTATGTAATATTTATCTTCACCTTCATCAGCTTTGAAAACAACAATTTCTCCTCTCTGTGGGGAAGTAAACAAATATGTTGCCTCATTAATTATAATTTTTTCTCCGTAACTATTTTCGCATTCTCCGTCAATATAATTTAATGTGTTGCACATAGATGCTCCGGAAACATCGAAGGGAGCAATGAACCATTTTTGAATTATTAGCACCAGGCCAAAGATGATTGCTATATTTATACCTAAGTCTAGAAACCAAAGGAGGACTTTTTTTACTTTAACATTCATAGTAGAAATTATTTTCATTATCTTATATTTATTTCTTAATGTTTACAATGTTTTGTGATTGAGAATATAATGTAGCTATGAAATTTAGAGATAGAATATTTTCGAGCTTTCTGGACGATGGGGAAAAAATTATGCATGTCGCACACAGGCATCTAATTATTTTTAAGATAGATTCAGCTAAGCCAATGTTTTTCGGAATAGTGATTCCTGCAATTTTGTATTTGTTTTTCCCTCAGGTGTGGCCAATTTTAGCACTTTGGGGAATAGCCGGATTGCTGGGGATATTTTATTATTTTATTGATTGGTATTATGATGCGTGGCTGCTTACAGATGCCGGAGTGGTGGACGTTGAGAGGGATGGAATGTTTGATATTACTGCTACTCGAATTGAATATCATATGATGGAAGGTATGAGTTATACGATAAAGGGTGTATTGCAGACATTTTTGAATTATGGGGATATTACTATTGATAAATTAGGGGCTCAGACATCTGTGGTGTTGAAGGACGCCGCTTCACCGAAAAAACTTGAAAGATTAGTTATGAAATATCAGGAAAAGTTTGTAAATGAACGTAGTATACGTGATCATCATACGTTGAAAGGCATGTTGAGTGATATGATTGCTTATCATGCTCAAAGTGGCAAAATTGATTCTTCTAAAAAAGATAAATAATGGAATTTTCCAGTTTTCCAATAGTCGTAGTGGCAATATTTATCCTCATAACGCTTTTGTTGGTCGTTTTTGTGTTTATAAAAATGAGACGCCGTAAAGGTTTTTCATCGGAATCGATGCAATATATTCAGTCTCATTGGATAAGAATAATTGATTCTTTTAATTCGCACCCAAAAAATGCGGTTTTGGATGCGGATAAATTGCTTGATTATGCTTTGTCGAAGCATGGATTTGAAGGTAGTTTAGGGGAAAAATTGAAAAAGGCGGGACCAAGGTTCTCGGATTTGAACGGAGTATGGAGTGCGCACAAGCTGCGTAATCGTGTTGCTCATGAGTTGGGGGAGATTGACAAGGATCAGGCTAGGAGGGCTTTAAAACAGTTCAAATCAGCCTTGAATGATTTGGGGGCTGAGCTATAATTGATTTATGGAATTTGAAGCAGTAATCGGGTTAGAAATTCATGCACAGATTTCGACTAAGTCGAAAATGTTTTGTCGTTGTAGTAATGATTCATGGGAAAAGGAACCAAATATAAACACGTGCCCTGTTTGTATGGGCTTTCCTGGACAGCTTCCGGTTACAAATGAAGAAGCTGTAAAAAAGGGTACAATTGCTGCATTAGCATTGGGATGTGAGATTCCCGAATATTGTAAATTTGATAGAAAAAACTATTTTTATCCGGATAGTCCGAAAGGATTTCAGATATCTCAATTTGATGAGCCATTGTCGCAAAAAGGAAAGGTAGAGGTTGAAATGGGTGATAGGAAGGTAAAAGTTGGTATTACAAGGTTGCATTTAGAAGATGACGCCGGAAAGCTTACGCATGTGAGAAACGGCTCTTTGGTTGATTATAATAGGGCCGGTACGCCGTTGATGGAGATAGTATCTGAACCTGATATGCATTCCGGAGATGAAGCTGAGGCTTATGCGCGTGAAATTCAGAAGATATTAAGATATGTAGGATCAAGTGAGGCTGATATGGAGAAAGGTATGATGAGGTTTGATGCTAGTGTGTCTATTCGTCCTAAAGGAGAGAAAAAACTTTATCATCGTGCAGAAATTAAAAATTTAAATTCGTTTAGATCGCTAAATAGTTCTATTAACTATGAAATCCAAAGACAAATTGATCTATGGGAAGCAGGGAACCCGCTGAAAAATGCGTCTACGATTGGTTGGAATGATGAAAAGGGAGAAACGTATTTCATGAGAGAGAAGGAAGAAAGTGATGATTATAGATATTTTCCGGAACCGGATATTCCACCACTACGCTTGGATAAGAAAATGGTTGATGATCTGAGATCTAAAATTCCTGAAATGCCGGGAGTTAAAAAGAAGAGGTATATGGATGAATTTGGGCTTATTGAGGACGATGCGAGGATATTATCCGGTGATATAAGAATTGCACAATATTTCGAAAAAGTTGTTGCTGAAACAGATGATCCAAAAAAGGCGGTTTCTTTTATAAATACTGTATTAATGAAACATTTAAAGGAAGAGTTGATAGGAATAGATGAACAGAAGGTCAAGGCAGAGATGATGTCAGAATTGATAAAGCTAATTAACTCAGAGGATATTTCAAATAATCTTGCGAAAGGGGAGATTTTTGAGGAAATGTACAAAACCGGTAAGGGTCCAAAGAAAATTGTTGAGGAAAAAGGTTTGAAACAGGTAAGTGATACTGGAGCAATTGAAGCGGCATGCAAAAAAGTTGTTGAGGAAAATCCGGGTCCGGTTGAGGACTACAAAAATGGCAAAGAGAAGGCGATAGGGTTCTTGATTGGTATGGTTATGAAGGAGATGAAAGGGCAAGCGAATCCACAGATGGTTGATGAAGTGATGCGAAAAATGTTATAATAATAGTGTTAATTAACTTAATTCTTAATGTTTGCAACATCAGGAGACATTCTAAATATGTCGTTAGCGATAGGATTCATTCTTCTTGTAATATTTTTGTGTTTTTTGATTTTTTATGGGGTAATAATTTTGAGAGATGTCGCAAAGGTAATGGATGATGTGGAGGAAGTTGTGACTAGAGTTCGTACTACTATTGTTCAGCCTCTAAAGGCAATTGATTACATTATAGAAAAGGCAAAACCGTATGTTGAGACGGTGATTGAGCGAAAAATGAAAGAAAAGAAAAGCTCTAAGAAGAAATAAGAACTTTTATAGGAAATACGACCGAGGCATTTATTATCCTTCTTATTCGCGATGGTTGTTGAAATAGGCGATAGAGCCATTCAAGACCTAGTTTTTGCATCCATTGTGGCGCTCTTTTTAGTTTGCCGGCGATGAAGTCGAAGGTTCCGCCTATGCCTGCCACAAGTTTTACGCTTGGCATCTTTTTGAGGTTTCTTGATATCCACAATTCTTGGTTTGGAGCTCCATATGCAACGAATAGGATGTTTGGTCTGGATTTATTGATAATTTGTGTTATTTGTTTTTCGTCTGGTGGGTTAGGTGTGCCTGCATATGTTCCAATAATCTTGACTCCCGGATATTTTTCTTTGAGAATTTCTGCAGTTTCTTTGGCAATTCCTTCAGCTGCTCCCAGCAAAAATATCTTGTTTTGGGTGTTTGCAGATTTTTTGCATATTTCTGATACTAAATCGGCACCTGTAACTCTTTCTTTTAGTACTGTTTTGAAGTATTTGGGAGAAAAGGGGATAGCTATGAGGCTGTAGAGCCACTTGAATAGTTTTATGAAGAATGAATTTGTGTTTCTTGTTGAATGTAAGTATTTGGCTGCCCACAATATTCCAATTCCATCGGGTATGTTGAGATCGGATTTATTCAAGACCTTTTTGAATTTGTTATTTTTTAGGGCTTCTAGGAGGATTTCGGGGTTTGGAGTGGTTATGTAGTGCTGTTTTTTGTCATTTGCTAAATCCAAAGCTTTCTTGGTGGCTTCATTTAGGGTGATAGAGTCGAATTTTACTTTTAATATCTTTACTTTTTCTTGCATATAAATACAAAATTATTTCCCTTATGATACTGAATTATCTCAAATTTTTCCTCCAGTAATTTTTTTAATTCATCAACTTTAAAAGCGTAATAATATCTGTCAATTCCGGATTTCCCCCATGGAATAAAGGAATCTTGATCTCCATATTTTGGATTTTTTCCAACATATTTTTCGTACTTATTCTGGTATAGATTCCAAACAGTGAGTAAAAGTATTCCATTTTTTTTTAGAACTCTTGAAAACTCACTAATAGCAATTTTTCTTAGTTTATTTGATGGAATGTGGTGAAATGCTGCGATGGTGCCTATTGTATCTTGTATGTTGTCGTCCAATGGAATGTCTAGCATGTCACCAAGGAGAAAATTCGCCTTCGGGTTTTTATTTTTGGCTTTCTCTAGCAGTTTATTTGAGTTGTCGATTCCGATGTAGTTTATTTTTTTATGCTTATTGATAAACTTTAAAAATCTTCCATTTCCGCATCCAATATCTACAAAGTTTGATCCATTTTTAATGTATGGAAGGAAAATTTCGAACTCTTTCCATTGGTTTTTGCGTGTTTTATCAAAGCTGTCGGCTATGCTGTCGTAATCTTCAACGACTTTTTTGAGTAGTTTTTTGGCTGTAATTTCATTCATAATGTTGTTTTACCATAATAACTTGTTGTGGTAAAATCCGATTTGCTTAATTCTAAGGGAAAAAATGGATTTTTCAAGGATAGATTTATCTGAAAATCAGGAGTTGGCTCGTCTTATTATAAAAAGAGCGTCAAAAAAGAAATTTAAAAAACGAAAAGACTTCGAGAAATTTCGTAATTCTATAATTAAGGAGAAAAAGGGAGAAATATTTCACAATCTTTATTTCATAAAAGCCTATAATGATTTGGTTGAAGAAGGCTTGATAAAGCCAAATGTGGAACTGAAAAGTTTGATTCAAAAGAGAAGCGTGAGAACTATGAGTGGTGTAGCTCCCGTGACGGTCCTGACGAAGCCTTTCCCGTGTCCCGGTCGATGTATTTACTGTCCCACGGATGCAAGAATGCCAAAAAGTTATCTTCCCAGCCAGCCCGCGGCTCAAAGGGCCTTTCGTCAAAGATTTAATCCATATACTCAAGTATTTGTTAGGCTAAAAGCTCTTGGCATGACAGGTCATGAAGTTTCAAAAGTAGAATTGAGAATTATCGGTGGGAGTTTTAGTGCTTATCCAAGGCGATATCAGACTTGGTTTGTGAAAAGGTGCCTTCTTGCGATGAATGAATTTCACAGGCAGGTTGCGAAAGGGGATAGAATGTCGGATATTATTGAAAGAAAAATCGTGAAGAGTATTTATGGGGAAGATGAGGTGAATACTGTGATTATTAAATCTCTGGAGAATAAAGGTTTTGATGAAGTTGTTAAGGATAATGAAAAGTGGAAAGTTCGATGTATTGGTATAAATGTCGAAACTCGGCCGGATTTAATTGATGAAGATGAAGTAAAAAGGCTTAGGTTTTTGGGAGTAACGAAAGTGGAAATGGGTGTTCAGACAACAGACGAAAACGTACAACGAATCACGAAAAGAGGTCATTCTATGAAAGATGTCGTGAGCGCTACGCGTTTGCTGAAGGATTCAGGATTCAAGGTTGGGTATCATATGATGCCAAATCTTCCCGGTTCTACTATTGAATCAGATAAGAAAATGATAGGGGAGCTTTTTGACAGATCTGATTTTCAGCCGGATTATCTGAAAATATATCCATGTGTCGTGATGCCAAGAACTCCATTATCAATTATGTATAAAGATGGCCGCTACAAGCCATATAATGATAAAGCCTTGGAGGACGTTATAGCTGAAGAAATGAAATCTGTTCCTGAGTGGTGCAGAATTGATAGAGTGGCGAGGGATATTCCATCGAATGAAATAGAAAGTGGTTTCAAGGCTTCCAACATTAGGCAAATTTTGGAGAAACGGCTAGAAGAGGAGGGGAGTCCATGTAGGGATATCCGTTATAGGGAGGTTAGGGGTGAAAATGTTGATTTGACGAATGTGAAATTAGTGGTCCGCAAGTATGAAGCGAGTGGGGGAGTGGAAGTTTTCTTGTCATATGAAGATGTTGAAAATGATAAGATAATTGCTTTACTAAGACTTAGGTTTCCGTCGGAACCATTTATAAAATCGATAAAAAATTCAGCCCTAATTCGTGAAGTTCATGTTTATGGAAAACAAATTCCAGTGGGGGAGAGAGCTGGAAATAATAAACAACATGTTGGTTGGGGTACAAAACTGATGGCTGAGGCGGAAAAAATGGCTAAAAAATTGGGGTATAGGCGGATTTCTGTAATTTCAGGTATAGGTACGAGAGAATATTACAAAAAAAAGGGGTATAGTTTGTCGGAAACATATATGGTGAAGGCTTTGTAAAGTTATTATGAAACAATGTCAATGCTCTTGCAATTTTTTTACAAATATATATAATTTTGGACTAAAAAAAATATATGAATAGTCACATGAAATTACAGGCGAAAAATGCTAGAGAGATCTGTGATGAATTAACAGATGAAAAGCGTGAGGAGCTAAAGGGGATTGCTGAGAAGATTATTGAATTACAGGGAGAAATCACGAATGCAATCAAGGTTCATGGGATTGATAAAATTTGTGGTGGTCTTTGCAAAGGTGAATGTTGTGCACAAAAGCACGAAAAAAATATATTTGACGAATATTATTTTGTAATGGCTTTAGTAGCGTTTTCGGATAATGTGAGGCAGGAGGTTATGGAGACGGCTGAATGCCTTAATTTTTCTCCCAGATGTATATATATAGGAGAAGATGGTTGTCGTATAGCTGAAGATTCACGACCACATCTGTGTAAAATATGGTTTTGCGGATCAGATCGCAAAATGATTGAAATAGGGGATGAATTTAATGATAAGATTTATGATTTATATCAGGACTTTAGAGAAGTGGTGGATGTAGCAATTGCAGATGGTAGTTTGCACAATATATCTTGTGCAAACTAGGAATACCGTTGGTGGCAGAATGTTCTTTGTTTTGTTTTTGTAATATTTGATGTGTGCACTGTTTTAGGTTTAAATCGAAAAAAGCGTTGCTGTTTCTCTGGTTATTGGCTTGTGTATGCGTTTAATTTAAAACTTCCGATTTAAGGCATTTTTGGGAAAAAGATGGGTTTTGGGT
This sequence comes from Nitrospirota bacterium, assembly GCA_043816165.1. Lineage (GTDB taxonomy): Bacteria > Patescibacteriota > Gracilibacteria > UBA1369 > LOWO2-01-FULL-3 > JAACEU01. The sequence goes on along the minus strand of JBDRIE010000019.1, from coordinate 20,888 downwards.
CGGAGTTTTTAAAATATTTTTAATGTTTTTTGGGATTTTAAGCAATTTGCCCTCTTTTGGAAGGAAAGGCTGGCGAGGTGGGTTGAGATGTCGTTCGCCTTGATGGTGGGAGTTTAGAGGGTGGTGAATAAAGATCACCAATCTGTAGATTCCGTATCCAACTGCTCCAAGGAGAGCTGCTATGGCGACACAGGCCCAGTAGGGGTCCCAGTGTTCATACTCGGTTTCGGTTGTTGTTGGATGGACTTTTCTTTGAGACAATTTGACCCTCTTTTCCTTTGGGTGTGTGTGAAAAAAATCCGTAAAACGCCAGCCTAATTGTAGACAGGCGCATTGCTCTTAAAGAAAGGCTCTACGCCATGATCACTAAAGAGTTAAACATGAAAAATGAAATGGCACAAGTTAATCTTGTACATATACTTCTCCATATTCAGTAATTTTTTCTGCGAGTTTTGGAAAGTTTTTTAATTTCGGATCTTTATTAATAATTTTTTGCGCGCTTTTTCGGGCTTTCTCTATATTTACTGAATCTGTCAAGCTGGCCATCTTTAGATCCGGGATTCCACTTTGACGTATTCCGTAAATTTCGCCCGGTCCACGAATTTCTAAATCGATTTCTGATAGTTTAAACCCGCATGTGTGTTTTTCCATAGCTTTCATGCGAGTTGTCCCCTCTTCGGACAATGAATTTGTAAACAGGAAGCAGTAAGATTGGTGCTCTCCCCTACCAACTCGACCTCTAAATTGATGTAGTTGAGAAAGTCCAAAGCGCTCAGAGCCTTCTATAAGCATAATAGTAGCATTTGGAACATCAATTCCGACCTCTATTACAGATGTTGAAACCAAAATGTTAATTTTATTATCGTTAAAGTCATCCATTATTTGATCTTTTTCTTCTTGCTTAAGCCTTCCATGTAACAACCCAACTTTTTGGCTAGTGAATATGTGTTCGGAAAGGTATGCATATTCTTTTAAGACAGACTTTACCTCTAGTACGTCAGAATCATCGATCAATGGGCAAATAATGAATGCCTGCCGGCCTTTTTTGACCTGGTCTTCGATCCATCTATACGCTTCGATTCGTTTTTTCTCCGGTACAAGGCGTGTGATTATTTTTTGTCGTCCCTTTGGTAGCTCGTCTATTATTGATAGATCCTGATCTCCATATATAGTAATTGCCAGCGTTCGTGGGATTGGAGTAGCTGTCATAGCGAGGAGATGCGGTGAGCCGTAGCTTTTGAGGGTTTCACGTTGTTTTACGCCGAATCTGTGCTGTTCGTCGATTATTGCGAGTCCAAGTTTGTTGAATCCTATTCCTTCTTGAATTAAAGCGTGTGTTCCAATCATTATATCTACTGTTCCGGTTTTCATTTGCCTGATAATGTTTTCTTTTTCTTTTTTAGATGTGCTTCCGGCGATGAATTGTATGTTGAGGCCGTAGGCTTTGAGAGTTTCTATGAATCCTTTGTAGTGCTGTTTTGCAAGAATTTCGGTTGGTGCCATTATTGTGACTTGGTAGCCGTTTTTTACTACGTTTAATGCGGCTAATGCTGCAACTATTGTTTTTCCCGATCCTACGTCTCCCTGTAATAGCCGACTCATTGGATATGGTTTTTCCAAGTCCTCCAAGATTTCTTTCAGTGATCTAGTTTGTGCATTTGTTAGGGTGAATGGGAGCTTGTCGATGCAGTCTTTTAAAAGTTCTTTTTTAGTTTCTATGTTTTTAGATTTTAATCGATGATTCGCTTCGCTTGCCCCGTGTTGCCAGAACCATCTTTTTTGTAAAACCTTTAATTGTAGGAGGAATAATTCGTCAAATGCGAGTCTTTCTTTGGATTTTTCGAGTAATTCCGGGTCGTCCGGGAAATGGACACTGTGAATAGCTGTTTTGTAATCAATAAAACCATGCTCTTTAAGAATTTCTTCCGGCATGTATTCCTCGAAAAGGTCAATCCAGTGATCCACCAGTGGCTTTAATTTTTCTCTGATCCATTTTGAATTTATGCCTTCAGTTTCGTGATAAACAGGTACGATTCGCCCACTATGAATTTGCTCTTCTTCTTTTTTTATAAGTTCATAAGAGGGACCTTGAAGAGTGATTTTCCCGAATGAAAATTTTGCTTTACCGCTGAGGATAATTTCTGATTTTCTAGGAAGCATGCGAGTAAGGTGCGGCTGATTGAACCAAACTACTCCCAATGAGCCGGTTTCATCAGTCATTACTCCCCTAGTGATCTTTTTTCCGTTTTTTGTACGAATATTGAAAAGAGATGTAAGTTGGCCTTTGATTGTGCAAACTTCATCTGTTCTGATTTCTGCAATTTTTGTGAATTCTCTAGTATCGTTGTATGTTCTTGGAAAATATAGCAAAAAGTCTTTGACAGTTTTAATTCCGAGGAGCTCAAGCCTCCCCAAGTGCCTGGACGTGGTTCTTAGTACTTTGTCGAGCGATTTGTTTAGCATGCTTATTTGTGTATAGCGCTTCGTGTTACTGCGCGCTGCTAATGACTTTTACGAATTTTCGTTTGCCCACTTGGACTAATCTTTCTTTGCTAATGTCTATTTCATCTTCGTGTGATTCTATTTTTTCTCCATCAATTTTGACTCCTCCACCCTGAATCATTCTTCTTGTTTCGCTTTTAGATGGTGAAAGTCCGGTTTCAGCAATTAATTCAACAATATTCCATTTATTTCCTTTTAGTTTTTTGAGTTCTATTTCTTCCGGTAATCCTTTGTCTTTAAATATTTGTTCAAATTCTTTTTCCGCTTGAGTTGCGGCATTTTCGTTGTGATAAAGGGTAACTATTTCTTTAGCTAAGCGCATTTTTAGATTTTTTGGGTTTTCTCCTTGTTCTATTTGGTCTTTGATTTTCTTTATCTCTTCTAAAGGTACATTAGTAGTTAATTCAAAATATTTAATAATCATACTGTCAGGAAGGCTCATAGTTTTTCCATACATTTCGCTAGCTTTTTCGGTTAAACCAATATAATTGTTGTATGATTTGCTCATTTTTTCTACTCCATCTAAACCTTCCAGAATAGGTAATGTCATAACGTCTTGTCGAGGTTGCCCATAGTGTTTTTGCAGATCACGGCCAACAAGCATATTGAATGTTTGTTCGGTGCCTCCTAGCTCTACATCTGACTTTAGAACAACTGAATCGTATCCCTGCATTATTGGATACAAAAATTCTGATAATGAAATATCAATGTTTTCCTTCATTCTTTTCTTGAAATCACTTCTATGTGAGAGCTGGGCTACCGTTTTTAATGAGGCTAATTGCAATAATTCTGCCATTTGTAGTTTTCCGAGCCATTCTGAGTTGTAACGGACTTCTATATTTTTCATATCAAGAATAAGCCCTGCCTGGTCGGTATAGGATTTCATGTTTTCTTTGATTTTTTCATCTGTCAGGACTTTTCTTGTTTCTGTTCTACCGGTAGGGTCCCCTATTTTAGCTGTGTAATCCCCTATTAGCAGAATTACTTGATGACCGGCATCTTGAAATTCTCTCATTTTTTTAAGTACAACTGCGTGTCCGATATGTAGATCAGAACCGGTTGGATCAATTCCAAACTTGATTCTGAGCTTTTTCCCGGATTTTAACTTTTTCTCTAAATCTTCTCTCACAACCACTTCTACTGTTCCCCTATCCAATAATGTTGATATATCCATTTTTTGTTTAATTACGTGCTGTTCGTAGTTTATTAGTTTTTTAAATAAAATACAAATTCTCATTTTTGTGAGAAATATTTAAATACCAAGTTTGACAGAACCACTGAATCGTGATTTAATACGCGACCGGATTAAATCAATTAATATGCATAAGAAATTAGAAAGATTATTGCTTGAAGCTGGTTTGAGTGAGGCCGAGGTAAAAATATACCTGGAGCTTCTGAAACAACCTTCTCAAAGCAAATGGGAATTAGTAAGCAGGACCGGTTTGGACAAGAACCAGGTTTATCGTGCATTTGATAGTTTAAACGCTCTTCGTATGGTTAAAAAGGATGAGAATGGGATTGAGCCTCGATCATTAGACTCCCTAGTTGGAACATTGGAATTATCTCAAAAAAAGACGCAGAATATTGTTGAACAGATGAAGCAGTTCTCTCCATTTCTGAAAATCCCGGCTGAAGCAGTAGAGGATTTTCAGGTTCTAGACTCGCACGATGAGATTATGAATAAGTTCTTCATGATGGCTGAACTGAATTACAATATTTGTTTGGATTTTGGAGATTTGGAAAGATTTATTCCTATTGTGTTGAAGGATGTGGAGCAAATGTTTAAATTTCGTATGAAGAGATATTTAAAAAGTTCAAAAAATATTGCTTTGTGCACAAATAATGGTCCTTTTACGTCTTGCATGATGCGGAAAAATGATATGGAAAAATACCAAAGCGATGTGCATATACTAAATATTAATTTTAAAGATAAATGGTTGATTTTTTCAGATACCGGCAATCAGGTGATGTTTAATTATTTTACGGACAAGAATAAAATCTCGTCCGTTTTGGTAAATTCAAAAATTGTTGCTGATGCTCAACGTTCTCAGTTTGATCATTTCAAAAACAATCTTCACCAATTTTCTTAAAAATTTGAGAAAAGATGGGGGTGCTACCTTGACGATACAATAAGAATATTTATATTTTAAGTTTCCTATAACAGGAAATTTATGTTTTATGAAAAACTAATAGAAATTGGATTTTCGGAAGGAGAATCTAAAGTTTATTTAGAATTACTAAAAATAGGACCGCAAGCTGTAAGTGTAATTGCTAAAAGATTGAATATGAATAGATCTACGATTTATTCATTAATTAAAACTTTAGAGATGAAAGGTGCTGTGGGATCATGCAAGAAAGGAAAAATGATGTTTTATGCGGCGAGTGATCCAAATTGTCTTATTGGCTATATTGATAGAAAATGCAAAATATTCGATTATTATCGATCAGAATTATTATCTATAATTCCGGAAATTCGAAGTTCATTGCAAAGTTATGAGTTCTTAAAGCCAATAGTTAGTTATTTTGAGGGAAAAGAAGCTGTAAGTCAGGTGTTGGAAGAGGCATTATCGTTTTCCGGGGAAATGTATCTTTGTTTAAAGGACGAGAGTGGGAATATTAGTTTTGAGAAGAATGTTTATCCAAAATCGAAATTATATAACCACGTAATAAGTGTTTACAAAGATAAGATTTCAATATTGCACAAAGGTGAAGGCAATGACTATGCGGTAGTAATACAAAGTAAGGAAATTGCTGATATTCATAAAATTATCTTTAATGTTGCAAGAAATGGCTTTAATATGAAAGATGATGATAGTTGAAAATGGGAAAATTAGATTAGACAGATATCTGTCTATTGAAATGTCGGAACTTTCACGATCAAAAATTCAGAAAATGATTAAGGATGGAATTGTTTTGGTGAATGGGGAAAGCGCTAAATCCAGCTACAATTTGAAGGAAGGAGATAATGTAGAGGTTAGGAGTAACGTTGTAGCCGTACAAAGTATCCAGAAAGAAAACATAGAAATAAAAATTTTGTTTGAAGATGAAAATTATATGGTTATTGATAAGCCGGCTGGAATTGTTGTTCATCCAAGCGAAACCGGGCATCGTAAAGGTACTGTGGTCAATGCATTATTAGATAAAATAGAGAAGGGCGTCGGAGAGGATTTTAGGCCGGGCATCGTTCATAGACTTGATAAAGATACTTCAGGAGCGCTTATTGTTGCGAAAACTAAAATGGGATATGACCATTTTGTGGAGCAATTTAAAAAAAGAAAGGTGAAGAAGGAGTATTTAGCTTTGGTAAAGGGAATATTGATTCATAAGGTGGGAATTATTGACTCCCCTATCAGTAGAGATGTGAAAAGTCGGAAAAAGATGGGGCTGGTTTCTGAAAAGGAGGGAAAGAGGGCTATTTCAAAATATGAAGTAAAAGAGGAGTTTGATGATTTGAGTTTAGTGGAGGTGGAGATTGAAACAGGTCGTACTCATCAGATTCGTGTTCATATGGCGGCAATTGATCATCCTGTGATTGGAGACAATACTTATGGGGTTGGAAGTTATAATCGAAGATTTAAGGAAAAGTATGGGTTGAAGAGGCAATTTCTTCATGCAGAGAAATTGGAATTCAAAGATTTGGAGGGCAAAAAAAAGAAGATCGTGGTCGATCTTCCTAAAGATTTGAGAAACGTTTTATCTAAGCTTTAATGTCTGTGATTTCAACTGTAGTAATTTCTTGTCTGTGTCCTTGAGTTTTCTGATATCTTTTTTTTGCTTTCATTTTGAAAACTACAATTTTTTCTCCTCTTTTGTGCCCAACGATTTTACCTGTAACGGAAGCTCCGTCCACAGTTGGAGTTCCTATTTTTTCATCTACCAAAAGAACTTTGTCGAATTTTACTGTTGCTCCTTCTTTTTCCTCTAGTTTTTCTATGTCTAAAGTTTCACCTTTAGCGACTTTGTATTGTTTTCCACCTGTTTCTATTACTGCAAACATAATATGTTTTGTTTATAAGTGCCTTTGGCATTCGTTGCCCAGATAATCTACGTAAGAATGCGGTTTAAGTCAAATGAAAATTAGGGTTTTTAATTCGTTAATTCCTTCATCAATCGATTTTTTTAGACCTGGAATTTCTTTTTCTGTGAAATCCGAGAGGACGTAGCTGGATATTTCTTGTTGTTCCGGGGTTAGTTCTCCCCTACTTTCTATTCCGATTCTTATTCTTTCGAATTCTTCACTCCCGAGTTCCTGGATTATTGATTTCATTCCGTTGTGGGTTCCTGCGCCGCCTTTGTCTTTTACTCTTACGGATCCTAATGGGAGATCAATATCGTCGAATATGACTACTAAATTTTCCAGTGGCTCCTTGAAGAAGTTCAGGATTTTGCTGACTGCCTGGCCGGAATTGTTCATCAATGTTGTAGGTTTTGCGAGAAATAAGATTTGATTTTTGTATGGGATTTTTGTTGTTAATGCGTTGAGTTTTGTGTCTTCCTTCCAGTCTACTGATATCCCTTCTTCTTTTTCTAATTGATGGACAAATGTGTCCAGGAAAATAAATCCGCAGTTATGCCTGTTTTTTGTGTATTTGTTGCCAATATTTCCTAATCCTGTAATTATTTTCATCTTCTGTATGGTATGTGTTTGTCATTTATTTTGATAATGTCGCCAATTGTCGCGCCTTTTTTTTCTACCGAACTTTTTATACCTAGTTTTTCTATATAATGGTACATTCTTTCGAGTCCTTCAAGGTTTTTGGTGTCTGTCATTATTGCTAACTGCTCGATTCTTTTTCCTGTTACTTTGAAGATTTTGTGATCCTTTTTCTTGATAATTTTTTCTACTTCGAATTTTACTTTTTCCAGATGTGGACGAAGAATTGGAATTTCTTCCTTTTTCTTAGGCTTTTTTGCTTCTTTTTTCTTTATTGTAACGAGTTTTTTTGAGATTTCATGCAATAGTGGCTGGAGGCCTTCTTTTGTGACCGCGGAAATCGGGAATATTTTTTTTGCTTTGCTAACTTTTTTAAGTTTTTTTGAAAGTTCTTTGATTTGATCATCTGATAAGATATCAATTTTGTTTAATACAACTATTTTCTCTCTTTTGGCTAGGTCTTCGGAGAAATCTTTAAGCTCTTTTTCAATTACTTTATAATTTTTTTCAGTACCAGCAATAAATCCGTCTATTATGTGAACTAATAGTTTTGTTCTGAATATATGTTTTAGAAATTGATGTCCCAGTCCTTTTCCTTTGCTTGCTCCTTCTATTAATCCCGGGATATCTGCGACTACAAATGAATTGTTGCCACCCATATTTACTACGCCTAAGTTCGGAATGAGTGTCGTAAAGTGGTAGGCGGCTATTTTTGGACGAGCATTGCTTATTACTGAGATAAGAGTGGATTTTCCTGCTGATGGGAGCCCTATTAGTCCAACATCAGCAACTAGTTTGAGTTCTAGTGTAATTTCTATTGCTTCACCAGGTTCACCGGTTTCTGCAAATCTTGGTGCTTGATGTGTTGAACTTACAAATCTAGCATTACCCAGCCCACCTTTTCCCCCTTTGACAACTAAATATTGTTCTCCAACTTTACTTAGATCTGCAAGCATTTCAGATTTATCATTATTTAAAATGATTGTTCCATTTGGAACTTCTAATATTAGATCTTCGGCATTCTTGCCGTGCATCTTTTTCCCTAAACCGTCAACTCCTTTATCAGCTTTGTAGGTTTTTCTGTTTGCCAGATTTGAGAGTGTGTTTAAGTGTGAATTTACTTTTATGATGATATCTCCGCCGTTTCCACCGTCTCCCCCATCCGGTCCTCCTCTGGGTACAAACTTTTCTCTACGAAAACTTGTAGAGCCGTCTCCGCCTTTTCCCGCTATTAATTTTAATTTTAATTCGTCACAAAACATAGCAATAGTATACAAGAACTTTTCAATAAGGGGAAAGTCTGTTAATTTCTTTTGTGATATGCCCAGGTGGCGGAATTGGTAGACGCGCTGGATTCAAAATCCAGTTCTGGCAACGGAGTGCGGGTTCGATTCCCGCCCTGGGCACCATGATCTGTACCCCAAAAAGTGGACACGGGTACGGATCACCATAGACGCGAAGTGGAAGCTGAAGGCGAAGTGGAGCGTCCCTCTAATAATATTGTTTATGGTTCTAATCTGGATAATTCTGCTAATACTCTTTTTGATTGTTCTTTTTACCTTTGCATATGGTGCTGTAAGTGGTGCGCCATGGCTTCCAACGAGGGGGGCTGATGTGGATCGTATGATTGAGTTTTCCGGAATCGGCGAAGGAGATAAATTTTATGAGATGGGAAGTGGTGATGGACGACTTGCTTCTGCGGTTGTTAGGGCCGGAGGAAAGGCTTATGGGTTTGAGGTGGCGTTTTTTCCATATGTTATTTCCAGGATTCGGCGATTGTTTTTGAAAAAGAGGGAAAATTGTGTAATTAAATGGAGAAATTTTTGGAATGCCGATATTTCAGATGCGGATTTTGTATATGTTTTTTTGAGGCCTGAAAGAAACGGGAAAATGGTGGCGAAATTAAGGAAAGAAATGAAAAAGGGCGCAAAAATAATTGCTTATGTGTGGCCGTTTGAGGGTTGGGAACCATTGAAAGTGGATAAAAAAGAAGATAGAGTGAATTTATATTTATATGAGATTTGATGGAAAGCATTGTTCAGACATTATTGGATTTTAGTTCCTCTCTGGGATATTGGGGTGTTTTTTTGCTAATGACTATTGAGAGCTCGTTTGTGCCTTTTCCTTCAGAAATCGTGATTCCTCCTGCGGCCTATTTGGCGTTTAAAGGCGAGATGAGCATTGTGTTGGTTGTTGTGTTTGGAATTTTAGGGAGTTTGGTTGGGGCGAGTGTGAATTATTTTATTGCGAGATCTTTGGGGCGGTTGTTGGTTTATGAATTGGTTGAGCACAAGGTGGCTAAATATTTGTTGTTGAGTAAGAGGAAAATTGAGAGAGCGGAAAAGTATTTTTTGGAATATGGTGGTGTTTCAACGTTTATAGGTCGGCTATTCCCGGCCGTTAGGCAGTTGATATCATTGCCAGCGGGTTTTGTGAAAATGCCTTTTTTGCGTTTTATATTTTATACAGCTTTGGGTGCCGGATTGTGGGTTGTTGTTTTAGCGGCGGCCGGATACTATTTTGGAGAACATCAAGATGTTTTGATGGGATATTTGGGGAATTTGAAGGGGTATTTGTATGGGATTATTGGAATTGCGGTTTTTGTGGTGATAGCTCTTATTATAAGACACAAGAGGAAGCGTATTCATGAAAATGTTTCATAAGGAGTTCTGTATTTTGGGCGGGTTTTCCGTTTCCTATCTTTGTTTTGTCTATTTGGATTATTGGGACTATTCCTTTTACTGAAGTTGTGAGGAAAATCTCTTTCTTTTTTATGAGTTGTGAGAGTTTGATTTTTTTGAATTTTATTTTGAATGGAGAGATTTTGAAAATAGTTTCCCTGGTTATTCCCGGGAGAACTTCGTCTTTTCTTGTGCAGAGTGTATGACCTTCAAACCAGAAGAGATTGCTGTAGGCTCCTTCGTATACTTCTCCGTTTTTGTCCGTGAGGATTGCGTCGAAATATCCTTTCTTTTTTGCTCTTTCGTGGCTTAAATATGAAGCTATGTATGAAATTGATTTTACTTCCGGTAATGAACGTGTGCAGGTTGTGCTCATGCATTTGACTCCATCGTAGATTTTCTTATCGAGTTTTAAAGGATTGGAAATCAATATTAAATAATCTTCGATTGCCATTATTTTGATGATTTGTGATTTGTGTGGGGATTTTTTGGTAATTATTTCGAGCATGTGGTTAATTTGAGTTTTGTTGTATTTGAGGGAAAGATCGATTTTTTTCGCGGAATCAAATAAACGGTCTATGTGTTCTTTTGTCTGGAATATTTTTTTATCTCCATATGTTCTCAGAGTTTCGAAAATTCCGTATCCCCTGCCAAAAGATGACCAAACTGGAATCTTGGCGTCTTTTTTACTAACTAATTTTCCGTTAATCATTATTGTCATAAAATTTTCATAAATGATGCGGCTTTTTGCAAACTTTCTTCATATTCGGCTTTGTTTGTGGAATCGAATACTATTCCCCCACCGACTTGCAGATAGAGTTTATCATTTTTTTTGATAATGGTCCTGATTGCGATGTTGAAATCCAGTTCGTCATTGTCGATGTAGCCAATTGTACCTGTGTATATGCCTCTGGTTGTTGGCTCCAGCTCGTCAATGACCTCTATGGCTCGTTTCTTTGGGCATCCGGTGATAGAGCCCCCAGGGAGCATAGAAATGAGTGCTGTTATTGGTGTTATGTTTTTGGTGATTTCTCCCGTGATTTTGCTGTATGTGTGCCAAACGGTAGGACAGGCAGAAAGTAAGCGGTGCCCTTCTACTTTTACTGATCCCGCTTTGCTTATTTTTCCAATGTCGTTTCTGAGAAGGTCTGTGATCATGTTTAGTTCTGCGGCTTCTTTTTGACTTTCTATTAGTTCTTTTTTGAATTTTTCATCTTCTTTTGGTGTTTTTCCACGTGGTCGGGTTCCTTTTACCGGACAGGTCTCTATTTTTCTGTTTTCTATTTTTATGAATCTTTCCGGTGATGCTGAGAGAATTTCAAAGCCTTCTCCTTCGATGTAAGCAAGATGGTCTACTGGGTTTTCTTTGAGTGTTCTTAGGAAAAGTTCTCTTGGCGGGATGTTGGTTTTGGCTTCGAGGCGATGTGTTAGGTTTATTTGGTAAATGTCCCCTTCTTTGATGTAGTGTTTGATGCGGTTGTAGGCTTTGTTATACTGAGATTTCGTGATGGTGGGTTTGAAGTTTTGGCTTTTCGGATTTTTGATTGGTTTGAACGGTTTTCTTTTTAGGATTTCTTTGTAATTGTTTTTGTCGAATGCGAGGAAGTAGATGTTTGGCAGTTTTAAGTCGTTTTTTGCGATTGGTTTGATATTGTGGAGTTTGTAGCCGATATCATAAGAAAAATAACCTATGAGTTTTCGTTTCTTATTCTTTTTTGCGAATTTTAGAAAATCGATAATTGAATTTCCTTTATAAATTTCTTTTGGATTCCACCCAATGAAATTCTTAAAAAGGCATACGTTTTTTTCTTTGTCAGAAAGCCTTTTAAATATTTCGATTGCGTTATTCATATAGGAAATTTTTCATTATTTTATTCCCCTCTTTTGTCATAAATGATTCGGGATGGAACTGGATTCCGTATAGTGGAAACTTTTTATGTCGTATTGCCATAATTTCGTTTTCGTCTGTCCATGCGGTTAGAGTGAAATCTTTTGGGACTTTGTCTAGGATCAATGAATGATATCTTGCCGCGCTAAATGGATTTTGAATTCCTTTAAATAGCTTATTTTCAGTGTGAAAAATGTTAGATGTCTTCCCATGTAGTATGTTTTTGGCGTGTACCACTTCTGAACCAAAAAATTGTCCAATGCATTGATGGCCTAAACACACTCCCAGAATAGGAATTTGCGTATAAAACTTTTGTACGACCTCTGTTGAAATGCCACTGTTTTCGGGTCGTTTTGGGCCAGGTGAAATGATGATTTTCTCCGGTTGTAGTCTTTTTATTTCCGAAATTGTGATTTTGTCGTGTTCGAAAACTTTGACTTTTTTCCCAAGCATTTCTACCTGTTGAGATAGGTTGTATGTAAATGAATCGTAATTATTGATTATTAAAATCATTAGTAATTTCTTTTAATGGTTTCATGACGAAATCCCGTTCAAACATTCTCGGGTGTGGAATTGTAAGATTTGGTTCATTTATTATTTCATTTCCATAAGTAAGAATATCAAGATCAATTATGCGAGGCCCGTTTTTTATATCTCTTACTCTTCCCATTTTGTGTTCAATCTCTTGGAGTTTTATTATCAAATCAATTGGCGAGAGATCTGTTTCGATTTCTATTGCCATATTAAAGAAATCTCCTTGGTTCTCGTACCCAACGGGCTTTGTTTCGTGAATAGAGGATTTTTTCTTTATGGTTGCTATTTTACCTATTTCAATAAGTGCATTCTCTATATTTTGCCCTTTATCCCCTATATTTGTCCCAATTCCTATAAAAACTTTATTCTCCTTCATATTCGCAAAAGTAGTTTTCAGTTTCGTAAAGAGTTAATTTTGTGAGTGGAAGTTTATCTTTTAGTTTTTCCCACATCCAAACAAGAATATTTTCGCTGGATGGATTCTCGATAATATCATTCAGGTGCTTGTGATCGAGATGATCGATGACATGAGAGTTCACTATTTCTTTGATTTCTTTGTAATCGATTACCATTCCGTCGTCTTTTACATCATCCTTTATTGCGACGATGAGTTTATAGTTGTGTCCGTGTAAATTTTCACATTTCCCGTGATATTTTGTGAGGAAATGCGAAGCCGCGAAGTCAAATTTTACGTTTAGCTTAAACTTTTTAGCCATTTGATTTGTTTAATATCGTGGGTCCTAATGATACTTGCTCCTGCGCTATATGCAATAGCAGAGACTACGGTTCCTTTTTCCGCTCTGGAGTCCATTGTGCCTCCTAGAAATGACTTTCGTGATGGTCCGATGAGAATCGGGTATCCTAAAGTTTTCAGCTCGTGAAGCCTGGCAATTATTTCATAGCTATATTCAGGTAATGCGCTTATAAATTGTCCCATTCCCGGATCTATGATGATTTGACTGTTTGAGATTCCATGTTTTTTTGCGTATGAAATTTGTTTTTTGAGAAAATCTTTGATTGTTTTGATTATGTTTTTGTATTTTACTTTTTTTACTGTGGTTCTTGGTGTTGGATCTTTGCTGTACATCAAAATGACCGGACATTTGTATTCTGCAATAACTGATGCCATTTTTTGGTCGCCTCTCAATGCAGTTACGTCGTTTACCATGTTAGCCCCTGCGTCTAAGGCTTGCGTAGCTACTTCGGATTTATATGTATCTATAGATATTGGGAGCTTTGTGATTTTTCGTAGTTCTTTAATTATTGGGATTACTCTTTTTAATTCTTCTTCTAATGAGACGTGTTTTGAGCCGGGGCCTGTTGATTCTCCGCCTATATCCAGGATGTCAGCTCCTTGTTTTTTGAGTTCTTTTGCTCTTTTTAATGCTTTTTCGAGTGTATTAAAACTGCCTCCATCACTGAAAGAGTCGGGAGTTACATTTAAAATCCCCATTATTTGTAATTTTTTCTGTTTCATGACGGTGTGATATTAGCAATGATGCAATATTTTTGCTATAATTTATAAACAATAAATATAAAAAAATGGATAAAAGGGATCAATTACCACTACAGAAAGAAATAGAGGAAAAAGTTAGTGATGATTTAAAGCGTTATCACGAAAAAGCTGGTGAACTAGTTGTAAGAGGCTTGATTGAGGAAGAGGACGAGGAAGAAATTATGGCAGAAAAAGATCCAGATAAGGCAAAAGTTCTTCTATTAGTGGCATTAGAAAAAAATCATAAAGAGGCTCGTGATAAGTATTTAAACAAAGCGAGCAAAGAGCGACAGGATAATGTTGATGGGTTAGCGTAAAATGGATATACTCGGTCCATTATGAAACGTGTACTAATTATACATTACGGTGAAATCGGTCTGAAGAAGGCGAATAAGGATTATTTTGTAAACAAATTGAGAAAGAGTATAAAAATGCGACTGGAGAAGAAATTCAGAGAGACTTTTTCGGTTAAATGTACTTTGGGGAGGCTTCTTGTGGATTTACCGGACGGATTTAAAGAGGAGGGATATGTTGATGTTCTTAGAAAGATTTTTGGAATAAAGAATTTTAAATTTACTTATATTGGAAGTACGAAAGTAAATAAAATTGGGGCTCAAATATTGGAAAATATGCCAAAATTTGAGAAAAAGCCTAATGATTTTCGGGTAAAGGTAAAAAGATCAATGGATTTGCCATATAAATCTATTGAGGCCGAGAGAGAGATTGGAGCAATTTTGCTGGAAAATGGTATTGATATGAAGGTAAAACTGAAGAATCCGGAATTTGTTGTTGATATAGAATTATTTAATAATAATGGATACTTTTCGTACAAAACATATAGAGGACAGGGAGGGCTGTCTCCAAATAGCCAAGGAAAGCTGGTTTCACTCATATCTTCCGGCATAGACTCCCCTGTTGCTTCTTTTCAGATGATGAGACGTGGTGCGAGGGTAGTGTTTGTTCATTTTCATGGATATCCATACACGGATAAGGATGAAATGCATCAATCGAAGGAGATTGTGAAAATTTTGAGTGAATATCAGTTTGATACAAAAATGTATTTGGTTCCTTTTGGAGAAATTCAGAAGAAAATCGCTGTAAATTCAGACGTTCCGGCTAAGGTTAGAACTGTTTTGTATCGTAGATTAATGATTCGAATCGCAGAGAGTATTGCGAAAAAAGAGAGGGCGAAGGGATTAATAACCGGTGATAATTATGGGCAAGTTGCCTCTCAAACTCCTGAAAATATGTTTGCGATTCACGAAGCATCTTCTATTCCATTGTTTCAGCCGTTAATTTCCTTGGATAAAGAAGACATTATTCGGATTGCAGAGGAAATTGAAACTTTTGAGATTTCAAAGCTTCCTTGTAAAGATAGTTGCAGTATGTTTATGCCAAAACATCCGGAGCTGAAAGCGAATATTTACGATTTACACAAAATTGAGGAACATTTGCCAATTGCCGATTGGGTTGTCAGTTCTATTGAAGAGAGTGAGGTTGTATATTTCTAGGAAATGTAATAAACGAGTAATCTGTAAATATTTTCACTAATTTGTCCTCTTCTGATTTCCATTGATGGCCAATAATTACCACCTGCCTCCTCCAATATTCCCATCTTTTTTGCTGTGTAAATATAGTTCGAGAACCATTCATCTTTGGAAACGTCTACGAATGGGTTTGCAACCGGATATTCTGTTTCTACGTCGAATACTTCGAGAAGCATTTTCATAGCTTCTACCTTGTTCACATTGTTTCCAGGTTTGAATGTTCCATCATCATAACCTGACACCCATCCATTTTCTTTTGCATAACAGACATATTTTGCAAACCATTCTGATTTAATATCCGGGAAGCAATTTTTGTAGGTTGATTCGTTTGGATCAACTCCTAGACCCTCAATAAGAATTTTGAGTAACTCGGCTCTATTTAGTGGATTATTCGGCTTAAAAGACCCATCTGGATATCCTGAAACGATTCCAGCACTTTTCAAGAAACTAATTGCTTCAGAATTATCAGTCTCTATCTCTACATCAGTAAATATCTCTACATCGCTATAGTTATAATCTTCGAACTCCTCCACGTAGTCATTAGTGAAAACGTTTTCAACAAAATCAAAATTTAGAATTTCCTGATCCAATAAGTCTAAAAACCATAGAAGAATTATTTCATTTGAAATAATATAACCATAATTTCCACCGATTCCTTCTAGCGATACTTCTGTAACTACCCCAACTACTTTTTCATCTTCATTATATGCAGGTCCACCGGAATTGCCAGGATTTATTGTGGCGTCAGTTGTTATTTTCCAAACAAGGTCTTCCAGCATTTCAAATCCACTAACTTTGCCGGTAGTAAGGGTGATGCTTGCAAGTCCGCTAGCTCCCGGAAATCCAAGGATTGTCAGTTCTTCTCCAAGTTCCGGTAAATAGTCAGAAAAGTCGACATATGGAAAATCCATAGCTTTAATATCTTCAATTTCAAGGTATTCTCCTACTTCATTTCCCCATTCATCTAATTCATATGCCGGGTAAATCAGTGTTAGATCTAGGTCTTCATCATATGCCAGAACTCGTGCAGAAAAGCGGCAATCAGGAGTAGTGAATTCGTCCTCAATTGTACAAATGTCGATATATTCGGCTGGCTCTCCAGTATAGTAGTCCATTATAACATGGGCTGCAGTTAGAATTACGCCATCATTGCTAATAATCATACCGCTTCCACTGTAATAATCTCCATGGCTGTCTACTATTTGTATAAAGGCGACTCCGGATATAGTTTCATAGTAATCAATGGCGCTTGCCGGGGTTATCAATAGGCCAAGTAGCATAATTACCCCTAGGATCGAGCTTAAAATTTTTTTCATAGGTTTGGTGATTATTTTTATGGAGTTTTGAATCGTTTTGCTCTGAGATTTTTGTTGTAACTAATTGCAAATCTGTGTGCTTCGTCTCTGGCTCTTTGGAGTAATTTTAGCGCTTCGTTGTTTTTTTTCAAGATTAATGATCGGGTTTTTCCGAGTATGAAAATTTCTTCGAGTTTTTTGGCTAGAGATATGTATGGGATTTTGAGATTTAATTTTTTGAAAACTTTAGTCCCGGCTGAGAGCTGCCCTTTTCCTCCATCGATAACTACGAGGTCTGGTATTTGGGTGAATGATTTATCGGGTTTGTGTTTTAATTTGTCGTAGACGATGCAGATGCGGTTTTTTACTTTGCATAGATCTTCCGGCATTTTTTTGACTTCTTCGAATCCGAAAAGTTGATAATATTCGAGGAGTTCTTTTTTGCATAGTCCGTAGACACGTTTTGATTTTGCTTTGTGTATGGCGTTTTTTATGATTTTGTAACCGAGCTTTTTGCCTCTTTCGGATTTTAGGATGTAGAGATTGGTGATTTCTGAAACTTTTTTGGAGTGCTCGTGTATTGCAATAAATCCTTTCACTTTTTTGTTTTTTTCGAGGACGTAAAATTGTCTGCCGGAATTTTCTACGTCTACATTGTTGTGTTTTTCTATGATTTCTTTGTCTTTTTTTCTGGCTTTTTTAAATACGTAGTCTTTGAATTCTATTTCTCTAGCAATTTTGAGGAATCTTCTGGTGAGTACTTCTTCCAGTGATTTGTAGTCATTGGGGTTTCCTTCGATCGTTCTGATCCTGAATTTTCTGTACATGGCTTTTTCCGGTACTCCTCTGGTAAAAACGATCATAGATCCTACTGTGTCTGTTCCGCTAAGGTGTGAAATGTCATAGCATTCAATTCTTTTTAGTGGGTTTTTAAGTTTTAAAGTTTCTTGGAGGCTTTTTACTGCATTTTTTGTTAGTTCGCTTTCTTGCTGCCAACTTGGCTTGTTTCTGTCAGCGTAAATTTGGGCGTTTTTGAGGCTCATTTCAAGGAGTTTGTTTTTTGTGCCTCTGACCGGAATTATGAATTTGGATTTGAATAATTTGCTGAGTGGTGCTGAGTTTTCGATCTTGTGCGGGATTAATATTTCTTTCGGAATGTCGGTTGCGAGATGGTAATACTGAGTGATGAAGGATTCGAGTACTTCTTGGCTATCTTCTGAGTCTGTGTGTTTGGCGGAAAGTATAAAGTTTTCCTGATTTATCAGTTTGCCGTCGCGAATTTGGAATAAGTTGAAATATGCTTTTTCGTGAATAATGCAGTAATTGATGATGTCTTTGTCTGTTTGATTCGGATCTGAAACCTTTTGTTTCTCGAGTATATTTTTGATTTTTTGGATTTTGTCTCTTATTTTTCCAGCTTTTTCAAATTCCTTTGTTTGTGCCCACATTTGCATTTCTTCATTGAGGGAAGTGAGAATATCGTTAGCTTTTCCTTTAAGGAAATTTTCTACATTCTTGATGATCTGCTGATATTCACTTTTTGTGCATTTCCCTATGCATGGAGCTACACACTTTTTTATATAGTAGTCGAGGCATGGATATTTGATCGTCTTTCTTGTGACTTCTACTTTTTTTCCGCCCAGAGACTTAATATCGAGGGAACAGTGTCTGAACGGAAGAATCTTTTTCAGTACTTTGAATGTTTCGGTTACTTTGTTTGCGGCACTTTTTGGGCCGAAATATTTAGCGCCATCTTTCTCTATTTTTCTTACAATTTGAATGCGTGGAAAATCTTCGTCTGTGATTTTGATATAAACGTAATTCTTTCCGTCTTTCATCAAGACGTTGTATTTCGGTTGATGTTTTTTGATCAAAGTTGTTTCGAGGAGAATCGCTTCCAGATCACTATCGACAGTTGTAAATTTAATATCCACTACGTTTTCCAAGAGTTTTTGAGTTTTTATGGCGTGATCCTGTTTTTGGAAATATTGCCTAACTCGTTTGCTTAGGTCTTTTGCTTTTCCGATATAAATAATCTCCTTTTTGTCGTTTAGCATTTTGTAGACTCCGGGAGTATGAGGTAGGTCGTTTAAGATTTTTTTGATTTTTTTATTAACCGTCATAGTATTGTGCAATGTGGCTTAAATAGTATACTTTTCCAGTATGAATAGTGAAATAGAAAAAAAATTGTGGATGAGAGCGAAAAAGTATGTTCGCTATCTTCGGGTTGTGCCTTTTTTGCGGATGGTTGCGGTTTGTAATAACTTGGCTTTTGGAAAGGTGGATGAAAAGAGTGATATTGATTTGTTCATTGTTGCTAAGAGGGGGCGGCTTTTTATTGTGAGATTGTTTGTGACTTTTTTGTTGCATGTTATGGGTGTGAGGCGGCATGGCGAAAAGGTTGCCGGTAGGTTTTGTTTGAGTTTTTTTGTAGATGAAGATGGTATGGATATGAGGGAAATTGCGATTGATAATGATATTTATCTGGCCTTTTGGATGAAAACTATGGTTCCACTGATGGATGATGGTGTTTCCGGGGAGCTTTTGAAGGAGAATGAATGGGTGAAGCGGTATTTTGCGGATGATTTTGTTATTGATAGAAGTAATGTGGTTGGTAGTGGTGGAATTTTGAATGGGATTTTTGGATGGATGTTAGGAGGTTGGTTTGGGGATAAGATTGAGGGAGTTTTGAAAAAATGGCAGATGGGAAGGGCGAAGAGAAAGGTGGCGGTGGTGGATATGGAAGTTGCCAGTTTGATTGTGGAAGATCACATTTTGAAATTTCATAATGTAGATAGGAGGCGTGAGTATAGAAAAAAATGGTTTGATAAATATGGGGTGGAGGAAAAGTTGGATTTGGAGAAGTTTTTGGGAGTTTGAGGGGGGTTAGCCGGCATATTTTCAAGTGATCCCCTTTTTACTCCCTATCCGGTTCGAGTTTGCTTTTTATTTTTAGGTGTATCGGGGTTCCGTTGAAGCCGTATTCTTCCCGGATTTTGTTTTCTAGGTAGCGGGGGTATGAGAAGTGTAGAACTGAGGCGTTTTTGAAGAATAAAACAAATTTTGGTGGGTTGATGTCGACTTGGCTGGCGTACATAAATTTTGGTTTCTTAATTTTTGTGCTGGCCGGTTTGTGCTTGAAAGTGATTTTTTGAAGATATGAATTTAATTCAGAAGTTTTTATTCGTTTTTCTCTTTCTTCCATAATTTGGTCAGATATTTTAAGAATTTCGTACGTATTTTTTTTATTTTTTGCTGATATGAAAAGTACCGGAGCCCATGGTACAAATGGGAATTTCCTTTTGAGTATTCTTATCATTCTTTCTCTTTCTTCTTCACCACTTTCTAATAAATCAATTTTGTTAATAGCTATTATAAGGCCTTTTTCGGCTTCAAGGGCGTGACTGGCGATACTGCAATCCTGAGAGGAGATTCTTTCGTTTCCATCTATTAGTAAAACTACAACATCAGATCTATCAATCGATTGCAATCCTCTAAGGACACTAAATTTTTCGATTCCACGCGATCTCTTTCCGGGTCGTCTTATCCCTGCGGTATCTATTAGATTATATTTTTTTTCTTTGTATAGTAACTCTGTATCGGTAGAGTCTCTGGTCGTTCCGGGAATATCGGATACTATCAATTTTTGCGGATCGTTTATTAGAGCGTTTATAACGGATGATTTTCCTGCGTTAGGTCTTCCCAGTAAGCAAATGTTTGTGATTTTTTCCTTAGTGCTCGCTTTCTTAACTTTTGGTTTTTTAAATTTTAATTCCTTTAAAGTCTTTAGGATAAAGTCTTGAAGATTATCAATTCCTATTTTATGAATTGCTGATATAGCTATTGGTTCACCAAACCCCAATTCATATATGTTATAGATGTTTATCTCCATTTCCGGATTATCACATTTATTTGCAATTAAAATGACCGGTTTTTTAGATTTTCTCAAAATGTCTGCAGCGGCAAAATCGTCTACGGTGAGGCTTTGCATTGAATTTATAACAAAAACGGTAATGTCGGCTTCTTCAATCGCGATTTTAGCCTGTGTTTGGACATCACCCTCTATATCTTCTTTAGATCCGTGCTGAATTCCTCCGGTGTCCACTAAAAGGATCTCATAACCGTCGATCTCAAGTTTATGTGAAATCCTGTCACGAGTAGTCCCCGCTTCTTCTGCGATTACAGCGTAGCGTTTTCCAATTAATCTATTGAAAAGTGTTGATTTACCTACATTTGGCCGTCCAACTATCGCTATTGTCGGCGTGGGGTCCATTTATTAGCTTGTTAAAGTG
>JBDRIE010000018.1:0-45377 GCA_043816165.1 Nitrospirota bacterium | reverse complement strand
TAATGGGGGGTGGAGTGTAAGCGAAATGCTACAGTATTTGTATTATGATGCCACTGCAATAGAGAGAGAAGGGTATCTGTATGAACATGGAAGTGATAATTTTTATTATGAAGACGGCAAGGCCGTGGATAATACTATGTGTACGATTGAGGATGCTGAACATAATCTTATTACATCGCGGTTAGATTGGGATAGTTCGTACGGTTATCCTTGTTTAACCGAAAATTTGCAATTCGGTTCTGCTGATCATACATATATTTTAGCTTCAGATGGATCTTATTTTTATAGCCAACAAAGTGGATATGATTATTGGGAGTATAGAAGTGATATTGAGGCGGATTTAATATCTGGCGCAAGTAGTTATTCATCTTCAGCTGTTTTGAATGAGCCTAGCTTCAAATTCAATCCTGTTATTGGAACTTATGAACAAACTGGACTTAATGCTTTAAGTTTTTTCACAATGTATTATGAACCGACTTCTTCAGGTGGAGATGGACATGTTGTTTATGGGGAGATTAGAGATAAATTACTTAATAGTGGAATTTTGGATATTCTGGGATTTCCCGTAGGAAACCAGAGTGATGCTGAGAAAAGCATTGCGGAGACAGAAGGAGAATTACAAAACTTTATTGGAGGACAAATTTATACTGCGGGATCGGGGAACGGAACTTATTATATTTTTGGGGAAATTGCAGAATATTTCAATTATTCGGCTAATTGCAGAATAATAAACAATCAACCCCCAATATGCGGATCAGGTGGGATTTTCGGATTCCCTATAAGTGACCCAATAAGTGACGGGAATATTATTGAACAAGAGTTTGAAGAAGCGGATATAAGTTATGATATACCAACAGATATTGTGGAAACCGTGCAACAAAGTGAAGAAAGCAGAAGATATCAGAATAAAGAGTATGGAAGAAAAATATATTTGGAGCTTGTTGATCCAGGAATAATAACTGATGTTGAAGCATTCGCTATGGTAATGGATTATATTGCAAATCGAATAAATATTTCTACAGATGATTTTGTTAAGGATGTGACACAAATCTTCCTAGGTGCAGATACTCCGTTTCAATATTGGCTTTTTGGTCTTGATAGGACCTATATAATAGCTGGATTTTCAGATACTGGCTTCAAATTCAAATATAATGATAGCCATTATTGTACTGATGGAGCACTGAGTGAATCTATAGATAATTACAGATGTATTTCTAATCAATTATTACACTCTATGCTTGGATTTACGCAGGCTTATTTTCATGGAAAGGAGGACGCGGATGATGAGACTCTTGATCACGACGACGACCCAAATCCCCTTGGATATAACGGAGAAAGTATTGAGGATATAAATCTTGGTTTTAGAATGGCTGATTTAGGACAAGCTTTAAGGGACGGTACTGTTTTGAAAGAAGATGCCGGACAGTGGATTTTAACGCACATTGCAGATCCGGACTATGCTAACCAGAGAATCCCGCAGGATGAAATAATAGAAGAGCTAAGTAAATACAAAAAGAAGTTCCGAATTTTTGAATTCGAACAGAACGGTAATATTTATCATCGTTGGAAATATAACGAAGATATGCAATATAAGAATTGTTCAAGCGGAATCGATCTTTATTATCAAGATTATAATTATTTCTACTTAGCGGGTAGCCTTGTGAAGGTTATGAACCCGAGGGTTGTTTGGTATGACGGTCAGGAAAAAATCATTTTCTTACCTGATGCTGACGATATGAATGATGTTTGTTCAAATTTAAGCACATATGTTAATAATTATGGATATGATTTGCATTTAGGATTTAGCGATGATGACGCTTTATTATCAGATGACAATTTTACCCAATTTTTGATTGAGGATTACCTTAAGCAAGGTTTGTATGACACACCAAACTTGTAAACAATACATATTAATAATAAAATGTTATGAAAAAAATTATCAAAATTAGTCTTTTCGTTCTCATATTGGGAGTCTTGGCATTCCTTTATAATTGGAATACCATTTTCGATTGTGACAAAGACTTTGAAACCAATTTGCCTAATGGATATCACAAAGGAATATTTGGTGTATATATGTATCGTAGCTATGATTCTGAAGGGTGTAAAATCACTAAATTGAAGGTTGAAGGTGCGGATAAAAGTTCTTTTGAGGTTTTATCCAATTTCTATTCTAGAGACGAGAACCACGTCTATTATGAATATACTTTTCCCGACCCAAGCGTTAACAGAATTGAAGAGGCTGATCCAGTCACTTTTGAAGTATTAGTCGAAGACTCTTCAAGTATGTATCAATATGCGATAGATAAAAATCATCTCTATTTAAGGGACAGAATTATTGAAAATGCGAATGCAAACACCTTTGCAGTATTAGAAAACGGCTATTCAAGAGACCATAAGAGTGTTTTTTGGGAAGAAATACAAATTGTAGGTGCTGATCCGGAGTCTTTCAAAATAATAGATTTCCCTTTTTCCAAGGATGAAAATCATGTTTTCAATGGTGCTGAAATTGATAAAAGCTTTGATGCTCAAAGTTTTAGTTCTACTGGTGAAAATAATTTTTTCCAAGATAAGAGCGGTTTATATTACTGTGCCTTTAACAGTGATTTATTTGATTATGTTTGTAAAAAAACAGAATAAACTAACTAATACAAAACTTACTATGTTCTTTAAATCACTCTTCTCAAGAAAAACAATAAGAATTAATGGAACTCATAGAGGTTCACATGGAGAGCAATGGTTTGCGTGCTTCGGCCATAAAAACTTTGATGAAAAGAATAAAGTTATAGATGATCTGACTAAAAAAATATTAGAAGAGGAAAAAAACACGGCTTACTCTGGAAAATACTCGGTAAGAAATTTAAATATGGGGGAAATTGACTTCGTAGCAATTGTAGATGGCGAACAAGCAGTTTCATTATTTCCACATCTTAAGTCTGAAATTGAACTGCCATTTGTTATTAAAAAAATAACTGAATGGAAGCACCTTGATAATATTGAGGCACAAATTGGTGGTTCAGGAAGAAATGAATTTGGATTAAGTTTTTTTGCTACTGACTATCTTGAAAATAAAAAAATCTATAAAAATAATAAAGAGTTAATTGTTAATTTGTCAGCATTTGCGTATGGGATAAACATAAGCAATGTGTCTATGTATTCTGAACAATTCAGTGATGATTATGTTGGCTATTTACCAAAAGATAAACAATCAATGGAAAAAGGCGAATTCGAATTCATTGGAAAAGTAATTAATTTTGGAGAATTTATTTATGAAAATGTCGAAGGATATATTATTACTACAAAACTGATTAACCATCCAGAGATTGAGGAATTCTTTGTTTTAGACGTCTTTGTAAATAAAGATAATTTGGAAGTAGATGAGCTAAAAAAAGGAATGAGAATAGCAGGAACAATATGGCTTCAAGGAAACATCGCTGAGAATGAAACATCTTTGTAAAATTAATCCAAATCTTTAACCCTTACATAATGAAAAAATTCCAAATTATCCTCTCTTTCCTTATTGTTTTTGCCCTTATCTTGTTGGATTTGACTCCAATGGTCACAAATATGGCGTACTCGACAGACAATGGCGAAAAGATCATGGCAGCAGAAGTTCCGGCAAAGCCGATGGACTGGTCAGAGGTGAATTGGGATGAAGAAGTAGTGTTGATTGAGGATCTCAAAGAATTTAGCCGGCAGAGGGATGAACTGCAAGTGAGTGGGCATGGAGAGGAGGTCAAAGATTTGAAATTGGTAATGCGAAAGATGAGTGATCAGGAAGCTATGGATTCTTATCGTGTGCCTTACGAGGTGCAGTCACGAGTTAATAAATATGTTAGGGGAAATGGAAAAATAAGCATGGAATCATTACAAAAGGACATTCAAAAATGGACTACAAATAATAAACCTTTTGATAAGGACTTTGATAGGGAGGAAATTGATAACGTTGTTTCAGAAGGTGAAGCGGTGAGTATTAGACAGGGGAAGAAATCTCCAAACACGAGTCAGATGAAACCGACTGTAAAGGTTAAAAGTAAGTCTGAGGTGAAAGAGCAGCCCGGGTTGTTCGACGTGACTCTAGAGGGAATAAAAAAGAAAGAAGAGGACAAGGGTCTGCTGAGTAAGATTTTTGGGATCAATACCGCGTATGCGAGTTTTGCGATCCCTCTGATGGAATACTACGATGGGATTGGTTTAAACACGATGGATAGTCTGCTATATTACCTTTCGGTCACTCAAAATGCTGATGGTAGTTGGGGTGAAAATAATCAAATAGAACACACTGCGGAGATTACTCTGCTTTTGAATAGCTTTTGGCTAACAGGTAACGATCAATATGCGTTGGCTGTTCAATATTTGACCAATGCTGTCCCTGAAGACAATCGTGAAAAAGCAATAAAGGCGCGATTGATGTACGGGCTGGGGCAACCTTATCAAACTTATCTGGATGAAATTATCGCTACTCAAAATGCAAATGGTGGCTTTGGGCTTGGTGAGTACTACCATAGTGACGTAATCACTTCTTTGGAAGTGGCAATGGCTCTCTATGTCGCGAATTATTCTATTCAAAACGATTTACCCGAAGCCCTGTATTACGTTTCTTCTCAGGTCTACACTGATGGGGCTATGCGCTTCACCAACGACATTGATGATAGTGATCCGAGTTATTATCTTATTAACAAAACCGCACAGTACTTGTCTCCCTTTCAGACGATGACTATCGCAACTTATGGTCCCTCTATTGTCATTCAAGACAAGATTGATGCTCTGCTTGGCTTTCTTGATACAAATCCTCCCGAGGAAGTTATAGACGAGGCTATGACCTTGAGTACATATCGATTATATGATGCGTCTACCGGTTTACATGATGATCTTTTTGAATCAGTTGCCGGTAAACAGTATTACGATGGTTCTTTTGGAGATTCTTTGTTCTCAACTACTGCCGCTTTAGGAGCTTTGGCTCAACCGGATTTGGTTATAACCGATCTTGTAAGTACCGGGAATTTGCGAAACCAAGATGCGGCATCATTTGAGCTAACTGTGCAGAATGTAGGGTACGCAACTTCGTACGACACGAGTTTATATAGTTTTGTTGATGATTTTAACACTGAAGCACCAAACCTTCTCCAGGGGGTAAGTATTGCGCCGGGACAGACAGTTGTTCTACAGATCAATTATTCAGAAACTATATGGTTTCTCGGTGATACGGAATTTAAGTTTTATGTAGAAGATACAAATGAATCCGATTATGAAAACAACTGGATTGCCAAGGACTTCACTTTTGCTTCTGCTAGCGATGGCACACCGGCAATGCCTGTTTATTACACTGCTCAGAAATATTCTATAAATAATAGCCCTGCTGTGAATGCAAGATGGGCGCATAAAGACGATCCAAATCGAGATGCGTATCTACTTTTGTGGAGAGAAAAGGGTACCACTCAATGGTTTTTGGGAGCTGCACCAACCAGTTATAGCGGTGCATTCTTTAATTTCCCGGCATTTCAGCCCGGCGTAACATATGAGGTAACAGGAGGGGTTTTGTATCCTAATTATCTGCAGTTGTGGAATGATGGGTTGCCATATTTTACATATTTTAGTGACCCGAATGATTGGGTAGATATAACAATGACCGGAGATGATTCTCTGTACAATGGAAGTGTTGCCGGTTATGCGACTGATGGAATTACGCCGATTTCAGATCAGACAGTGCAGGGTTATAGTCTACATTCTATTACGGATGAATTTGGGAATTTTATTGAAGATGAAATTGGTCATGGGACATCGGTTGCATATGTTGATCAGAATTATTATGAGAGTATTCGTACAAAGTTTGCTGTAGAAACAGGGCAGATGACCCAAGATGTCCGAGTATTTACTCGACTTGTCGAGGATACGGTTGCTCCTATTATTAATTCTTTGGAAATTCAATTCAGACCAAATTATATTGTCATGAATCAGGACGAGGTCGATATTTTGCTGTTTGCAGACGACAATGTCGAAGTGAAAGAGGCAGATTTCTATTACTGGGATCCGGATGAGCAGTTTTGGTTTTATCTTGGGACACAAGGATTTGATGAAATGAGCAGTCTGGTAATGCCTTGGTACATTGACGATCAGATGCTTGGGACCGGATATAAAATCAAGGCAGTCGTGAGGGATTATCAGGGAAATGAATCTCTTGCGGAGGAATGGGGTCCATTTGAAATAACTGATGGAACAGCACCTTCATTTGAACTTCTTGCACCAAATGGCGGAGAGGTCTGGGAGCTGGGAAGTACACAGACAGTCGAATGGAATGCTCAGTCGGTAAATGGAATTTCTACTGTTGATTTGTATTTGCATGATCCAAATGGTCAGAGTTGGATTGCAAATGATACTCCTAATGACGGTACTCACACTTTTACGGTCGATGATGACTTTGGTGTCGTTAGCTCTTCATCAACAGTAAGAGTAGTGGGTGAAGATGATGTAACATTCCTCGAATCAGAGGATTATAGTGACGGATTTATCACTATAGTTGACAGTACACCGGTGCCTGATGCTCCTTGGGAAGATCCTTATCTCGTTTCGGACGAGGACTCTGTGGAGCCTGTAATAAAATATGATTCTAATGGAATAGCTCATGTTGTCTATCGTCATATTGATGACACTGGAGGTGACCCAAGAACAATAACAGATCAGTTCTACTACTTGACCTATAACCCGACTACTGACGTTACTACTCAACCTGTTTTGATATATGAGGATGTGAGTATTACTGATGATTATTTAACCGGATATGAAAGCATTAGAGACTTGAGAATAGAGTTGGATCAAAACAATTATCCACATTTATTGTGGAGTACTAACGTTGGTGGTCTCGGCTGTGTTGGCTTCAATGATAATGAGGTCTATTATATGTATTTCAATGGAACCGGTTGGTCAGTACCGGAGAATCTCTCAAACAATAATACAGAATCACGATTTGCTGATTTTACAAGTGATAGTTCCGGAAATATGTATGCCGTGTGGGTTGATGGACAAACAAGTGATGCGAGTTGTAATACAACAGGAACCATATCAATGCGTTACAGAAAGAAAATAGCAGGAGGTAGCTGGAATGCGGAAGAACAGTTCAATTCAACAACTTACCCACCACGATTAGCTCTTGCTGCAACCGATAATGAAAATGTTCATTTAATCTATAATTACATCAGTCCGGATAGTACCAATCATATTTATAGGACCACTTCTTGGTCTAGTCCTGTTCAAGTATCAGACGGATACCATGATACTATGCGATTAGTCGCCGGTTCCGGGAATACTTTGCACGCTTTATACAAAAAGCAGTTCTCTAACCCAGATAGATATGCTGCCACGTACAATTACTTCGATGGTTCAAGTTGGGGAACAGAAGAAGAAGCTTCCCCGGTTTCTACAAACTTTTTTGCCGGAAATATCCAAATGGATGTGAGTGATAACAACATTCCACATATCACATATGAAAACTCCGACAACCCTGAGAATAGACAATTCCTGTACTGGACAACAAAGGTGAATGGAAGCTTTATTTCTCCTCAAGTTGCTAATCGTATTTCTCAGGAGGTAAATAGTTTGTCTTCTCATATAGCGTATGGTCCGAACAATACGCTGTCAGTTGTTTGGCAGGTTTGGAATGAGCATATTACCAAAATAATGATAAACCACGCTGATCTCAGCAATATGCCTACAAACCCGATATCTCCAACCTTCTCTTTTATTGAGCCTGATGGTTCCGGTGATACCGCAGATAATCTGTTTACAATTTCTTGGAACGACAATGATCCTGATAGCAACGCTACTATAAATCTATATTACGAAACAGATGGCGATGGACAGGGAGGATACAATGTGAATGTCGTGCCGATAGAAGAAGATTCAGCGATTGATTTATTTGACTGGAATACCAGTGGACTTGCTGATGGTGATTATTATTTGTATGCAGTGATTGATGATGGTGAAAATCCGGAAGTATTAGTGCAGAATGCAAATGCGGTGACAGTTAATCATAGCACTGCTGTCACTGAAACGGTATATGAGGATGCAGAGGATGGAACTACGAATGGATGGTCCATTTCTGATAATATTCCGCCTACAACTATAAATAATGTTTTTGATGTGGATAAAAATAGCAGAGTCATTGAATTTGACGGTGGAACCGGAACAGAAAATGCTTATACTTTACGAAAAGAGGACATGACATACTGGGATAATACAGATGAATTTGTTATTCAGTGGGATCAAAAAATGGATGGATATTTTATTATTTATGTTATGGTTGAAACAACAATCGGAAATCTTTATTTATCCTATAATCCTGTTGATTATAATAATTTTCTTCCCAGCATAATTTATCATGGTCTTGGGTCAGATGCCGACGATGATACATGGCGAACGTTTACCAGAGACCTTGAAGCGGATTTTCATGATGCTCAACCTAATGAGGATATTATTTCCGTGAAATACTTGTTTGTACGAGGTGACGGCATGCTTGATAATATAAAACTGATGGGGAGTAATGGTCCGGTAGATCCGGATACCGATGGTGACGGCTTGACGGATGATGAAGAAATTAACACATACGGAACCGATCCAAACCTTGCTGACACCGATGGTGATGGGCTTGATGATTATGAAGAAATTATTACATACGGAACCGATCCAAACCTCGCCGATACTGATAATGACGGCGCCACGGACGGAGAGGAGATAGCCGCAGGTACTGATCCGAATGATGACACATCATTCCCAACACAGACGACTGAAACCGTATATGAAGATGCTGAAGATGGCACCACTAATGGATGGCTCATTTCTGATAACAATCCGCCTACAACTATAAATAATATTTTTGATGTGGATAAAAATAGCAGAGTCATTGAATTTGACGGTGGAACCGGAACAGAAAACGCTTATACTTTACGGAAAGAGGACATGACATACTGGGATAATACCGATGAATTTATTATTCAGTGGGATCAAAAAATGGATGGATATTTTATTATTTATGTTATGGTTGAAACAACAATCGGAAATCTTTATTTATCCTATAATCCCGTTGATTATAATAATTTTTCCGGCGTAATTTATCATGGTATTGGGTTAAATGCCGGCGATAATACATGGAGGACATTTACCAGAGATCTTGAAGCGGATTTTCATGATGCCCACCCTGATGAAGATCTTATTTCCGTTGGATATTTGTTTGTACGAGCTGACGGTATGATTGATAACGTCAAGCTGATGTCGGATCAGCCATGATTTTGATTTATAAATAGTTCCCTCACCCCCCTATCACCAGCACGAACTCCCCTTTCGGTTTTTTGGCTGTGAAGTGTTCGATCGCTTCTTCGATTGTTCCGCGGACCGCTTCTTCGTAGATTTTTGTGATTTCGCGGCAGACTGCGATCTTGCGATTTCCGATGTGTTCGCGGAGTTGGTTTAGGGTTTTTAGGAGTCGGTGCGGGGATTCGAAGATTACGATTGTTCTGGTTTCGTCGTCCAGGGATTTCAGTAGGGTTTGTCGTCCTTTTTTTAATGGAATGAATCCGAGGTATAGGAATTGGTTCATTGGGAGACCGCTCATGTTTAGGGCGGCGAGAAGGCTGGATGCTCCTGGGATTGGGACAATTCGAATATCTTCTTCGATTGCTCTTCTTATTAGGCTATAAGCCGGATCCGAGATGCCCGGGGTTCCCGCGTCAGATATTAATGCTACTGATTTTCCTTCTTTTAAGAGGTCTATAATTTTTTCCTGTTTTGCGTCGCTGGAATATGAATGATAGCTGAGGACTGTGGTTTTGATTTCATATTTTTGGAGAAGAATTCCGCTATGGCGTGTGTCTTCCGCCGCTATATAATCAACTTCTTTGAGCGTTTTTAGGGCCCTGAGCGTGATATCTTCTAGGTTTCCTATTGGTGTGGCTACTATATACAACATTGTTTTTTGGATTTAGTTATTTCCGGTTGTTTTATGTAGTTTGGTTTTACTATTTTGACTGATTTTAGATCTTTTTTTGCGAGTTTTTCCAACGTTTGGCCGAATGTTTCCTCTGTTTCGATAAATTCCCCACCAATTGCTTTCTTTTGTTCTTCTGTAATGTCTCCGAATACTTTTTCGATATTTTTATTGTGAAGATAATTTGGAACTTCGTAAAGGTTTACGGTTTCTGTTTTCCCTTCACGATTCACATAAACCGCTTTGCTACCCGCAAAGATTAATAAATTTTCCCCGGGGATTTCTTTTGCCCACCAATATTCAAATGTATCAACTGCGTACAGCTCACAACCATTCAAATATGCGATTGTGTTTGCGACTGTGACTCCAACCCGCAGACCTGTGAATGAGCCCGGACCGCTGATCACTATTACTTTTTCGATTTGCGAAAATTCCGCGCCGCCTTTTTCCAGTATTTCCGCAATCGCCGGCATCAGTTTTTCCGCTTCGTCGTTATGGCTTTGCCACGAATTTTCACCAATTAATTTGCCGTCTTGTAGCAAAGCGATACCCGTAAAAGAGCTGGCTGTATTTATTCCTAAAGTTAACATGCCCTACATATACACTATTTTCGCCTTTTTTTGTACTGTTGGAGTTTTGTTTTCCTTTTTTGGAGGCAGATTATTGAACGGTACATGTCGTCGATAATGGAATCCACGTCGTCGGCGGAATGAGTCGTAGTATCCGTTATATATTTGGACATTTTCAGAGTGATTCTTTGGAGAGTTTTGTCGTCTCGGGTGGTGGCTTTTTGTTCCAATTTACCGCGGATCTGACTAATTACCCGGATTTTTGTTGTCCTTATGGTTCTTTCTACTGCTTCTTGTGGAATCGGAACTAGTTCCATTTTTGTTTTTCTTTATAAGCTCGCTTCGGCTCAGAACCCCGCCAAGGCGGGGATTCTTCGCCTCGCTGCGCGGCCGCTCCCCTGACGGGGGCCAGCGGCATGACCCTCTTGGGCCTTCGCGCCGTGCGCTCGCCGAGCTAGTACAAGTCTTTTATTTCCACCCCCGTGTAATAATGTTTAAGAATCGATTGATAACTGTATCCGGCTTCAGCCATTCCGGCCGCTCCGCATCCGCTAAGTCCTACTCCATGCCCCCAGAATGCATCTGCACCACAATATGAATCGCTTACCGGTACCAAGAATCCTGCATCCCAGTTCCATACATCTTTTGCGCTTTTTGTGTATGTTCCGTCACTTTGGCTAAAGTATGGTGTTTTTACGAGCGCGCCTTCGTAGTAGACGACTTCACCTGCTGTTTCTTTTACGGCTTTCACCACGTTTGGCGCTCGTTCTTCAAAACTGTAGCCATTATATTTTTGGCTTGTTGCCGGATCGTCCGATAGGTTATAAGGCTTCCCCGGGAATTTTTCCGCATCGGTCATATAGTGGAGTGCATAAGATCGCGCCGCTACAATTATCGCTTTGATTTTTTCATATTCTTCGTCATTTGGTTCTTCCGCGAGTCCTTGTAAGTAGTGTTCGAGTGGTAATTCATTGATTACGATTATTCCCCCATCCTCTTCTCGAACTTCCAAAGTTCCTCGATATTTGTTGTCTCCGGATTTATTTTTCAGTTGTAGAATTGAACCGGTTTTTGGAATGAATCTGATTTTGCTTAATCCTGAATACGTATTGTCCGCTGTTGAAACTTTTAGTCCGTCGCCGGTTTGTGTGACTACCGCTGTTTCTCCTGAGCTTATTGATTCTAATAATGTTGCGTTGTTGTAGATTTCGTATGATCCGCTTGCTGTTATTTCCGGATCTGCGTCAAATGTTAGTTTTATTCGGATGTCATCCCCTGTTTCATCCGGAGTGTAGCCGGGAGCGTAATTTGGGACAAATCTTTCATCTACGACTTCGTAATGAATTTTTATAGGAGTTCTAAACAAGCCGTTTCCGTCAACTTTTGGTCTGAATAGAACTGCTTTATCCCCATAGTCTTCATCGTCCGCTACTTTTGCGATAAACGAAATCGTTCCTATTTCTCCAGGTTCAACTTCGCTGGACATCAACTGAGCGTCCGTGATCTTTAGGTCTAATTCTTTAAGTAAATCGATTTTGAAATTATTTTTGTCCCAGGTTTTTTGGCCCAGATTTCGGAGTTTTATAATTATCAAGTATTTTCCTCCTTGTTCCCACTCCGATGCTGATGTTGTGCTTACATGTTCAGCTGCGTAGAGGTCTCCATATACTGTTGTTTCGAAATACATTCCTGTGTCTGCCATCCAAGTCACACCTTCAACTACCGGTGTGAAGTATTCTTTGTAATATCCCGGTTCTTGAGGAGCTGTGAGTTTGAGTTCGAATGTGCCTGTTTCACCGGGTGCCACCGATTCATCTGTCAAATATCCGATTCTGGCAGGAGTTGTTGCGTCAAAGTCACTGTCTCTGTCTCTTTCATGATCTGTACCGAGCATTACGGTATTTTCTCCTGATTTGTTCCAGGTCACGTTTCCTGTGTTTTTTAATTTTACCCATCCTGCAAACACTTCTCCCTTGTCCATTGCCTTATCGGGATAATTTGCTGTAATGAATTCATATTTGAAATCTGATTGTTGAACGTAAATCGGAACTGTGATCGCATCATCGAGTTTCTTTGATCCATTCACTACTACGTATGCTTTCATGTAGACCATTTCTCCTTTGCTTCCTCCCTTGATTTGGAGGGAAAAAGTTCCTTTTTCACCGGGTTCCACCAAACTTTCCTGCATTGAGGCTGAGACAATACTGGTTTTTCCCGGGAATGAAATTACGTTTTCCAGTGATGAATTCTTGTCTATTACGAGCATTGTGCTGCTTCCCCAGTCTTCTTTACCAATATTTTCCAGCTTGAATTTTAGAGTTTTTGTTTCGGTTGGTTTTAATTCTTCATAAAATATTTCTGATCTATCCTGGAAATCATAGTCTTTCACATATTTCGGTTTTTCTTCGACATAAGATTTGGCAATTGCTCTGATTACCGGGAATTTTTCGTATAAATATGCGCCCGGACAAGATGTGTTCATAACGTCTTTGTGTCCGAATATATTTGGCATATTTTGCCCCCGGAACATACTGTAACCTTCCGGATCAATTCCGTGAACCTTGGCTTTGATTGAGATAAGTTTTCCGAATGCTTGTGTGACTACTTCAGGGACAGAAGTCGTATCGTAATTCCCAAGCACTGCTATTCCGATAGAACCGGTGTTTGCTAAGCCCGCATGTGCCCCGATTACTCCTTCTCCTCCGTATCGACCTTCATAGATATTCCCTTTTGTGTCGATAATATAGTTGTATCCGATATCACCCCATCCTTTTGTGACTGCATGGTAATAATAAATATCGCGAATTGCCTGTTCAGGATCGCTGAGATTTTTTGTTGTGGCAGTGTGATGAATGATTATTTTTTTAACTTTTTCCGGGTATTGGAGAGGCCATTTGTAGCTGTCTCCAGCTTCATCGTCTTCTACTACTCGTGAATATTTTAGTTCGTCCGCGAACTGTTCGTAAACCGAGTTGTCAATTTCTACAAGGACAGAATCTGTATCGTTGTTTGTAAGGTATCTGTAGGATTCTTTTGCTCCCCATTCTTTTCGGGAAATAACGCCCGCCGGATCGTTAGATGATGTGAGAACTGCGTATGTTGACTGCGAAACTGATGATAGTGCGGAATATTTTGGTTGTGGAGCTTCTTCTATGTTTGCTGATCTCGCGGTGTTTATGAATGACCATTCGATGTC
Source organism: Nitrospirota bacterium (assembly GCA_043816165.1). GTDB lineage: Bacteria > Patescibacteriota > Gracilibacteria > UBA1369 > LOWO2-01-FULL-3 > JAACEU01. Next base: position 31,639 of record JBDRIE010000018.1, on the reverse strand, counting down.
CTTTATTGAAGGGCTTATGATTCCGTCTCCATAAAGCACGAATCTATATTGCATTGCGGTTGCCGGATTTGTGACCGCCATCACAATCGTTTCTTCGTTTGCCGGTTCACCTTCTACTTCAATCCATTCTGTCCACTCTCCGTCCACTTCGAATTTCACTTCGAGTTCGATGTTTGTGCCTTGAGGCTTTGTTTCCGTATAACTTCCCCCTACAGCCGTGAACTCAAATCCCGCTTCTTCCACGTTTGAGAGGAAGACGTCCATCGTCTTGTATGGGGCTATTAGAAGCGGTTCATAGGCCGCCATCTTGGAGTCGATTTTTATGTTTAATTCTTGATAAATTGTTTTTACTTTCGTTTCATTGGTTTCGGTAGGCTGTGCAAAAACTCCAACCATAGCAATGGCGAGTCCGGCAGTTACCGCGAAAGCGAGAATATTTTTGAATTTCATACAAATATATATACGTTTTTTGTCTTGGTATTGTATCATTTTTTGCCTTCTTTATCAATAATACGGGGGTTGCGCAAGAGTGGGAATTATGGTTTTTCCTTTACAAATTCTTGACGTCCAGTTATAGTCCTCCCCGGTAACTTTCATGTTCATATTTCAACTGGGGCTAACACTATTCTTCTTATGGAAGTTTCTTATAATCTTCGTTACCAAAAATCCAGTTTTTCAAACAAAGTTCTCCTCGATAAAGAGGGGGAAGTTGTTGTGTATGCGAAGGGATTCCGTTTGAAGGGGAAGGGAGCTGCCGACAAAGGCGAACTTATTAACTTTGCTGAGATTAAAGAGTTTTATTATAGGGATGAGAAAATTTCCTTTATCACTTTTTCTAAGGAGAAATATGTTCTTCTGGATTCCGGGACGCTTTTCAATCAGCTTTTGATCGATTTGTTTAAGGCAAGAAATGAGTTTTTGATGGATGCTTTGTTTATGAAGAGAGGGAAATTGAAGGCTGAATTTGAAGGAGATTTTCAGAGAGTGAGCAAATTTGGGAAAATGATAAATAAAGGACATTGTAAGATAAAATTGTTTGAAAAAAGCTTGGTGATTGTACCTGAGACTCAGGATGCTTTCGCTATTCATTATGATTTTGTGAATTTCCATGAATTTGATGACATGGAATACACTTTGAAAGTGGTGATGGATGACGGGCTGAATATTTTCTTCTCTAAACTTGGTAATGATTTTGAATTTTTTCAGGAGAAGATGAATGAAATGCTTGGTGGAATGTATGAAATGCTTGTGAATGATGTGCTGAAAGAGGTTTTCCCGGAATACCATGCTACAACTTTGTTGAAATTGGCTTATAAGATGAAGGGTGGAAAGGCAGTAAGTTTGAAAGATATTCAAAAAATGGATCAAGATTTGGCAGTAACTGTTGATAATTTTATTTTTGAGGAAGAAGGCCTCAAAGAAAAGACTAAGATTTTCCAAGACTTAGTGGATGAGTATGGAGTATATTACGGGATCGCTCAAGATAGAGCGGTGAAAGAGAGTTTCATCAAATGGATAATGTTTGCAATTCCTGAAAAAAATGTGGTTTGCTTTAGTATTCTTCCAAGATGGAAGCAAGGAGGCGAAGAGGATACAGAGGAACAAAAACAATACGATATGTTCTTCTTCAAGATAATTATGGAAAGAGGTTCTCCTTCCGAGAAAGTTGAGGACAAAGTTAGGGAGATCGATCAAGCTTTGGTCGTATTGGATTTCGTAAAAGATCCTTGTTATATGGATAAGAGAGAACTTCGACATTCTCCTTATCAGTATGCGATTAGAAAGCTTCCTTTTTTACGAATTCTGCGAAAATCTTATTTGGGAAAAGTGAGTTCTACTGACACAAAAGAGTGGAATAATGAAGTGAAAGAGATTTTCAAATCTGCTACACTGCAGTAGAATTAATTTTTAATTTTTTATATTATGGCTGAGATAATATTTACAGACGACAACTTCGGAGAAGAAGTTTTGAAATCCGATGTACCTGTATTAGTGGATTTTTTCGCTGAATGGTGCGGACCATGCAAAATGCTTGGACCTATCGTTGAGGAATTGACCGGAGAATATGAAGGAAAAGTAAAGATCGGAAAATTGGATGTTGATGCGAGTCCTACTGTGGCCGGGAAATATGGAGTTCAAAGCATTCCAACATTAATTTTCTTCAAAGGTGGAGAAGCTGTAGATAAATTGATGGGATTCCAAAGTAAAGAAGCATTGAAGGCGAAGCTGGATGCGCTTTAGGGGTTGCAGGTGCGCGGGTGCGGGTGGTGCTTTTTGGCTTGGGCTAGGGCGATTTCGTCCACTTTGTTGTTGTAGTGGTTGTCGGCGTGGGCTTTTACCCAAACCCACTGAATGTTTAGCCAAGCTCGTTGTTTGTCCATCTCTGCCCAGAGGTCGGTGTTTGCTTTGCGCTTCCAGCCTTTGTTTAGAGTTTGGATTATGAGGTTTGAGTCTGAATGAATTGTGATGCGGGCTTGGTCGAGCTCTTCTGTTGGAATGTTTTTGGATTGGCGGATCCATTTCAGGGCGTGAATGATGGCGGTCATTTCCATTCGGTTGTTGGTTGTGTCGTGGTCGCCCCCTTTGAGGTCGTGTTCTTTTTCATTGTATAGGATAATCGCTCCCCAACCGCCCGGTCCCGGGTTCCCGATGCATGATCCGTCTGTGTAAATGTGAATTTTGTCGTCTTTCATGTTTTTGATTTTAGCATGAGGATGTATTATTTGGATATGAGAATTAATGTGATTTTTGTTGTGGGCGGGGCTTTCAATTTTAGCCGGAAAAATGTATCATAATGAGTAGAAATTAGAGATCTCCTTAACCTTAAATTTCTATGGCAAAAGTAGTTTTGTATACAAAATCATATTGTCCTTATTCAAAAAATTGTAAAATATTTCTCGAGGAGAAGAATGTTGATTATAGTGAGATGATTGTAGATGAAGATCCGGCGTTGAAAAAAGAAATGGAAGTCAAATCCGGCGGACGGACCGACACTCCTCAAGTATTTATAAATGGTCACCACATTGGTACTTTTGATGATCTGAAGGCTCTGGATTCTCAGGGAGAATTGGATAGCATGCTCGACCTATAAATCTTCCGTATGAATAAATGGGCTATACTTGGCGGATTAATCATTGCTTCGGTGCTTGTTTATAATGTTCAGTCCGGAAAAGTTGTGATAGACGACATTATGAATATTATGAGGTTTGAACCAAAGGATGAGGAGCTTACCGTGATGGCGTTTGGGGATATGATGCTTGGGAGGTATGTAAGGGTTTTGATGGATCAGAACGGAAAGGATTATATTTTTGAGAATGTTAAGGAGATGCTTGATGATGCGGATGTTCTTTTTGCCAATCTTGAGGGACCAATAAAAGGTGAAGGGAAAAAGGGTGGTACTTCTATGAATTTTTCTTTCAATGAGGATATTGCTCCATTTTTGAAGGAGAAAGGTTTTGATGTTTTGACGATTGTAAATAATCATGCTTTGGATCAGGGATGGGATGGAAGATGGAGCACTATTAATGCTTTGGAGGATTATGGCATTGGATGGTGTGGTCATCCCAGCGAGGTGGACTATGATAGTGTTTATAAGAGAGAAAAGGGCGGGATACAGTACGCTTTTGTCTGCTTTGACGATGTCGGGCACAATCTGGATCAGGAGGCGGCTGTGACTTTGATTGAGGATATAAGTCGTGATGTTGATTACGTAATTGTCACGATTCATTGGGGTGTGGAGTACAACCATTATCCTGATAATGGGATGCAGGTGGAGCCGGGTCGGGAGTTTGTTGATGCGGGGGCTGATGTCGTGATCGGTCATCATCCACATGTTGTACAGGGGTTTGAAATTTACAATGATCGTCCGATTTTTTGGTCTCTTGGAAATTTTGTTTTTGACCAATATTGGTCGACTGCAACACAAGAGGAATTAGGAGTTTTGTTTACTTTTTCTGAAGAAAAATTTTCTATAAAACTTTATCCAATGAAAAGTGAAATGTCTAAGCCGCGACTACTTACTGACGAGGAGTTTGATGTTTGGATAGAGAATTTCATTAATTATTCCGATTATACCGAGGATGTACAGAAACAAATAAGAAGTGGTTTGATTGAAATCAATCTGTGATATAATTTACTTATGAAAATTAAATTTGCGGGAGCTGCCAGGGAGGTCACGGGTTCGAAGCACGTAATCACTTTCAACGGGAAAAAGATCCTTCTGGACTGCGGAATGTTCCAGGGGCGTCGTGAAGAGGCTGATAAGAAAAATAGAGAGTTTCTTTTTGATCCGAAGGAAATTGATGCGGTGATTCTTTCTCATGCCCATATTGATCATAGTGGGCTATTACCCTATTTATCTAAATCCGGTTACTCCGGACCGATATATTGTACTCATGCTACTCGAGATCTTTGCAATTATATGCTTGCGGATAGTGCATATATCCAGGAACGGGAATTTGAATGGTTGAAGAAAAAGAAAAAAAATGGTGGTTTTATTGAGGAGCCTTTGTACGTGCTTGAGGACGCTGAGAATGCTTTGAAGCAATTTCATGCGGTTGATTATGAACAGAGTTTTATTGTTGCTGATGGGATCGTGGCTTCGTTTTATGATGCCGGACACATTCTCGGTTCTTCTTTAGTTCATTTGATTCTTTATGATAAGAAAACGAAAAAGCATTTACGCCTTTGTTTTACGGGAGATTTGGGTCGACGCGGGTTACCAATCTTGAGAGATCCTCAGCTGATTCCTCAAACTGACGTGCTTATCACAGAAACTACATATGGAAACAAGCTTCACTCGGCTTTGCAGACTATTGATGAGGATTTAACAACTATTATAAATAAAATGTGTAAAGATGGAGGTAAATTAGTTATTCCTTCTTTTGCAATGGAACGAGCTCAAGAGGTTATTTATCATATTCATAGACTACGGAAGGCGAAGAAAATTCCAAGTTTCCCGGTATATGTAGATAGTCCGCTTGCCGGCAATGTGACCGAGGTTTTCCGAATGCATATGGAGTGTTTTGACAAGGAAACGGCTGATGAGTTTATAAAACATGGAGATAATCCCTTTGGTTTCAATGAATTGACGTATACGCGTTCCGTGGAGGATTCAAAAGCTCTGAATGAAAAACCGGGACCAATGATTATCATTTCTGCTTCCGGGATGTGCGAGCACGGTCGAATTCTTCATCATCTTAAAAATAATATTGAAGACCCTAAAAATATTGTCCTAATCGTTGGATATCAAGCGGAGCACACACTTGGGCGAAAGCTCGTGGATGGGCATAAACAAGTCAAAATCTTTGGTGATCCATACAAGGTAAAAGCTTCTGTTTATGTAATGGATGCTTTTTCCGCTCATGCGGATAGAAGTGATTTGCTTGATTATATTGGCAAAGTTGAGGGATTGAAAAAGATTTTCCTGGTACATGGGGAAGAGAAGCAGCTTAATGCTTTTAATGAAGCTCTACACCAGAACGGATATGACGATGTTTATATTCCAAGTCTCGGTGAGGAGGTAGAAATAGATTTTGCCAAATTATCTTCGTAAGACTTTGAAGCGAACGCGTTTTTTCAATATTCTAATCGCAATTATCGAGAGGAGTGTTGTTGCAAAGGCTAAAACTACGAGAATGGAGAATATTTGTTGATCGATTATTCTATATTTGAGCCCGATTGATATAATGACAAGGTCGACAGCTCCCCTACTGTTCATGGTAAGGCCAAGAAGTACTGACTTCATTGGTTGAATTTTTTGAAGCATTGCCATTATGTATGAGCCTAAGAATTTTCCGAGGAATGCTACACCAAAAAGCATCAAGAATATCATTGGCTCTTCCATTAAGCCTTTGAAATCAAGATTAAATGCCAAGCTCGTGAAAAATATTGGACCCAAAAATCCATAGCTGATGCCATAAATCCTGTCTTCTATTTTTTTGTAAGTTTTTCCGTAAAGTATTTCTTCGTGAATAAATAATCCTGCAAGGAATGCTCCAATTATTACGTGAAGCCCAATCCATTCGGCTACCAGCCCCAAAAACAGGGCGATTATCAGTGTGAAAGTAAATCCTTTGTTCTTTAAAAATTTCCCGGAATACTTGCTGAGCTTGAATCCGGCGACCAGTACTACAGCGAAGAATAAAATTATTTTGATTAAAAGGAAAATCAGTTCTGATGCATTTACTGCGCCGTTTTCTACGAGCTTAATCACCGCTGAGAATATTATCAGGATTATGATATCGCTTATCAATGCCGCGTTCAGTACTTTGTTTGCAAAAGTTGTATTTCGAATATGGCAGTCTTTCAAAATTCTGACTGAAATTGCTATTGATGTTGCCGATATCGCTGTCCCGATGAATAAGGATTTTATTAAATCATAACCGAGATATTGAGACACATAAAATCCTCCGATCAGTGGCAACAATACTCCTCCGATCGCAACCAGAATTGCTTTTCTTGATCCTTTCAAAAGGGCTTGTGGGTCAGTTTCGAGGCCTGCGTGTAGCATTAAGAAAAAGATTCCCAATTCGGCCAAGACCTGTATCGAAACGCTTCCCGGGTCGACAATATTCAACACCAACGGCCCTACCAAAATACCTCCGAGGACTTCACCAAAAACCACCGGGAAAGACAACACGCGAAATAGCTTTCCCATGCCCCAAACTACAACCATTAATATCAATATACTGTGAAAATCTCCCATGGTTGGATTATAACAGAAGTCCGGGCTTCGTAAAAAGACTTGTGGTTTTTATCGGCTTTTCTGTACAATTGGCGTACTATAGCGAAAATAATTTAACCTCATTTTATATGGAAGATCTAAAAATGAAATTCAAAAAAGAACCTGTTGGTCGTCAACGAATTGTTGTTGCCGGTCTTGCTGGTGTTGTGGCGAGTTTTTTGCCGTGGTGGTCTATTTCTTTTGGTTCATTCGGTTCCGCTTCAGTAAATGGGTGGCACAGTTATGGGATGCTGACTACCATCGCTTCATTGGCAATCGTTTTAAATTGGTTGCTACCAAAAGTTGGCGTGAAATATAATTTGCCTTGGAAGGAAGAGATATTGTTGAAGATTTTCTCAGTTGCAATGCTTGCCGGGCCTGTTCTTTGGATAATTGATACTAGCTTTTCGTTTTCAATGATTGGGCTTGGTGTTTATCTGGCTCTTGTTGCCGGTGGAGTTGCGGTTTATTACTCATTTGCGAAGACATTACCTAAAGCTACTAAATAATGGTTTGGTTATATTCTCTTGGGAGTGTATTGGTTGTTAGTTTGATATCTCTTGTTGGTGTTTTTACGCTTTCTATAAAGGTTGAACGATTGAAGAAGGTTTTGATCTATATGATCAGCTTTGCGGCGGGTGCTTTGCTTGGTGATGCTTTTATTCATTTGTTGCCGAGTGTGGTGGAGGAGCATGGTTTTGGTTTTAATATTTCTATATATTTGCTGGTTGGTATTGGCGTGATGTTTATTGTGGAAAAAGTGGTTCATTGGAGGCACTGTCACCTCCCTACTTGTGATGAGCATCCACATCCATATGCGATTATGAATCTGTTTGGAGATGGAGTTCATAATTTTATTGATGGATTGGTAATAGGAGCCGCATATCTTGTCAGCATACCGGTTGGAATAGCGACCACTATTGCCGTGATTTTACATGAGATTCCTCAGGAGATTGGAGATTTCGGTGTTCTTTTGCATGGTGGTTTTACGAAAGCCAGAGCTTTGGTTTTGAACTTTGTTATTTCTTTGTTTTCCGTATTTGGTGTTGTTGTGGCTCTTTTGGTGAGCGTTTACGTGGAGGATTTGGCTGTATTTTTGGTTCCTTTCGCAGCCGGTGGATTTATCTATATTGCGGGAGCTGACTTGATTCCTGAGTTGCACAAAGAAGTGAGGATTTCCAGGTCTTTGCTGCAATTCTTATTTTTCTTGCTGGGAATTGGTGTGATGCTTGTTATGCTTTTGCTAGAATAAATCCCATTGATGAGTCGTAATGAGAAGGTTTTGTTTTTGTGTGGAATCCGGCTTTTTGGAGTTTTTGGGTTAAGGACGTTGAGTCTGACCTGTGGTATTCGATGTATATGGTTTTTATGAGTTTCAGAGTTTCTAGTGGTGTAGATTCTATGATTTCGAATTCTGCGCCTTCTGCATCGATTTTTACGAGGTCGGTTTTGGCTTTTATTATGTGCGCGAGGGTTGTTGTTTGGGTGATTTGGGTTTTGTCGGATTTTTTTGTTAATGAATGGTTGTGGGAGTCTTCGCTGAGGTATAGGGTTGCTTGACCTTGTTTGCTTGAGATTGCGAGATTTTTTGCTTGGATATTTTTTATGTGGTTTTGTTTGAGATTTTCTTTGAGAGTTTTGAAATTTTCATTTCCGGGTTCGTAGGTTGTTATTGGTACGTTTGGGTTTAATGTTCTTGCATAAATCGCGAACATTCCGGTGTGTCCTCCGATGTCGATTATTTGATTCGTTGCTTTTGTGATAATTGCTTCGAGGTCTTTGTAATCTCTTTCGATGAATATTTCATTAAAAACCGAATCATCTGCGTCAGAGCGGATATGTAGGCTAAGTCGAATACGATTGTAAATTATTTTTTTAAGATGGCTCATTGTAGATATTCTTTCTGTAATCGATGTTAATAAGTGTGTTTTTATCTTTTTCTTTTATAAATATTATTCTTATTTTCCCTTTTCTTACTCTATATAAATCTTTATGTCCTCTGAGTTTTTTAGTGTCAACTTTTGACAAATTATTTTTAATTATTTTTTCGATCAATTTTAGAATTAAAATTTTTTCTTTCTTGTTAAGATTTTTTAAAAATTTTTTAATTTTATCCATTAAGTTTTCTTATTTCTTTTATAATTTTTTCTGCATCCAAACCCGATTCCGAATATAAACCAAAACCTTCTTTATCCTCGTAATATACAGTGTCATCCTTTTTGAAAGGTTTTATGAGGAGACCATCTTTTGTCTCTTCGGCTATGTAATTTTTGGTTTTGTGCTTCTCTCTCCATGTTTTAGGCAGGGTTATCTGTCCTGTATTAAACAGTTTCAATGTGTAAATCATAATGAAATTGGTTAAATTAGTTAATTTCATTAATATTGTACTTTTAAGTGATACTTGCTGTCAACGATGTTATAGGATAAATATTAAAAAATCTTAAAGTTTTTCTAAAAAAAGTGGGCACGTGCCCGGTTTTTGTTGATTTTTGGCTTGGGAAAGCTAACCATGTATATACCTTTTGTGTTAAATAAATACAGGGGTTGACAAAGATGGTAAATTGTGTGAAGATGTCATAGTTGAATTCCTGAAATTGGAGGATTTAGCAGGAAAAACATTCGCCATCCCACCGGTTATGTGAAAGGAGGCCTGCAATGACTTTTGCAGCGCACCCGACCTGACCACGGTACCACTCTGTCCAACTCAAATCGAGTTCAGAACAACCAGAGCCATCCCAGGTAAGGCATGAATCCGGGCGTGGGAGAGTCCCCTTGGGGGCGTCTCCCTTACTGAGACAAACGGAGGGTACCCGTCACATCCCGCTCTCGAAGCGCGGAGAGACAAACAACAAAGGGAGGTCACTGTCGCTCAGCGACACACCTCCAACCTCTACCGATGAGATCGGTACTGATGAGTCCATATTGAAAGAAACGACAGGACGAAAGGTAAAATCATTTGTTTCACAGTTTTTTCAACTCTCTCCTTAGCTTTCCCAACTGTAAGTTTCCTGTGCCGCCTTGGTGGCGGGATTCTTTTAGCATTTTTACAATGTTGGCTTTGTCTATTTTGATTTTGTTGAGGTTTGCGCCGACATCTATATATGCGTCACGGAATGATTTTCCTTTTTTCACCATTTCAAATGCTTTGTGGGCCGCGAAAAGTTCAGGGCTCATGTCGTCGAGGAGATTTTTTTCGTTCGGTTTGAGTTTTCGGATTACTGTTGAGGCTACTTTTAGTGACATTTCTGTGTATCTGAGACCAAGAAAAAGTGGGCGTTTTATTTCCTGTCCGTCTCTATGATATCCGGATACTTTGTTTAGAATATTCATTGTCATTTCATTCCTGCAGGCGACTACTGTGGCTGTCCGTCCGCGGATGAGTTCGGCGACATCGAGATTTTTCTTTTGTGGCATTATTGATGAACCTGTGGAAACTTCATCGGGAATTGCGAAAAAGCGGAATTCCTGTGTTGTGTAGAATAAAAGATCGTTTGCGAGTTTGTTTAGTGTGAGCATTATCTGGCAACATGCTTCCAAAACCATTCCTTCTATTTTTCCACGTGAATTTTGGCAATATATTACGTTATTTTGTGTTCTTTTCATGCCGAGGTCTTTGGAAAGTTTGTCACGGTCAAAGTCGAAAGGTGATCCATAACCTGCGCCTGAGCCGAGAGGGTTTTGGTCAACCAGGACTTCATTTATGCAGGTGAGGATTCGAAGATCATCCATCAGGCTTTCCGCGAAGGCGCCGTACCAAGTTCCAAGACTTGTTGGCATGGCTTTTTGCATGTGAGTGTAGCCCGGCATTGGTACGAATTCATATTTTTTTGCCGAATTTAGGAGGTCCTCAACCAGTTTTTTCCCCACTTTCTTGAGGTGATTGAGTTTTTCTTTCATGAAAAGGCGCATTGTCACTAGAATCTGATCGTTTCTTGAGCGGGCTGTATGGATTTTTTTACCAATGTCTCCGTGCTTTTCAGTAAGATAATTTTCGATCTTTGTGTGGCAGTCTTCATCTTCAAGTTTGAGTTGGAATTTTCCCGCTTCGTAGAGTTTCATTATTTCATCCAGACCTTTTTTGAGTTTTTTCATTTCTATGTCATTGAGAATTCCATGCCGTCTGAGCATTTTCCCGTAAGCATATGTTCCCTGGACGTCGTAAGGGATTAATTCCTGATCATAGAGAATATCGTCTCCGGCATTGTATTCCTCCACCAAAGGATCTATGGAAACCGTCTTTTTTTTGTACCAAAGTTTTCTTTTGATTGGCTTTTTCTTAGGCATAATCTTTGAGTTTAAGTGTTTTTGCGCCGTTTATTGTGGCTATTTTTGCTAAAGCTGCTATGTCATAGAGTCTTACTGCGCTTGCGAGTAGTACGATTTCTTCAAAAAGATCTCCTCTGTCTTCCGGTACGAAGAGATCTGAAATATTGTCTGTTCCAACTGATACGTTTACGCCGGCTTCCAACATTTCATCGACCGGGCCGATGGAGTTGTGGAGTGGGGCAACTTTGTCCTTGTGCTGTTTCATCCCAATTGCCGCCCATGGACAAACTGTCACATTTGTTCTGGTATCTATAAGTTTTTTGTAAATTCTTTTTCGATATTCTTCGTTCTGTGCCGCTACTGATATGCAGTGAACTAATGTGACTCTCCCCTGCATTCCGTGTTCTTCTACTTTATCGAGGAACCATTCTGAATCCTTTTCCTCGGGATTATTTTCCTGGTCTATGTGAACGTCCAGGTCTTTGCCCAAATTTTTGGCTAAATTGAGAATGAAATCCGCATGTTTACGATCACCACCTTCCATAGCTCTATCACGAGACGGGAGTCCACCCACCAAATCGCATTTATTACACGCTTCCTCAAACAAATCTGTTTTTGCCTTCTCAAAAGCTGTTGCATCTTCATTCAAAAATCCCTCCAAAGGATGTGCGACCAACTGCAATGGAAATTTTTCTTTGTATTCTTCACGAACTTTAGCTGCTGCATTTACAACCAGCATTCCAACAACACTATCCGCATCTACATGCGTTCTCGCGGCGATGATCCCTTGCTCCATAAATCCTTCAATACAATATTTGAGACGCTCCGTGACCGACTCCTCAGTATGATTCTTCTTGATGTCGCGGTTGATTACCCACTTTTCCTCCATAAGTGCCGAGGCTTGCTTCCAATTCTCAGGTGTAACTGTGTATGCACGATCCAAATGCGCGTGACAATTAACCATTCCCTTGGTCTCATTGACCGCTTCAAAGAAGAAGTCTCTAAATGGAAATTTTGTCGGCATAGTAAAGAATTTTGTTTACTTATTTTTATTCCATTTTGACGAAAATTGCAAATAAGCTAGAATGGGCGCGCTATGGAAGAAAATTACAAGAAAATTATTGAAGAAATCGGGGAAAACCCTGAGCGGGAAGGGCTTCGCAAAACCCCAGAACGCGCCGCTAAGGCGATGAAGTTTTTGATGAAAGGATATAGTGAGGATCTGGATGAAATTATTAATGGGGCGATTTTCCAGGCGGAAAGCAAGGATATGATTGTTTGTCGTGATATCGAACTTTATTCGGTTTGCGAACATCATATGTTGCCGTTTATTGGGAAATGTCATATTGCATACATTCCAAACAAGAATGTGATTGGTTTGTCGAAGTTGTCGAGGATTGTTGATTATTATGCTCGGAGACTACAGATTCAGGAGAGGTTGACCAAGCAGATTGCGGATACAGTGATGAAACGTTTGGCTCCGATAGGGGTGGCTGTTGTAGTTGAAGCTCAGCATCTTTGCATGATGATGCGTGGGGTGGAAAAGCAAAATTCGGTAATGCAGACCTCTGCGATGTTAGGGATATTCAGAAAAGAGCCCGCGACTCGGGCTGAGTTCTTTAATTTGATAAATAGGAAATAGCTTTAGAGGAGCTCGTGAATTATATCCAATCTATCTCCGGCTACCGTAAGGAACGACAATATTCTTGCTTTTAAGTCTTCGTCTATTTTGATTTTTCTTTTCCTATTTCTCGGGGTGTCTCCCGGATGCATACTTGCAATTAATTTATCTAGTAATTCTTCTGATATCTCGTTTAATCTTTTTTGAATTTTGATCAATAATTTTGGATTTCTGTAGAACGCTTTCTTGAGACTACTGTTTGCCTCTGTAAGTCTTGTGACAACTCGAAGCAATACTTCCTTTGATACTTCTTCATGGCACAGTAAATGCAGGCTCAGCACCAGGCTGTCAATTGCCGAACCTATATTATTACCATCTTCATTCTTGAGGAATTCTCTTCTGTTGATCTCCTCGAGAGCTATTTGGCCTATTGCAATTATAAAATCCTGTATTTCTAATGCCATGTGGTCTATTGGAATTCTTTCTTCCGATGTAATATCCAGATATTTATCAATTTTTATTTTTGACTTCACCACCACTTCTCTGTCCATAGGTCTCATTCTGGAAATAAGATCGCTGTTTTCATCTATTACATTCTTAAACATTGCGATCAACATACGGAATTCCACTCTTTTTTCCATGGTTGCAACGTTATCCGATACCTGCGATTCTATTTGTCTGGCTATTGAAGTAAGTGTTATATAAAAAGTATAAAAGTCCTCCCTGAATTTAACAGATTCAGAAATGTCCTGCTCTATTTCCGGGAACATGTCGATTAATTTTTTATTTACATCAAATACAGCCACAATTAATTGTGCCGCTCTTTTGAGCTTGTTTGCCGAGGTGCTGTAACAATCCTTTATTTCCAAATCCGGATTATATTCCGGGTCTTCCTGTTCTATCTTATCAAATAGATTTTTTATTTTTTCAAGGACTTTATTAACAGCGTGTGACAGCCCCAATCTTGCCACGTACTTTCTTGTCCTCAAAATCTCCATCGGATCTTTCGCCTCTCCGAGAGCTTCGGATTCTCTTACTTCAACTTCACATACGATCATTCCTATTTCAGGAGACGTGTATTGCGCTTCGGGTATAGGCTGCGCGTTTTTATATTCTTCCAACGTATCTTGCAATTTAACCAGATCTTCCTTGATGCTCCATAACAAAGCGAGTTGTAAATTTTTGTTTGTGTCCGGATCGATTGAGTTTATTTCTTTTACAGTTTGCAGGTGCATTAAAACCCTGTTTATACCGATCATCAAAGCTTTGAGTTCCTTTCTGAATTCTTCACGCAATTTTTTTGGAATGTCTTTTGGAATATATGCCAATAAATCAGTGGCTAATGCTTCCGTCAGCATCCCGTCTCCTTCCTCAGAAACAGGGAATGCTCTTGCCATGTGTGCCCCTTTTAAATATTCGGATTTTGCCTGTATTTTTTCCGGTGTATTGTCATCCAATAATACCGCCTTGCTTATTATATCTTTTGTTTCCGCAATAGATTCGGAATTCATTCTTCCATAAAGTCTGCTTATTACCATGCTTCCCGCAGGTACTACAGTCCTTAATTCCGAAAATTTCAAATAACACTGTTCGAGCTTTTCCAGTGCTTCCAATTTTACCACCTTATCCCCTCCTTCAATCTTTTCCTGCAGAACTCTAAGGTCTTGCAGTCCGACTCCGATAGCCGTTCTCTTTTCCTCATCCGGTTCTATTGATCGCAAGCCAATAAAAATTTTTATTAAAGTCTGTGTCAGTTTTTCAAAAGCTTTCCATCTGTATTTTTTTTCAAAACTTTTTATATCAATAATACTTTTTCTAAGCCTTGAATAAGATACCGCCAGAGCTTTCAACTTTTCATTTTCTATATTCTCATCTTCCAATGATTCCAATTCGAGATTTTCAAAAATTTCATCAATGATTTTTATCATTTCCGTTTCCAATTGTTCCGATGATCCCTGTTCTGCAATAGCGTCCGCGTAATTTATAAGTACCGTCCTCAGGCTTCGCATCAAAAAATTGAATCTGAAATAGGCCGTCTGCCTTTCTTTCGGAAGTTTGTTAATCCATTCTTCATGGGCCGCTTTATCATACCTGTTTTCCGCCTCCAAATCTTGCAATCCTTCCAAATGGCTTGCATTCTCCCTGGATCTTGCACCTTGCAGAGAAATCCTTGTTTTTTCGAACAGTTCGTGAATCCTTCCACTGCCACCATGTTTTTCCAGGTATTGCCGTACCTGTGATGAGACTTCTGCTGGTTTTTTTGGCTCTCCATTTGGTATCTCTGCTGACATTACAAGCTGTATAATCAAATAAGGGCGGATAGTATAACTTTTCACCATCTTTGTCAACAAATTTGAATAAAAGAGCAGCCCTTTTTAGAGAGCTGCTTCCCCCTTATTTTCCTATCGTTTTCGTATTATATATTATGCTTTTTTCAGCTTCAGTCTCAATTTCGCTATTCCCCATATAACTACGCTTGTGGCAACAAATATTCCAAGAATGATTAAGGTGTTTTTTGTTGGTGGGTTTTCATTGATTGCTGAAAATGTGCTGTTTGGGTTGAATAATGAGTGAAGGATTAGGAATGAAACCGCTCCGAAAATGCTGGCCCATGCGATTTTGCTCCATTTGAAGATAGCTTCTCCCGGAAGGAAGGTAAGTGGAAAAAGTTCGAAGAATACTCCTTCCAAGAGGATTATGTAGAGGAGATTGAATAGGTCGTGGACGACCTCGTAGTTTGCAGTATAAGGAGTAGCGAACCAGACCGCTATTGCCATCAGAAACATCCAGGTGAGGCTGTAATATTCAAATTTCCCTTCATTCCTATCAAATTTTTCTGCAAATATAAAAAGTCCCATCGGAATTCCAAATAAATATCCCGGTGGAATCGCGAGATTTCTACTAAGAACCACACATATTACCGCTAAAAATAGCCCGAGAATGTTTGGTTTGAAAAAAGCCGGACAATTCCATTTTCTGGCCAAGAAAAATCGCATCATGTCTTTTGCATATGTAGCCAGGATGACTGTGGCTACCGTGATTATCAAAATCCCCAAATTCTTTTGTTCGAAAAGACTGAATTCGGGAGTTATGTGCGCGGCGACAAGTCCGAAAAGTATGAGCAGAATCAGCAGGACTATCTTTCTTGTGAAAGAATTTTTCCTTAATTTTGATTTTTCGAAGAGATTTAGAAGTGGGATCTTTTTTGTAAATTTGTTTATCTCGTCTCCATGTACTTCGATTACGTTGTTGAACAGGAAGCTGGCTATTCCGACAACCAGAAATATCAGGATTGCCAGTAGGATATTTGAACCAATTACTTCCGGGTCGCGTGAAATTTCTGATGGGCTCTTTATGTAGGCATCATCGAGAATTGGGTTTTCATAGCCAAATTTTTCTCTTTCAAACCATTCTTGTGGAATCTCAATGAGTTCGTAAATTTTGTATTTTTTTCTGTATTCGATAGTGCCATCGGGATTTTCGATTATTTCGATTTCATCCGGCTCTCCAAGATCGCTAATGTCTGTTGCAGAGATCAGATTATCTGCCGCAAATGCAAATTGGGTTGTCAGGAGAAAGGCGATGAAGATTAGAATGAGTTTTTTCATAGGTACGAAAGTTTAAGCGGTATGCATATTACTATTATTGTGTGGGTTTTGGAAGAATTTCTAGAGCACAGGATTGATTTTTCGTCTGATTTGTGGCATAATTGTTAGATTTAATAAATAATTATGGTTTTAGAAAGTTTAGATTTAATATTGCAGGAGGTTGTGCACTATATCAGTATCTTTTTTGATTCTGCCGGTGTTCTAGCGGTTACCTGGGGAGGAATCGCCGCTTTGATTTATTTATTGAGTGGCTTCTTTTCGAAAAAAACAAAGAAAAATCAGCAGTATTATATGTACAAATCCAGAAAGGTTTTTATGACAAAGATTGTTTTGGCGTTAGAATTCTTTCTTGCTGTGGATGTGATTCGTACTGTTGTAAAACCAACATGGACTACCCTTGGTCAATTAGGGGCTTTGGTTGTGATCAGAACAGCTTTAACATACTTCCTAAGTAAAGAGTTGGAAGAAGTTGAGGAAAAGATAGATTAATCTTTGGAAGAATTTAGTACCTTGAAGCTTTTCTTCTTTTTTTAGGTTTCCATGATTCCGCAGTTCTCTTCACCTCAGAACCTTCTTGTACATTCACGCTTTTACCCCTGAATCTGCGTTCTGACATAGCACTGCATAGCTTCCCTACATACTCAGATGGTACTTCAAAGCTTGCCTCTTTCTCTCCTATTTGGATCTGTCCCACATCAACTCTTTCACCTCTTGTCACTTCATTGATCATGCCAAACAGATGAGGAACCGTAAGATTGCTCTTCCTCCCATGGGAAATAACCAAAGTCTTCATGCTCCCTCCGGTTCTGTTTTGTTGCTTTTTTACTCCCTTAGATCGTGACTGATCCATTTGATCTACCGGAAATTTATTTATTCTATCTTCTACAGCGAGTAAAAGAGCCTTTCTTGCCACTTCTTCCATGTCTTTCTTTGGTACATCTTGCAGCATTTCGTCTACATACTTTTTTGCTAATGGGGATGCATCGGTTTTTGCATCAATTTGTTTAACATATTTCTCTATATCTGACTGGATCATGTCTTCTCTCTTTGGGACTTGTACCTCTTCAAAAGTTATTCCATTCATTTTTTCTATTCTCTTCAAAGCGTGATGTTCTCTCAAATGCGCAAGAACCATGGAAATCCCTTTCTCATTTGCACGACCTGTACGACCACTTCTATGCGTGTAACTTTCAACTTGTTCCGGGACCCCTACGTGAATGACATGTGTGAGTTTTTCTACATCAATACCTCTTGCTGCCACATCGGTCGCTACCAAAAGAGAAGTTTCCCTTCTTTTGAATGCATCCATGATGCGTGTTCTATGACGTTGTTCTATATCTCCGTGAAGCACTCCTGTTGGACATCCGTCTCTGAGGAGCTTGTCTCCTATTTCCTGTGTCTCCCTTTTTGTACGACAAAACACAATTCCATACATTTCCGGATGGAGTTCTCTGTATCTTTGGAATGCTGCCACTTTGTCACGAGCAGGAACCATCATAAACTGGTGAGTAATCGCCAATTGTGTAGTTGCCGTAGCCTTCACTTCAATACGCATTGGGGATTGCATGTATCTTCTCGCAATTTTTTCAATTGTCTGCGACATAGTTGCCGAAAAAAGAAGTGTTTGTTTCTCATGTGGCATAGAGCTCAAAATACTTGTTATATCCTCCAAAAAACCCATATTGAGCATTTCATCCGCTTCATCAAGAATCGCCCACTGCACGTTCTCAAGTCTAAGCACTTTTCTCTTCAACAAATCCAACATTCGGCCGGGCGTACCCACCACAATCTGCGCGCCTCTTTTTATTTCACGAATCTGATTCTGAACAGGAGAGCCACCATATACAACAACCACATGAACATCTCTCATGTACTTTGAAAAGTCCTTTATGTCTTCCGCAATCTGCATTGCAAGCTCTCTTGTCGGGCTGAGCACCACAGTCTGCACGTTACGATCCCTTGTGTCCATCTTTGTGAGAATAGGCAGGCTGAAAGCCGCGGTCTTCCCAGTTCCTGTTTGTGCAATGGCGATAAGATCCTGTGAACTGTCGAGAATCTGCGGAATCACCTTTTCCTGAATAGGCGTTGGTTGGAGGAATTTTTTTTCTTCCAGCACACGCTGAATACCGGGCGATAAGTTGAATTTTGAAAATGTCTTCATAGTGTTGTTTTAATCTCGCAGATAGAATTCGTTGAGAAGCAATTTATACGTCATATTTTAGCCAGTGTCAACCGCGGATTTTTTTTATTATCTATTGTTCCGCCAAACGCTTGCTTTTTTGAAAAATACTAATATATTTTGATCACTTTCCTAATATGAAAATATGTCTCCAAAAAAAGAGTTATTGGGCAGAAATATTGTATTCATAAACTCCGGTGGCAAAAAAAAATCTTTCACACTGGACAATGCAAAAAGTCTGGGAGCGAATATAATTTTGGTTAATCAAAAACTTGATGTCCCTAAAAAACTTGTTGATTATTTTATTGAGGCTGACACGTATAATTACAAGGACGTAATTGATAAATTAAAACTTTTCCTAAAAAATAATCCGAAAATCAAATTTGACGGAGCAATCACCTTCTGGGAAGATGACGTCCCTCTTTTGGCTAAAGTATGCGAGGAATTTAAGCTAACCGGCAACAGTTATGAAACTTCGATAAATACGCGAAGCAAATTTGATATGCGAAAGAGACTTTTTGATACAGGACTTCCAAATCCCCTGTTTTATCTGGTCAAAAGCAAGAATGACTTGAAGAAAGCTATGGAAGAAGTTGGCTTTCCCGCGGTCATGAAGCCTTCGTGGGGTTCTGACAGTGAATTTGTGATTTTGATAAAAGATGAACAAGAAGCCAAAAACACACTTGATTACCTACAAAAGAACTGTAATGAGCACTTCAATCCGATTTTTAAGTATAACAATGGTAATTTTTTGTATGAAGAATATATGGATGGAATGGAAGTGAGTTTGGAATGTTTTTCTCAATTCGGGATTCCACACGTTATCGGCATTAACGAAAAACAACCGATAAAGCCTCCTTATTTTATTGAATATGGAGATATTGCTCCGGCCAGATTGGACCCGAAAATGGAACCGGAGGTTGTCAAGCTTGCAGAATCCGCATTAATAGCTCTCGGTGTGCAAAATAGTTTGGCTCACATTGAAATTAAAATAACTTCAACCGGCCCAAAAATTGTTGAAGTTGCTTCCAGAATGGGAGGCGATGATATTTACATAAACGTGAAGAATGTTTGGAATACGGACATGGTTGATCTTGGTCTCAAAATCGCTTCCAACATTCACATAAATCATCCCCGAAAAGCACCAAAGGATTGCGTAATTTGCCGTTATTTTATTCCGGACCATTCAGGCATTATCACAAACATCGATGGCGTAAAGGAGGCTCAAAAAATAAAAAATGTTATACAGTTGGTTGTTCCCAAAAATGTCGGTGACTCTATCTTGGTACCGCCGGAAGGTTTTGAAAATGTAGGGTGGGTTGTGGTCAAAGGGAAAACGTATCAGGAAGCGGAAACTTTGATGAACAGAGTGATGAGTAAAATCAAAATAAATGTTACCAAATTTCATAAAGATTCATCTCTTGGCAAAACCATAAGAAAATCCCCTCTTTCATCGGCATCGTTGGTTCGTGAACAGATTATTAAAGCTTCAAAAATTGAAAGGATCAGGGCTGTTGATAACAATGAAATTAAAAAACTGCGAATAGGAATAGTTACAAATTCCATGCTTTCTTTTGAAAGTGGAGGTCTTCAGACAAATAATCTCGGAGCCAACATAAAGGACATCTTGGAGAAAAAAGGCTATAATGCGAGCTTATTTGATATCAGTGAAACCCCTTTACCAATTGAGAAAATACAAAATTCCAATATTGATTTAATAATGAATCTTTGCGAGGGAATATATAATTCCCCTCTTCTGAAATCGCATGCCGCGGCATTATTCGACATGTTGCAGTTACCATATTCCGGCTCAAATCCCGGGACACTTTCGATCTCCAAAGACAAGATTAATGTGAAGAAATTGCTGAATTTTCATGACATCCCGACTCCCGATTGGGATTACGTGGAAAGTATGGACGATAAAGTCAGTAACGAGCTCGAATATCCGCTTATTGTGAAACCCGCGAACTCAGATAATTTTTTCGGTATAAATAATCAATCCGTTGTTACCAACGAAAAAGAGCTAAAAAGGCAATTGCGTATTATCGTTGAAGAATTTAAAAGACCTGCGCTTATCGAAGAGTATATTGATGGAGCTGAATTTGACGTTTCTCTTATTGGCAATGGTGAAGATGTCGAAGTTCTACCATTAATCAGATCTGTTTTCGATAAAATGCCAAAAAACCATTGGCATATTTACTCGTCCGATCTTTATGACAAGAAAAAACATGACATTCTGTCTTCAATAAAAGTTGAGAAACCTGCAAAAGTTAACGAAAAGCTTGCTACCGTGATCAGCGAAATGGCTTTGGATGTTTACAATATTTTTGATTGTCATGATTATGCAAAAATCGAATTCAGGGTTGATAGAGACGGAAATCCTTACGTAATTGAATTAAATCCTAATCCTCCCATAAGTGATACCGATTTTATTTCTGTTTCCGCCAAACTTGCCGGTTACAATTATGATGAACTTTTGGAAGAAATCATTTGGATGGCTGTCCAAAGATATAAAGACAAACCACCTTTTTACCATTTACAGTATTAGACATGGGAAAAAATGTGTTAATAGTTACCGGTTCGGATTATAGTCCGCTAGTTTATCAGGGATTTAAAGATGCAAAAGCATTGGGACACAAACTTTATCTCTTGAGCGATGGGTGTTTTGAACCACCACCGGGAGTTTTTGAAGAGCATTTCACATACGATCTGCGAAAAACAAAAGAGGTGCTTGATTATATGGGGTCGCAGCCGGTGAAGTTTGACGCGATAACTATAAAAACCTCCGAGTGGCTCACTCCTTTGGTCGCGCTTTTGGCAAAACAGTACGGATGTATTGGAAATGATCCCATCGTCGCTTTTAATTGTCGGAGTAAATATCATATGAGGGAAAAATTGAATGAAGGCGGCGTCCCAATTCCAAAATATAAACTTTGCAGAAATTATGATGAGCTTATTGAAGCTGCTAAGGATATTGGCACTCCATGTGTGGCTAAACCTGTCGGCGGAAATGCCAGTTATGGTACTTTTATGATTCAAAATAATGAAGATGTTGATGAGCTTGAGGAAAAATACAATGCTTCAATCGAATATCTCAAAATGAAAGCTGTTGACGAGGATATGTTTTCATTCAGTAAAGAAGAAATGGATATTATCGGAGTACTGAATCACGTAGATATGGTTACTGATTATATTGTGGAGGAATACATGGAAGGCCCAGAAATAAGCGTAGATGCATTGGTGCAAAACGGAAAGGTAACTATTATGGGAATAGAAGACCAGATAAGAATGGAACCTCCATATTTCTTACAGCTTGCAGCGAGATTGCCATATGTTTGTACAGACGAAGAAATGGCTGTTATTCAGGATTTGATTGAAAGAACTGTCAACGCCATGGATATTAAAAATTCCGCAACTCACACAGAGATTATTTTCACCCCAGAAGGACCTAAAATTGTTGAAATAGGATGTCGAATAGGAGGAGACGACCTTCATGATACGATTCTGCATGTTACTGGATATAACCTGATGTTCGAGTCAGTTATGATAGCTCTTGGGATGGAGAGGGATTATATAGTCGAGACGAAATACCACACAATGATGAAGTTTTTAATGCCTCACAAAAAGGGTGTGATTGAAGAAGTTTTTATTCCAGAAGATGTTAAATCAGATCCAGATATTTTCAGTATAGATTTACTAATGGATAAAGGTGAGGATGTTGATACTCCACCAAAGAGTTTCAACTATATCGGTTATGTTGGGGCAAAAGGTGCAACCCCAAAAGATGCGGAAAATAAAATCAATGAAGCATTTAAAAAAATAAGAGTAAAAATAAATGACTAAAAAAATTGCTTCTTTTGAAAGCCTTGAGTACTTGTTTTCAAAAGATAAATGCAAATATCACTGTGTCACCTTTCCACAAAGTGCATGTTCTGGTCTTGTTAAAGCTAATTATGCAAAAAGCAAAGTGATTTCCGTAGATATATCCCAAAAACTTTGGTCCGATGAGAAAAAAGTAATTACATCAACAAATTTAACTGATTTATTCCACAAAAAAGCAATTAGCGGTTTAGTTTTAGACACTCATTCATCCAATTTTATTGAGAATTGGGCAAAAAAAGAAAATATTCGACTAATCGTGACCCCGTGGAAACTCCAAAAGAAACTGGAGAACAAAATATTCTTCGAACGTCTTCTTAAAAAGCACGATTTGCCATCTCCAAAAAGTTGGATTCTAAAATCAAAGAAGGATATTGAGTCGGTTGATGATATCCCCGTTGTCGTCCAAAGTCCGGACAGCAACGGATCAAAGGGTACATTTTTCGTAAAAAAGAAAAGTGAAATTTCCAGGCTTATAACGTCCAGGAAATTAAAATTTCCGCTTCTTTGCCGCGAATTTATTGATAATGGACTTCCGCTGGGAGTGAGTGTTTTGGTCAGCCCCAACAAAATGATTTTTTCAGCTTTGCGCGCTCAGGCCTATTTTCCAAAAAGTGATGGCAAAAGTATTTATTATGGGATTCAGTGGGTAAAAACATCTCATATCCAAAAAAATGTTATTGAAAAGTTAAATAGTATTTTGGAAAAAACCGGAAAGATGTTACAAGAATTCGGTTTTTATGGGATAGCTAATTTCGACCTTATTATTCGTGATGATGAAATTTTATTTATTGAATGTAATCCAAGACTGGGTGGATCAACTCCTCAAATTTCTCTTCGTCCGGAACTTTTGCATGGACTGCATTTTACTAATGAATTTACGAGGGCGTGTTGTGGGCAGGAACTGACATCCAACAAGCCATATATCCCAAATTCTAAATACGAAGGGTTTAATTTGGATATGGATGCTTTGACTGAACCACATCATGGGACTCAAATTAATACATTGAAAGTTGGCTTTTATAAGCCTTCAAAAGATAGTTTCATTTACTCTTCCAGTGTGAAAAGTGAATTTGAGAAAGATTCAACTATATTCATCTACCATGCATTACCAAAAAATATAAGAATCTCTGATAATATATTTACCGGCTTTTTAATGAGACATAGACCCTTGTTGAAACTTACTAAAAACAGCTATAATTTTTCTGAGGCAGGTAATAAATTCCTTAAAATTATTGAAAATTTAATTATAAAAAATGGAACAGATAGCTAATTTCAAAGAGCGACTTGAGAAGATCAAGTCATTGAAGGCAAAACTTCTTAAGATAGCAGATAAAGAAGGAACTCCGTTATATATTTATGATAGTGAGGAGGCGAGAGCAAATGTCAGATCGTTTAAAAACGCCTTTAAGAAGGAAGGCGTTGATGTGAAAATTTTCTTTGCAACAAAAAGCAATTATTATCCGGGTCTTCTTCGCACTGTTGTTGAGGAAGGCGAAGGAATAGATGTTTCGAGCAGGCGTGAATTGAAATTGGCAATTGCGGCGGGAGCAAAAGAGATTATTTATACCGGTCCTGCCAAGACCCAAAAAGATTTCGAGTTGATATTGAAACATCACTCAAAAATTACCGTGAATCTTGAGAGTTTTCGCGAGCTTGAGCTGTTGGCGAAAATGGCAAAGGCCAAGAAAGTGGTTGTTCGTTGCGGTTTGAGGGTTATTACAAAAATGCAGGCCGGATGGACGAAATTCGGTTTGCCTCTTGAGCGGTTAAAAGAATTTTCCCTAAAAGCTCAAAAACTTTCATCAGTGAAATTTTGCGGTATTCATTTTCATATCAGTTTCAACAAAACTCCCGAAAAATATGTCAAAACTCTAAAAGAACTTTCCAATTACCTGAAAAAGAATTTTACAGAAAAAGAAAGGCAACAATTTGAATATATCGATATTGGTGGAGGCTTTTATCCACAGCCTTTCGAGGGAATTCACGCGTGGAATCCAAAACAGGAAACAACAATTCCCAATTACGACAAAATTCTGAAAAATATCGCGGCAGATAAATTCAAACCTCGTTTTGAACCGATAAAAGTTGATCACATTAGTGTATTCGCCAAACAAATCGTTGAAGTTTTGCCAAACGTATCTCTATATGCCGAGCCTGGGAGATTTATTTCGCACAGTACGATGCACTTTTTGCTCACTCTCGTTGATGTCAAAAATAGTCATATGGGTATCACGGACGGTGGCACGAACATGATTGGGTGGGAGAAACATCAGTTTTTCAGCTATGTTCCGCTGTTTAACCTGACTCAATTTGATCTCAAAAATGAAATTCCTTTTATTACAAACGGCTCTCTCTGTACGCCCGATGATATCTGGGGATATTACATGTATACAAAAGGCGTACCAAAAAACGGCGATATTCTTTTACTTCCGTACCAGGGCGCGTACACATATACTCTCGCACAAACTTTTATAAAAGAAATTCCTAAGGTTTACGATTTAGGGCTTGCCTTTAGGAAAAAATAGGGATACAGTCATTCTCACTAATATATTTATCAACAAAATATGGGAAATTTTAAACGAAAGGATACATTTAGAGGGAGAGATGACAGGGAAGATCGACAAATGCATAGAGCAACTTGTGCGGATTGCGGGAGGAGCTGTGAAGTTCCTTTTAGACCAAGTGGCGATAAACCTGTTTTTTGCAGTGATTGTTTCAAGGGGGAACGCAGCCCAAGAGGTGATGATAGAGGAAGAGATCGGGATCGGGATCGGGATCGGGATCGAGGTAGAGGTAGAGGACGAGATGATCGTGAAGATCGACAAATGCATAGAGCAACTTGTGCTGATTGCGGGAGGAACTGTGAAGTTCCTTTTAGACCAAGCGGGGATAAACCTGTTTTTTGCAGTAATTGTTTTAGCAAAGGAGGCGGTTCGGGTTCGGGTTCAGGTTCGGGTTCGGGTTCAGGTTCGGGTTCAGGTTCGGGAAAACCTGATCAATCCAATAAAAAACATGATGAAATTAATGCAAAACTGGATAAAATTTTATATCTTTTACAGCGAACTGATCCTGTCAAAGAAATAACAGTAATGAAACCGAAAAAGGAGGAAAAAGCTCCAAAAAAGGTGGCGGCGAAAAAGGTGGTGACAAAGAAAAAGGTAGCAAAGAAGAAACCCGCACCAAAGAAGAAGAAAGTGGTGAAGAAGAAGGCAGCTCCAAAGAAGAAGAAGGCATGAGATGTGATAGCAAATAATTCTTGGCTCCACCCTTTTCACGTAACAAATAACAGTTTTTCCAGTATTAGGTAATATATACTTTAACGCATACACATCATGGAAAATCGCAATAAATACAGATTGGTTATAGTGGCTTTAGCGGCTATAGCAATTCTACTTCTACTTCGCAGTTGTATTGGCGGGGGAGAAACTCCACTGGAACAAGCAAAACTTTCTTTGCTTGAGTTACAGCAGATTGAGGCAGAAGGAGGTGAAGTTGATGAAGAACTGGTTGCTCAGCTTGTTCAGGAAATAGTTGAGGCGACAGAATTAGCTATTGAAGATGCCGAAGAAAACTCTGATTTAGGTGAATTGCAGGATGCTTTGGAAGAAATTGAAAGTCTTCAGTCCACGTCATTGGATGTTTTTGAAGATCTGGCTGATATAGTGGAAGGCGAAGCCGTGGAGGGCATTATTTCCGAAGCAATAGCTGTGACTGAAGACGAGCAAGAACAGGTTAACGATGCTATTGAAGATGTTGAGACTTCGCTGGATCAAAATCAAGGTGAACAAGCTAATAATCCGGCTGATCTAAACAATGATGGTATTCCTGATGAACTTGTTGATAGTGATGGGGATGGTGTTCCGGATTCTGTAGATTATAATGGAGATGGTGTTCCGGATGAACTTGTCGATAGCGATGGGGATGGCGTTGTTGATTCTGTGGATTATGATGGGGATGGTGTCGCTGATGAAATAATTGACGTTAATGGGGACGGTGTGCCTGATGGGCTTAGTGATGGGGATGGTGACGGTATTCTTGATAGTCCTGCAATATTTATGAGTACTCCTGAGGCAGCTCATGAGGGTGATACGTTAGATGTGCTCATGACTACAAACGCAAGTGAATCTGCTATTGAGAATAAAATAGAGAAAGAGGATGAAGCTGATAAACTTCCGAAGAACCCGGAATTATAGAGGGAGCTGTTAAGACTGGACGAACTGCGAACTGAAATTTAATTTTCGAAATGGTCTTTTAGGCTTCGTTTCAAATAGTCTTCCACGGAAATAATCCTTGAATTAAGTACTGAATTTTTTAAAACCATTTCTTTATATTTCTTTAATTCCAATAATAACTTCATAAGTTTTCCTTTTATCTCTGGTTTTCTTTTTTGAGATTCTTCCCTTGCTTCTTTAGTCTCATCACCGGCTTTTTCAAATAAATCCAATTCTCTTATAAGTTCCATGCCTTCAGTATGAATTTTATGTAATCTTAAAGCTATTTCAAGAAATTTTTCTTTTGATTTTTTAGAAGGAGAAACATCACAACGACAATGTGCGGGTCTAGGTTTCAATTGAGCACATCCAGATAGTGCAAGAGTTGCACCAACCAGTCCTGCTGCTATACCGGAAATGCCGCTTATTCTTTTTGAAGGAAGTTCCTGTGGTTGTTCAGTCTCAGCACCAAAAGTGATTGGAGTTTCACTTTTACAACTAATCATATAATGATTGTTTAATTGTTGGTTCTTAATTTTAACAAATAGTTACAATATGTCAATTAGCGCTTGGAGCGGGTGCGTCGACGAAGTTAGAGCTTATTATTCTAATATTCGAAGGTTGAATATTCCGTAGGGAAAGGTACGCTACTTTTTCTAGATACTGCTATTTGATGAGCTAACAAATTTTCAAGATACCAATTTAATTCCATATTGTTTATCAAAGCGATAAACTCGGGTGAATCGTGACCAGTAAAAACATAAAGATCATCGTTTTCTGGTTGATCCGGATCAGATAAATCATAATTTTTTGATCTCTTATAACCAGCAATATTATAAAATTCATCCCTTGTGAGTCCAAAACCAACAGCTTCTATGCGCATTCGTAAGCCTTCAATCTCTGCATTTAACATTTTAATATTCAAGCTCTTTCCCTCAGTTTTTTCTGACTCTAATTCTTTTAATTGCGATTCTTTTTGAGTTAACTCAGTTTCAATTCTTTGATCTTCAGTAGTGTCTAATTCAAATGACATAATACGATTTGTTATAAATAAAAATAGGCGGCAATCTACATCAATATACTGTTTTCGTCAAATACAATTTATGAATACCCCACTTACAGCAAGAGAAAAAATCCTTTCATTTCAAAACCGTGAAAAAGAATATCCACATAAATTGAAGTCTTCTTAAGAGCAATTTCGCTCGCCTTTCCAATCTCAGGGGCAGTTGGCACCGAAAACTAATTCAACGATAGCTTTAGTGGTTTTGAAAAGAAGAAATATGTGCTAGGTTTCTCTATGTTTGAAAGTGAAATTATAATTTTGTGGTTAATCCCTTTTAAAATGACTGATTGGTACATACAACTTATTAAACCTTCTTGGGCTCCCCCTGCATATTTATTTGGTCCTGTATGGACAGTATTATATGTAATTATTGCTATCACCTTTGTTTATGCAGGATGGATGTTTATAAAAAAGAAAATCAGCTTTGCGATTGCTTTGCCTTTCATTTTGAATATTATATTCAATCTTGCATTTACTCCAATTCAGTTCGGATTGAAGAATAATCTACTTGCATCTGTTGATATTATTCTAGTTCTCGCAACTCTTTTTTGGTTAATGATAGCAATTTATCGTCATTCAAAGTGGATCACTTATGCAAACATTCCTTATTTGTTATGGGTTCTTTTTGCAACCGCTTTGCAATTAACTATTACTTTTCTAAATTTTTAAAAAACTCCATATTCCGAGGGCCGTAGGTCAAATCGCATATTCAAGCAAGGCTTCGCTTTGACCGACCTCCACTAAAAGGAATCCAGAAAGGGCTCAGATTTACCTGAAACAAAGAATTTTTGAGAATAATTTTAAGAAAATTTAATGTTTGTTTGGTATAGGTTGTTTATGGATGAAAAACAATCGAAAATTAGTTCAATCGTTACTGTCCAGCATATCGATCATTCAATCTATTTGATCCGTGGGCACAGGGTCATGCTGGATGAAGATCTGGCTAAAATATATGGCGTCGAGACTCGTGTACTCAACCAGGCAGTCAGTAGAAATAAGGATCGATTCCCTGAGGATTTTATGTTTCAACTTTCGGTCAAAGAGTTTGATGGTTTGATATCACAAATTGTGATATCAAACCGCGGAGGGCGCAGAAAGATGCCATTTGCGTTCACAGAACATGGAACTGTGATGCTTGCGAGTGTGCTTCGGAGCAAACGAGCTGTTCAAATGAGCATTGAAGTAGTTAAGGCGTTTGTTCAACTACGCCACGTCCTTGCTTCTCATAAAAATGTCGCTGATCAGCTTTCCGAAGTACGCAGTTTTATGTTGAAAAGGTTTAATGAGGCAGATCGCGAATTTAAGAAAGTTTGGAAAGCTATTGAGGGCATGAGCAAAACTACCGAGGATGAATCCGGGAAGCAAATTGGGTTTAGGGTTGATGAGTAATGTTTGAGGAAGAAGGATGGAGAGCTGGAGATTTGGAGGGTTATTTGTTAAAGATATCAATATATTCATTATAAACATATGATTGTCCATATGTTTTATCCTTATCTTTTGGAGATAAAATATTCATTTCAATAAATCTATCTATAACTGTTTGTGCTCCTGCTCTCGTAAACCCTGTCCATTTCTGAATAACATTAACATTTACAATTGGCTGAGCATAAAGTTTTGGTAATACAGTTGTCGCACTTTCTGAAGCACGCTTTCCTAAGATATGAATCTTTTTCATATCTTTATCTCTTAATTTTGTAATTTCTCCAACGATGTCTATTGCTTCGTTAGCAATTTCAATCACACCTTCAAGAAAAAAGTCTAACCATTCAGTTACCTTACCATTTTGATATCCATAAAGTTTTTCGTAGTATAACTTTTGATGTTTCTTGAAATATGAAGACAAAAATAAAACAGGTTTTTCCAAAAACTTTTCTTTCCATAAGTAGAATGTAATAATCATTCTTCCTGTTCTGCCATTCCCATCCAAAAATGGATGGATGGTCTCAAATTGTGCATGAATAAGTCCTGCTTTCATAACTGGGAGAACCGCATCATCCTTATGCATAAATGACTCAAGGTCACTAAGTGCCCTTTTCATTTCGATGACAGGTGGAGGTACAAACCGTGCGTTGTCAGGTCGGGTTCCACCAATCCAATTTTGACATTCTCCAGGATCAGAATAGTGAGTTGCCCTAGCTTTGTGCATTAGTTTTTCATGAAGTTCGCGAACAAATCTGAGTGAAATTGGAAAACTATCTGCTTCAACTCGTTTCATTCCATAATTCAGAGCTGTAATGTAGTGTAAAATATCATCAACATCTTCAGGGGTACTTGTGTTAATTTTCACTTCCGCCTCTATAGCATCAATCATTGTAGCCATCGTTCCCTCAATCTGACTTGAAGACGCAGCATCCTTTCTTAAATACATTAAAAGAAAGAAGTCTGCATCGGGAAGTAGTTTTGTAATACCATCCAATTTGCCAAGTAAACGTGTTGCCTCATCACTTTTCTTTAAAAGCTTAGGATCAAAAACAAACCCTTCTTTTGGAGGAAATTCATTTGGAATGAAAGCCTCAAAGCCCTCTTTCTGCGTTCTCAATTGTCCAATTTCAATGTTCTGCATAACTTCTTATAGTTTGTTTACAACTTTTTTTGAATGTATACAAAGTGTACCTGTTTGTATACATTGAGTCAAGAGATGTATACAAAGATTTTTTGTGCTATCTCTATATGTTTCTGATGTTTTGTCTGGTTATACCGACGTAAAATTGGGACATAAAAATTTAAGAAAGTTCGTAGAGTTCTTTTAAACGCATTTTCACCTCTTCGAGATTTTTACTATCAACTGTCCCGATATATTTGTGAAGCCTTCTTTTGTCATAAGAAGTAACATGCTGCATTTTGATAACCGAATCTTGGTGGAGCTTATTTTGTACCGTTCGCGGCAATTCTATATCATCTGGTTTTATCTTAGTCGTTTTGCTTGTAATTGCGATACATGTGAAGAGGCTGGATCTCTTCAGTAGAGCATTAGGGGAAATTACAACGGCAGGTCTGATTTTTTGATATTCGTGTCCAATACTTGGTGAATAGTTAACGAGCCAAATATCTCCACAAGCTACATTGGTCATTTTTTATCGGGCAAATTCATATAATAATTATATTCTTCCTCAGAAAGAGGAGGCAGATGGTCAAGCACATCTGAAGCTGAAGCATCTAAAAAGTCCATTTCATGATCTCTTTGTGAGTACGGCTGTGTTCTTTGAAAAACCAAATCATAATCAATATCACTTTGGTCATTGGTCGCAACCCAAGGCACATCATCATGAGAATATGCACGCAATTCACTACCATTTTTATCAGAAAGCCGCGCCAAAACATCGTCAATTTGTCCCGCCTCTACAGCACTCAAAAAATTGAGATCAGCCTTTCGGCGAGGTAGGTATTTCTTCTGGTCATATTGGAAATACTTGCTACGTACACGTTCAAGTTCTTCAGAGATTATCATCTCATCTGCGACTACTTTAAATTGTTTTGGCGTAGGGCCATGATGATTCTTCATATAAGTTACGCCAGTGATAGATTGGCCATGCTTTTCATAAAAGTCAAAATCTATAAAATAAAGCAATTTAAAGAGTGCTGTTTCTCCAATATTTGGCTTTGCACCAACTTTTTCCAGCACATAAAGAAGCACCTCTTTGAATTTCTGAGCATTCAACTCACTAGGTCTTTTTTTTAATGCTGCTTTTGTTTTTAATTCGTTCAACTTAATTTCGCTAGATTTATTCATTCGAAATAATTTAGCAACAACTCTGGCTTGCCCAACAGTTGGCTCCTTTTTGCCCCTTTCAATTTGAATATAGGTTGGACGGGAGACACCAAGCTTTTCAGCCATCTCTGCCTGCGTTATACCTTGTTTTTGACGAATTTGTTTGAGGTTCATGGTAATGTGATATTAATCTCTTGGTGGAAATTTGTCGAAAAATTATTGATTACATTCCAATTATAGTGATCCAAGCAGGTGTTGTCAATATATTTTACACTCTGCGTGCAAAATAAAAAGCTTTACATTCCTCTGCGTAGGATTTGTAATGCGTGTTGGCTTTTTTAGATTTTAACAACGCTGAAATGAGATTTATGGAGGA
>JBDRIE010000017.1:0-2414 GCA_043816165.1 Nitrospirota bacterium | reverse complement strand
TCCTGACTTGTTCACTTCGTTATCCTCAAAATTATAAATCTTGTATTTACAAGCTAAACGAAATTTGATTGTCAAAAACACGTACTACACGTAAAATGTGGATTATGTGGAAGGTGCGCACAACGAAAACCGGCTCAGGAAATACTGCCGTTCAGGTAGTACGGCGAGAACATCAAAAAACAATAATCGTGAAACATATTGGAACAGCGGGAAGCAAGCATGACTTAACACTTCTTAAGAAACAAGCTGAAACATATATCCATAATAAATCAGGTTTGAATCCTCTTTTTCCTGGATTTTTTGGCTTATCGCAACAGCAGACTATTGCTGAAGTGGCACAGGCAATGAATCGACTTGATGCTGATAAAGCTTTTCATATTTTTGCGCATACATTCCTTTCGTTTTTCTATGACCGGCTTGGTTTTACAGGCTTAAAAAATGACCTCCTGCGGGATCTGGCAATTATACGTATTATTGAACCCTGTTCAAAACTCCGTTCCCTTGAGCTTCTGGAAAAATATTTTTCATTGCGCTATGGAAGAACCACGCTGCAACATAAATTACCGGACATTCTAGCCCAAAAAGGAAATATTGAAACAATAACTGTCGCTTATGCAAAGGAATACCTGGGTTTTGATTTCTCAATTGTCTTCTACGATGTGACAACGCTGTATTTTGAAGGCTTTACCGAAGACGAGGATACGCTCGATAAGGATGGAAATATCACTGCTAAAGGACTGAGAAGAGATGGATTCTCTAAAGATCTTAAATTCAACCAGCCGCAAATTGTCATTGGCCTGATAGTAACAAAAGAAGGGTTTCCTGTTGCGCATGAGGTATTTGAAGGGAATACCTTTGAAGGAGATACCTTCATCCCGGCAATTCTCAGTTTCAAAAAGAAGTATGCGATACAAACCTTCACGGTGGTTGCCGATGCGGCCATGATTAGTCTTGATAACGTAGAAAAACTTGGCGAACTACAATTGTCATATATTGTCGGGGCTCGGATAACCAACCTGAAACGTAGCCAAATGAAGCAAATCAGCACAGAGCTAATTGGAGAAGTCCGGGAGAGTAAGGACATGGAAAAGAAAGACGGCGTCTCAATGCGGATCACAACAAAGCGGGGTCTTCTTGTCTGTGACTTCTCTTTCAAGCGTTACCTAAAAGATAAACGGGAGATGGAGAAACAAATAACCAGGGCGGAAAATCTCATTGAGAAAAATACCGAGTCGAAACGAACGAAATTTCTGAGGTTGAAAAAAAGTAAAAAGAAGGAGAAGGTTTATGAGCTCAATAGTGAATTAATTGAGAAGACCCGATTGATGCTCGGGATAAAGGGTTACTATACCAATCTTTTTGAAAAAGATAAAAACATTACCCCTGCGGACATCATTAACCATTATCACAGCCTCTGGCATGTTGAGAAAGCATTCAGGATAGCTAAGTCGGATCTTGAAGCCAGGCCGATCTTCCATCAGAAAAAAGAAAATATTGAGGCACATATAGTCATTGTATTTGTCAGTCTTTGTATTAGTAAATCTATTGAGATGCTTACTCATTATTCAATAAAAAAAGTTAAGGACATGATTTGGGATGTGCTGGATATTAATTTTACCGATATGCCAACCGGTACAAGTTTTATCAAACGCATAAATACAACGGGAAACCAGATGGTGAAGCTGTTGGAAAAATTACAAAATGGGGAAAACTTTTTAGGAAAGTAAAATCACGTACTATTTGAACAAGTCAGGATATGTCTATAACTCCTCAGAAAGAAGAAGTGTTAATAAAAGCTGCGCTTGAAGGGATGAGAAATGCTTTTACCGGCACAAATAAGCCGGAAGATTTGAGATTTGGCGCCGCGGTTTTAACAAGGAAAGGGAATATTTATTCCTCGGGTCAGTATTATTCGGATACTTATTCTTTAACGTTGCACGCCGAACAGGCAGCATTAGCTCATGCGGTTGCTCATGGAGAATATGAGATTGTTGCTATTGCGATAACCGGCAATGAATCATCGGGGCCTAATAATTCAATTTATCCTTGCCATATGTGCAAACAGCTTCTTTGGGAAAATTATTTACGATCGAAAGAAAATATGGAGATTATTTTATTGGATGAGAAGGGTAAGATATTAGAAAGATTAAAATTGCTTGATGTTATTAACTATCCATGGCCTAAGGATGTTTGACTATAAAGAAAAAATCGTAAGGGAAATCAATGTCTCCGAGGGGCGCATATTGAATTTATAGACGAGCAAGAGATAGATGTTGTAGTTGAGGTGGTTCTAGCTACTTGACAAAAGTTGTTCAAGTATGGTAGAGTGTTTGTATGAGTTTTAAGCCATTCATTAGAGCAGATACTTTTACTCGAGATAAGAGTCCAAAGATCAGCATACGGAAGCAGCATAT
>JBDRIE010000016.1:0-2446 GCA_043816165.1 Nitrospirota bacterium | reverse complement strand
ACTTTTTGACGGCAACAGAAATGCTTCCTAAATTTAAAAACGCAAGGAGCAAATTGATGTCCTTGCGTTTTTCTGATCGAAGAAAAAACCAAACTAATAGTCTAGAAGCATTGCTTCTTTTACCTCTTTAAGGGTATCGGCGGCTACTCTTCGAGCTACCTCACTTCCTTTTTTGAGAATCTGCATTACTTCGTCTGGATGTTCAGCAAATTCCCGACGACGCTCACGAATAGGTCCAAGAAATCCTTGTAAAACTTCTTCAAGATATCTTTTAACCCTTACATCTCCTAATCCTCCTTTCTCATAATGAGCTTTCATGCCTTCGAGCTTTTCCTTGTCCAAATCAAATGCATCAAGATAGGAAAAAACGGGATTACCCTCTACTTTGCCCGGATCCTCTGCTCTTATATGCTTGGGATCCGTGAACATTCCTTTCACTTTCTTTGATACCACGGTAGCGGAATCGCCTAAGTAAATGGCATTGTGCGTAGATTTCCCCATCTTTGTCTTACCATCCGTTCCTGGCAAACGAGGAATATCCGCAAGCAGAGCTCGACATTCCACTAAAACCTTCCTGCCGTATACGCGATTGAACTTACGAATAATTTCGTTAGTTTGCTCAATCATTGGCAGTTGGTCTTCACCGACAGGGACGAAATTAGCCTTGAAAGCAGTGATGTCGGCAGCTTGACTGATTGGATAAGTCAGAAAGCCGACTGGGACGTTCGAACCAAATCCTTTTTGTTGCATTTCTTCCTTCACTGTTGGATTTCTCTGTAAGCGCGCCACGGTTATTAGGTTAGAAAAATACATTGTTAACTCCGAGAGTTCGGGCACCAAAGACTGAATGATGAACGTATTCGACGCAGGATCAAGTCCAACAGCCAAATAGTCAAACGCCACCTCGATAACATTTTTTCTCACCTTTTTGGGATTTTCTGCGTTATCAGTAAGCGCTTGCATATCCGCAATAAGAATATACTGTTCATATTCATACTGCAACTCAATCCGCCTAACCAATGAACCCACATAATGACCCAAATGCAATGGGCCCGTGGGCCTATCACCTGTAAGTATAACTCCTTTTTCCTTCATAGATGACACCTCCCCATATCCATAATTGATTGGTTTTTCTTCAATTTTTAACTCTTTCTAATCAATACACTACTACGAAATCACAATTTTGTCAAATTCGCTGAGATTTTTTAACCTCGCTTCTAACATCCAACCATTCCTCCAGCAACCAATCAATATCCTGTTTTTCCTGCCATTGCTTTTTCATTTTAGAAAACATTTTCTCAGTTCCAGGATATGGCTTTGGATCTTCTTTAAATAATTCATTGTACGGTTTCCAATCCTCAATTGCATTATTAAATACTTCTGACACTTTCCAGATATAGTCATCGGGTTTGTTTTTAATTTTTGAATGCTCCTTTAGATTGAATTTCTTTTCTAAATAGTCGAAAAAGATAAAATGAAGCATTTCGTGAGCAATGACTTTGTTGGAAAATCTTGTGATTCTGTGCTGATGCGGAAAGAAAAAGATTTTCTGTTTAACATATCTAGGAAACATACGCCAACAATCAATCAAGAATTATTTGACCGAGCTCAACAACAATTAGGCAGAAATGATTTAGTTAAACCAATGCCTAAAGAATTCGCTTTTACCAAGATGATTGTCTGCGGACTATGCGGATCAGGTATAACGGCTGAGGAAAAATACAAGAAATTAAGGGACGGGACAACGAGGAAATATACCTATTACGGCTGTACCAGAAGCAGGGACAGACAATGTAAGAACAAATACATTCAGGAAGAAGAATTGATTAAACAGTTATTATCAGTTATTGATAAAGTAGATATTAATGAATTGGGAATGAAGCATAAATTAGATGAAGAAATTAAGAGATTCAATAAATTCCAAAATACGATTATGGGTAATTCAGACAAACAAAAAAGCCCTGATGATGTTGATGTCAGGACTTATGCTAAATACCTATTGCAGGAAGGAAGTATTATTGAGAAAAGAGAGTTGCTATCTAATTTAAAAGGAAGGATGGTTTATACGGATAAGAAGATTAGTTTGGTCGAATGAAAGTTATTGGTTTTTAATAAAAACTTCTTCGCCGCTGTTAAATTCAAAATTCATTTCTGGCCAAATACCATCCCATAAACTTATTTCCGAGGAATAACATGAATCAAAAATCTCTCTCTTAACCCTCATGGTATCAGCGGTGATTTGTACTCTTTCAGCATTACTAAGATCTTCTCCGTGCATTGGACAACAAAACTGATAAACTTTTCTGTCTCGAAAGACATCTGAAACAACTTTATTAACCAGAACATGCTGAGCATGTCCATTGGGGCACCAATATTCTCCTTTACTATTATGGGTAAAAACGACCGAAAAATCACTTAATTCGTCGTGCTTTTCCGTAAGAAATTG
>JBDRIE010000015.1:0-26235 GCA_043816165.1 Nitrospirota bacterium | reverse complement strand
TCTTTCCCAACTGGGCGATCTGTTCTTTCGAGAATATTGTTCTCATAAAATCTTTTGTTAATTGATTACTAACTTATTCTAACAAAAGAAAACTATGTACCGTGTCCACTTTTTGGGGTACAGATCATGGCGGAGAGACAGGGATTCGAACCCTGGGTCCCCGTGAAGGGACAATAGTTTTCAAGACTATCGCTTTCGACCGCTCAGCCATCTCTCCGTATTTGACCTTGTTTTAAAGTGCACACAATATATTACATCTCTTCCGTGAGTTCAACACCAAGTAACGTTAAGCCATTTTTTAGGACTTGGCTAGTCGCCTCTACTATTTTCAGTCTTTCTTCTCTTTCTTTTTCTGAAGCTCTGAGTACCGGAACGCTATTGTAAAATGAATTGAATTTTTGGGCTAATTCATACAGGTAGTTCGCCAATATATTTGGCTTGTATTCCTGTGCTGTGTAGAGAATGTATTCCTTGAATTTTGCTAAATGTCTTTGGAGGGATAATGTTTTCGCTGTTATTTCGTCTGTGGTTTGCTGTTCTTCTTGATTTTCGATCGTCTCCGATTTTCTGAGGATGCTTTTTGCTCTGGCGTATGTGTATTGCAGATATGGTGCGCTGTTTCCTTCGAGTGAAAGCATTTTGTCCCAATCAAATGTGATGTTTGTGGTTCGGTTTTGTGAAAGGACTACGTATTTTGCGGCGCCAATCCCTATTTTGTGGGCGATTTCTTTCTTTTCTTTGTCTGATAAATCACGATTTTTTCCTTCTACTATTTTTTCCGCCTTTTCTACCGATTCTTTTAGGACTTCGTCGAGGAGCACTATGTTTCCTTTTCTTGTACTCATTTTTTCATCTTTGAATTGCATTCTTCCGAAGACTACGTGAGTTAGTTCTGCGTCAGTGAGTTTTAATTTTTCTGCGGTTTCATAGAGTTGTTGAAAATGTAGTGATTGTGCCACGTCGACAACATACAAAATTTTCTCCGGATGCCAGGTCTGCTCTCGATAATTTATTGCGGCCAAATCACGGGTAGAATATAGAGTCGCTCCGTCTGATTTTTGCACTAAATAAGGTGGATATTTGTCGTTTTCGAACTTCACTATTAGGGCTCCTTGCTCCCCTTTTTCAAATACTTTCTCCCTCTTCCCTTTCTCCAGAATCACCTCCATTTTGTCATTAAAAAAACTTTCTCCTTGGATGTGGTCGAAATGAATTCCTCCGAGGAAGTCATATGTTCTTTGGACTTCTTCCAAACTTACTTTGCAGAACCATTCCCAAAGTTTTGTATTTTCTTCGTCTCCGTCCTCTAATTTCTTAAATTCGTCACGGGCTTTTTGCTCTAATTCAGGGTCTTTTTCTGCTTCGTCATGGAAGCGGACGTATAGATTTAGTAATTCTGCGATTGGTTCTTTTTCGATTTTGGATTTGTCTCCCCAATTTTTGTAAGCGTATGTGAGTTTCCCGAATTGTGTTCCCCAATCACCTATATAGTTGATTCCGATGCAGTTGTATCCGAGAAATTTGTAAATGTTGTATAAACTTTGTCCAATTATTGTTGATAGTAAATGGTGTACTCCCAGCGGTTTTGCGATGTTTGGTTGGGAGTAATCTATAACTATATTTTTTTTGTTTTCTTTTCCCGATCCGTATTTATCTTTTTCTTTGAGGATTTTTTCAAGTTCGCTGTTTAGTGTTTTTTCTGAGATATAAAAATTAATAAAGCCCGGTCCGGCAATTTCCACTTTTTCTACGAGCTCATTTTTTTCTATATTGTCGATGATTTTTTGGGCAATTTCCTGAGGTGGTTTCCCCAAGTCTTTTGTGATTTGCAGAGCGATATTTGAGGCGTAATCCCCATGATCTTCGGATGCCGGGTATTCGATTTTCACCTCTTTATCGAGTTTGCCAAAAGCTTTTTTGACGGCCGATTCAAGCACTTTTTTTATTTGCTCTGCTAAAAGAGATTCGTCTGAAAGGGCGCTTGTGCTATACTTTTTTTTTTCTGCCAGTTGATTTTCAACTGACTCTTGGCTTTTTTGTGGCTCTTGCTCCTTCACTTCTTGGGGCTTCGGCCTTTGCTTTGCTGCGGCCTGCGCCATAAAGTGAGCTTTTTCTTGTTGTGGAACTTTTGAATCGTCGGCGTTCATCCTTCCTTCGACTCCGAGGTCCAGGCTCGGCTTCTCCTCCGTAAGTATGTTTGTGGTTATTTCGCCTCCTATGTATTTACTTATTCCATCTTGTAGTTCTTCGAGAAGTTTTCCAAATTCATCCATATGCATCTTGCTCAAATCTTCAACCAAGAGTAATGCGTTTACTGTTTTGTTTGTGAATTTTGTTCTTTCACATTCTCTATGGTTCCAATATCTACATGTGATTCCTCCGTTATCCATATATGCAATTTCTCCTTCGCTTGCTGTTTGCACGTCTATTGATCCAATTGGCCTAAACGGTTCGCCGCCTTTTGTGTATTTCAAGTTCAGATCTCCATGTAACCAATCAATATCTTCTCCTCCGATTGGTAGGAAAAATTTGAGTGAATAGTAATTGTATATATCTACCAGAGCGTTAATGTGTGGGATTTCTTTTCCGGAAACCACTCTTTTTAGAAGTGCAGTGATTGAAGGCATGTTCTTTTTTGGATTAATCCCAAACCTTCCGTAGGCCTTATCCCACTGTGCAACAAATGACTCCATGTGGAGATCTGCGTCTTTGTATTGTCTTTCTCTTTGTGCACAAATTCCTCGAAGCAGGCTTTCTACTCCTGAAACTCTTTTGGCATTGTTTATTCCTTTAATAAGGATTGCACCTATTTTTAAATCCGGATATTGCTGAAAGATTTCCTGATCAATATTGAACTTCATGGAATTATTCTACTTCAATTAGGCTTTAAATCAAAACTGATTTTATGGTATAATGATAAGGATTTTATAACTTTATGTACTCTCAAATTCTCACATTAGTCGTTCTTATTATTCTCTCTGCTATATTTTCAGGCAGCGAAACTGCATTGGTTTCTTTGACTAAGTCAAAAGTTGATGAGTTGGTGGAGAAAAAAGCCCGGAATAGTAAGGTCTTGAAGAAGTTAAAATCTGATCCTCATAAACTTCTGATAACTATTTTGATTGGTAATAATATCGTCAATATTGGAGCCAGTGCCTATGCCGCTGTGCTTTTTACTGAACTTTTTGGCTCAAATGCCATTGGGATTGCGACGGGAGTGATGACATTCCTTATTCTTGTATTTGGTGAAATAACTCCGAAATCTTTTGCTCATTCACATTCTGAAGGAGTTTCTTTGTTTATGGCTAGACCTATTTATTATCTACAAACTGTTCTTTTTCCGCTTGTTTGGGTGTTCGATAAGATTGTGACTTTTACCAATTATGTCTTTGGGAGTAAGAGTAACTATTCTGTCACAGAAGGTGAGATCGTGGCAATGTTGAAGATTGGTGCGCAGGAGGGTTCGATTCAAAAACAAGAAAAGGAACTTATTGAAAATGTTCTTGAATTTAATGATATTGAAGTTGAAGAGGTTATGACTCCCAGAGTTGCAATTGAAGCTATTGAGAGCAATATGACCATAAAGGAGGCTGTTGAGTTTGCAATTAAGCATTCACATTCTCGTTTGCCTGTTTATAAAAATGATATTGATAATATTATTGGCATAATCTCTATAAAAGAGTTGCTAAAATATTCTGATGAGAATTCTAATAATAAAAAGATTGAGAAATTGAAATTGGTCCATCCCCTACAGGTTCCTTTGTCGAAGAAAATTGATATGCTTTTCCGAGAGTTCCAAAGAAAACATCAACATATTGCAGTTGTGATTGATGATCATGGAGGTACTGCCGGACTTGTGACTATGGAGGATCTGCTTGAAGAAATTGTGGGAGAGATTGTTGATGAAAATGATGTGGCTGAGAAGCCGATTGAGATTATTGATGGTAATACAATTATTACTACCGGGTCTACATTGGTTGAAGATGTAAATGACTTTTTCAGAATAAAATTGGATGCTAATGATCGCGATAATATCAATACAATGATCACCGATCACCTTCATAGATTTCCTCGAGAAGGTGAAGTTATTAAATTCCAACGGGTTAAGGTTAAGGTCTTGGAAATGGGAAAAAATATTATAAAGAGGGTAAAAATCGTAAAAATAAACAAAAACAAGGTTAACAGATAACATTCCCTCCGCTTCGTCAACCTTTAGTCTGTTATAAACCGGGTAGAGGGAATTGATTTATAAGGCGATTTTTGGTATACTGGTTAGATTAAAAAATAAACAAAAACAAAAATGAAAAGAATAATCCGATCAATGTTTTCAGTACTGGGAGTGGTTTCTATAGCTGCTCTGTTGGCATCTCCGGCTTTCGCTCAAGATACTGAAAGTCCGACTGATGTCGAAAATTTCCTAGGTACGGCTTACAATGGAGCCGTAAAACTTACCTGGGATGCAGTGACTGACGACACCGGTGTCGAAGGTTATTATGTCCATTATGGATTGTCGACTGTTGATGAAGCGGGAGAATCTTATGATGAGTTTGTGGATGCAGGAAATGTGACTGATTATTTATTGACCGGACTTAATAACGATACTGAATATTTCTTGTCGGTGGTTGCATTCGATGCAGAAGGCAATGAAAGTTTGAGATGGGCTGAAGAGATTTCTTTGACTCCTTCTGAGTCTGCCGGAGACTATGCTGATGCGGAAGCACCAACTGTTTCTGAAGCGGAAGCTCTAAACAAAGTACAAGTTAGAGTTATTTTCTCAGAAACTATAGTTCTTCCTAACGAAGATCCTCAAGATGCTTTCCAAATCGAAGATGATGATTTGCTAGAACCATTAGTAGTTACAGCTGCTGAAATGGACGATGAAGATGGAAGCGGATCATCTGTAATCCTTACAACCGAAGAGCAGGTTGAAGGCACTACATATACGTTAACCGTTACTTCCGATGTAGAAGATGCATCCGGTAACCCTATTAATAGTGGAACAAGTGATACTGCTATCTTTACCGGTAGTGGTGAAGAAATGGCTGCGGTTGATGATGTTGCACCGGAACTGGTTGATGTTGAATCAATAGACAATACCAGAATTGTGGTTGAATTTAATGAAGCGATTGTTTTGAATATTGATCCGGCGGAGAATTTTATGATTGTTGAGGAAAATGATGTTACATCAATTCTTACCGTATTAGGTGTTGAGTTGCTGGCAAATAGTGAGGATGTGGAAGACGCGGCTGTTGTTATCACAACAAGTCCTCAAAGTGAGGTTTCTTATGTGGTTACTGCGGTTGAGGTTGAAGATGAATCTGGAAACGAAATAGCCGTTGCAAAGAGTAGTGGTCTATTTGATGGAGTGGCTGTGGCTGACGATGTAGTTGACGATGTGGGGGACGACGTGGAAGCTCCTGTAGATGCTTCTGACTTTATCGCAGAAATTGTTGAGGAAGCCGGAAAATTCTTAGTGACTTTGAAATGGGTGCAAGAAGCGCAGGATTCGGTTCAACAAAAGATTTACATGAGTGAGGATGATGAATCTTATGATGAAAAAGCCGAACTTGGAGCTGGTGCTGGAGAATATGATGCCGGAGAATTAGCAGAAGGCGATCATTGGTTCAAACTTACACAAACTGATGAAGCCGGAAACGAAAGTGAAGGTGTCATCAAGAAAGTTTCAATTGCTGAGACCGGTCCCGGAGTTGTTGGATTAGTTCTAGTATCTCTTGGGCTAGGAAGACTATACAACAGACGAAAGAATAGAAAATAATTAATAAATGATATGGAAAGAGCCGCTTAAGGAGTGGCTCTTTTTTAGAATTTTTTTACTTTCGTGTGGCAGAATTCCCTCATGATTCCTGATAAATATAAACAGGGTGTTGTGGTTGGGCTTTTGTTTTGTGTGATCGCTTTGTGTTTTTTGTTTGTGCAATTGCCGGACGACCGGTTTCATATTTATTTTTTGGATGTGGGGCAGGGTGATGCGACCTTTGTGAAGACTCCTTTTGGTCATAAGATTTTGATTGATGGAGGGCCGAATAATTATGTGATTGAGGAGTTGGGAAAGGTTCTGCCGTTTTTTGATAAGACTATTGATTTGGTGGTTTTGACTCATCCACATGCGGATCATATTGATGGATTGGTTGAGGTTTTGAAGAGATTTGATGTGGAGAATGTGGTGATGACTGGAGTTTATTGCGGGGATTCTACTTATTTGGAATTTTTACGGGTTCTTGAGGAGCAGGGTGTGCGTGTTTTTTTCGCGGAAAGTGGGATGGGTTTTCTTTTTGGGGATGTTGAGGTTGGCGTTTTGTATCCTGCGGAGAGTTTTTTTGGGAAGAGTTTTGAGAATATTAATAATTCTTCGTTGGTAGTGAAGGTTTCTTATGGGGATGAAAATATTTTATTTACCGGAGATTTGGAAATGGAGGGAGAGTCTGAACTGGCGGAGTCTGGATTGCTGGATAATGTTGACGTTTATCAAGTTGGGCATCATGGAAGTAAGACCGCTTCCAGTTTGCCGTTTTTGGCGAAGATTTCACCAGAAATTGCGGTGATTTCTTGTGGAAAGGATAATAAATTTAATCATCCTCATGTTGAGGCATTGGAAAATTTGGAGATGGCCGGAGTTGAGGAAGTTTATCGGACTGATCTTGAAGGAACCGTAGAATTTGTTTATTAAACTCTCTTCATATCTGCTCCGAGGTTTGAGAGTTTTTTGTAGAGATCTTCGTAGCCGCGATCTATGTAGTTGATGTTTGAGATTTCTGTTTCTCCAGATGCTATTAGTGCCGCTATTACCATTGCCGCACCGGCTCTGATGTCGCAACTTGAGATTGGGAGTCCTTTTAGATCTGTTGGCCCGATGATTAGAGCTTGGTGTGGGTTTAGATATTCGACGTGAGCACCCATTTTTTCTAATTCAAACAGGTAATTTAATCTTCCTTCGAATAGTGTTTCAAATACTTTGCTGACTCCTTCCGCTTGGGTAAGAAGTACTGCAAATGGGGCTTGCAGATCTGTTGCGAAGCTTGGGTAGACCGCTGTCCTTAGCATCTTTACTGCTTTTAACTTCGGGCTTTCTTTAATATGAACTGAGTCTCCGTTTAGGGAAAAGTTTGCCCCCATTTCATTGAGTTTTTGCCAAAGACTGTCGAGGTGGCCCGGATTGATTCCTTTTATCAAAACGTCTCCTTTTGTTGCCGTGGCAGCGATTGCAAAAGTTCCGGCTTCAAGATAGTCGCCTGTGATGCGGTAGGTTGTTCCGTTTAACACTGAGACTCCTTGGATTTTTATGTAGTTTGTTCCGATTCCTGAAATTTTTGCACCCATTTCATTTAAAAAATTGCAGAGATCCTGGACGTGTGGTTCTGCGGCTGCGAGCCTGATTTCGCTTTCTCCTTCTGCCAAAACTGCGGCCATGATTGCGTTTTCTGTTGCTGTTACGCTCAGTTCCGGAAGTATGATCGTTTTACCTGTTAGTTTTTCGCATTTTATATGTAATCCATTTTGATCGTCTAGAATCTCACATCCTAATTCTTTTAATGCGTGTGTGTGTGAATGAACCGATCGTTTTCCGAGGACACATCCTCCCGGGAATGACATTTTTATTTCTCCGAATC
The DNA here is from genome assembly GCA_043816165.1 of Nitrospirota bacterium. Lineage (GTDB taxonomy): Bacteria > Patescibacteriota > Gracilibacteria > UBA1369 > LOWO2-01-FULL-3 > JAACEU01. Next base: position 18,607 of record JBDRIE010000015.1, on the reverse strand, counting down.
TTGGGATGAATGCTCCAACCATCAATATGGATGCTCGCATTTTGTTCACTAGTCTGTCCGGGAGTGGTTGAGCGGATAAATCTGATGGATCGATTTCCAGGGTGTTGTTTTGGAATGAAGTTTTTGCTCCAAGTGATTCTATTATTTCGATCATAGTGCGCACGTCCGCAATGTTTGGAACATTCTGAAGAGTTACTTTTTCTTTTGTGAGCAAAGAGGCGCAAATTATTGGCAAAGTTGCGTTTTTTGAGCCACTAACCGTGACTTCTCCTGAGAGTTTTTTCCCTCCTTTTATTATAAATTTTTCCATGGTCGCCATTATATAGTCTTTTTTTTAATTGCGTAAGTGTATCTATACAATATTTAAAACCCCAAGTCTATATTATAGTGCTGTTTTCACCCTTTGACTCATTGATAAAATCGCTTATTTCTGCTAGAATTTAGGGATTGCAAAAAAAATAAAAATGAAAACAAAAATAAATATTCCAAAACTTTTTATAGTTATAGCTTTAGTTCCGATTGTTGCTATTTCGGCGTTTTATTTCAGCAGAGGCAGTTTCAAAATTCTCGAAACTTCTCTTCTTACTATTTTGCGGAATATCTCTGAGGAGAATGCTCCCGAGCCTCCTGATTTATCTATAGAAAGTGTGTCTATCAAAAAGGTAAGTAATCCTACCGATAGCTTTAAATATTATAAATATACTGCGACTATCATTCTTCATAACCATGGTGGGCATCTGATTGACGAGAGGGTTCTGTTGCATGGTGGTGACGACCAGAAACACGTTTTGGTTTCAAATACCGTTGATGGATTCACTTTGATGAGAGATCAAAGTTATATTGTTCGAAATTTCGAATTTATTTTTGATGGAAGATATAATGGTGGAACTTTCCCGTTTGAAGTGGAGGTAGCTGATAAGACGGATTATTACGAAGACAATGATACTTACACCGTTGATATTTTTGAGCCGGATGCAAAGGTTGAATCAGTAATGATTGAGGAAATTTTGAATGATGGAACAATTGTTTTGGATTTTAATTCAATTCCTTTTTCTATTCGTAAACATGAGTTTGAAATTTATACTTCTGATGAAGCTGCTTATTCCGAGGATGATTTGAGATATGACGAAATTTACACTCAGGACGAAGTTTATGGATATTACAGAGTAAAAAATTCTCTACGAAATGTCCAAAGCTATTTCACATCGAAAACTACAACAGAACTTGAATCGCATTTTGTAGAGTTAGATGAAAATCCGTTTTTGACTGAAGAAAACAATTTCGCATTTATCAAGGCTACAAATCCTGAGACAGGTTCTTATGCAATAAGCAATATCCTTCTATTACCACCACAAACACCAATTACCAGAGCCGAATTCGCGGAAATGCTTGTGGAGAATACTGGTATTGAAGCCTATGACGGTGGTGTTTCATACTTTGAAGATGTTGATGAGGGAGCTGGTTATTATTCAGCCGTTCAAACTCTTTTCAACTATGGATTATTCAATACAAATTCGACATTTTATGAACCTGATAATGAAATGAGCAGGGCTGAAGCTCTTCGAATTGTTATGGATTATTACGATGTAGATTTGCAAATTGCTCCCGGTGCGCCTCATTTCGAGGACGTTGGCGAGGAGGATTACATTTTCCCTTATGTTGAATCTTTATTCGCCGGTTCAAGAGGAATTGTCTTTGGTGAGTATTTCAATTCTGATAATGCCGCAACTGAAAATTATTTAAATTACCTAATTGATGAATATAGCGAAAATAATTAGAGTTTATTTTATTTTTACGATGGTGGTCTCTTCTATTGCTGTGCTTTCCTATAACGATAGTTTTGAGAACTATATTTTGAGCGTTTTGCATGTAAGTGATGGTTCTGTGAATGCAAGTATGATTACTCCTTTGGTTGGTTACAAGGCTGATGTGAAAGATTTTTCATCTAAAAATGAGAGCTCTTCGTTGCTGAATTTTAAGATTGTTAATGATCCTTATAATGGGTTTGTGGCTCCGGGTACCGAAGGTGCTGAATTGATGGGGCTTTATTTCAAAGCGGGATCAGAGACTGTAATTTTGAAAGATTTGAAATTGAAATTGGAGGGGGTGGATCCTGAATATATTGAAAAAGCTTATATCACTGACGGGGAGAATGTCCTGAAAGTTGGGAATGCTTATGGTGAATATTTTTCTTTCAAGAATATCAATCAGATTATTGAGCCAAATAAATCGCGGACTTTATATCTTTTGGTGAATTTGAGTGAGGAAGTTCACACGGGTGAGAGATTTAGAATGGATATTGAGAGTCCGGATGATATCGTGATCGTTGCCGGCACTGAGCCTTTTAGTATCGATGAATATTATCCGATTAAAGGGAAATATTTGAGTGTGGCTACGGCAAGATAATTTTAGGTTTGGCTTCTGAATTGGATGGCTTCCGCGATATGGTGTTGGTGGATTTGTTCGCTTTGTTCGAGGTCGGCGATGGTGCGGGCGATTTTTATTGTTTTTAGGTAGCCGCGGTTTGAGAGGTTTAGGTTTTTTGAGGCCTGATTGAGTAGGAGCTTTGAATTTTTGGTGAGTGGGCAGGTGAGTTTGATTTCTTTGAGGTTCATGTCTGCATTTTTGTTTATTTTGGGGTGGTTTTTGAATCTTTGTCTTTGTATTTCGGAGGCTGAGTGGATCGAATCTTGGTAGTGGTTGTGTGTTTTTTCTTCTTCTGAGAAAATTTTTCCCATTGAAGTTTTTGCAACTTCTATAAAAATGTCGAAGCGGTCGAGGAGAGGGCCCGAGATCTTTTTTTGGTATCTTTTGACATGGGACTCAGAGCAGATACATGGGATTTTTTTGTCGCCTTTGTAGCCGCAGGGGCAAGGGTTCATTGTTGCAAGGAGAATGAAATTGCTGGGGAATTTGAGTGATGCGCTTATTCGATTTATGTTTATGTGCTTGTCTTCCAGTGGTTGCCTGAGTGCTTCCAGGATTTGCTTTGGGAATTCCGCTATTTCATCGAGAAATAATACCCCGTTGTGGGCGAGAGAAATTTCGCCGGGCTTTGGTTTGGAACCACCTCCTATTACTGAGGAGAGAGTGGCTGTGTGATGGACTTCTCTGAATGACCTTTCTCTGATAATTGGGGTTTCTGCGTTTAGTAGTCCGGCGATTGAAAAGATTTTGGTGGTTTCGAGAATTTCAGATTTGCTCATATCGGTGAGGAGTGATCTAAAAGCTCGACAGATCACTGTTTTTCCACAACCGGGAGATCCGTGTAGGATGGCATTGTGGCCGCCCGCCGCTGCTATGAGGAGGCCTCGTTTTGCTTTTTCGAGGCCGACGATGTTTGCGAAAAGTGAAGATTTGTGAATTTTTCTATGGTGAATTTTTGAATGTGGGAAGGGTTTTAGTTCTTTTACTCCGCGACAATATTCGATTAGTTCTTTGAAAGTTTTGAGGGGGTAAATTTCTATCCCTTCTATAAAACTGGCTTCGAGTGCGTTTTCTTTTGGTAGGAATATACGCCTAAATCCTTTGTCTTTTGCGTGTTGAGTGATTGGGAGGGCGCCTGTGATTCTTTTCACTTTTCCGGTTAGGGAGAGTTCGCCTATTATTATTGAATTAGTTAGATTTTGGGGTGGAATTTGATCGCCTGCGAGCAGTATTGCCGTGGCGATGGGCAGGTCGAATATAGAGCCTTGCTTGCGGAGCTGGGCAGGTGCTAGATTTATGGTTTTTCTTGTTTGCGGAAATGTTGCGCCACTGTTTTTTATACTGGTTCTGACTCTCTCTTTTGATTCTTGTACTGATGCGTCACCGAGCCCAACTATTGAAAAAGAAGGCAGACCTGCACTGATGTCTGCCTGGACTTCTATTGTTCTACAATCCAGCCCCGAAAAGGAGCATGAAAATACTTTGCCTACCATAATTTGCTTGGTTAAGAGTCAAAATTATGACAGGCAAACATTAAATAAACATTAAATTTTCTTAAAGTTTTCATTAAAAAAACTTAAAATTTTTCTAAAATCAGAACGAACTTTTCTTCGCCTATTTTGAAGTAAATCCTGTTGCCGTTATTTGTTGGGATGAGTGTATTTGGTAGTTCTGTAAATTCTGAAGATGCGAAAATCTGTGTGTAAGATTCCGCTTCCGGATTGAAAATTCCGAAGATGTAACTGTTGTCCTGGGATGTGATGTAGAAAAGATCATTATCGTAATTCCAAGTGTAAATTGTGTTTTCTTTCAGCAGCTCCGTTTCATATGTTTCGTCGAATTGGTCAAGAACTTGTACGTATGACGAGTCAGAAGTAGTGTAGGCAAATTTTTCTCCATCGTTTGACCAGACTCCGCCCTCTATTGCCGAGAAATTTTCGTTGATTCGGTCTCTTTCTGCGTTTTCGATGTCAATTTTGTATGCGATATCGTTGTCTACGATTAGTGCGCCTTTTTCAGATCCGAATATTCTTGGATCCGGAATTTCTTTGAGAAAATACACGATTGGTCTTTGTTGATCGTCATCTTCTCTTATAAGTTTATATGAATTTGTTTGCTCATCGAGGACTATTTCGTATCCAATTATTGGATCCGCTTCCGGAAATGCTTCTGCAACCTCGATGTATGGATTTATCATAAATTTCAACTCAAGGTCTACTGTTCCCCAAAGCTTCACATCTATCGAAGTAGAGATATTCTGAAAGCCGGCTTTTGAGACTATCATGTCTGTGATCCCTCGTTTCCGGACTATTTCACATGGGGAAATATCGCACAAATATTCATCATCAAGCGTGACTACTTTGAATGGTGGTGTGGCGATTATGTTTACCGTTCCCCTATTCAAATATGCTCCCCATAGGAAAATGAAAATCGCTACGACGATCGCCAGTCCGATGAGTGCCGCAAGTACTATTGTTTTCTTTTTTTCGCGTTCCATTTAAATATTTTTTATGTGAATGAGGTCTCGGAATTTATATTCGCTGTCCAATTGTATGCCAATTAGGTCGATTCGCCAACGTCTTGGAATATTTTTTGTTGTGGAATTGAGGAAAGTGAGTGCGGTTTTAATTATTCTTTGTCTTTTGGTGTAGGTGAGGGATTCTGTCGGGAGGCCGAACGCGTGCGAGGTGCGTGTTTTGACTTCTACGAAAGCTATTTCGTTTGTTGAATAGTCGATTACTATTATGTCGATTTCCCCATATCTGGAGTAAAAATTGGTTTCTATGATTTGATAGTTTTGTGAATTTAAGTAATTTTGCGCTTGGGATTCTCCTAATTTTCCAAGCTCTTTTGTTTTCATGAATTTCATTTTAGCGAAGAGTTATTAAATAATTCTAAAATCTTGATGTGTTTGGATTCTTTGTGTACTATTGATCGCCCAAGGGCAATTATGGGGATTAGGGCAAATTAATTTTTCATTTTATGGCTAATAAGTCGGATTATGTTCCGCCACACAGTTTGGAGGCAGAGAAGTCAACTCTCGGAGCATTGTTTGTGGATAAAGATTCTATTACCAAAATTTCTGATTTCTTGAAGCCGGAGGATTTTTATCATGACGCTCATCGAAGTATTTACGAGGCGGTTTTGTCGTTGTACGACAAGCGTACACCTATCGATTTGGTTACTCTGACGAATGCTTTGGAGCAGAAAAAGGAATTGAAACTTATCGGTGGAGCTTCTTATTTGGCGCTTTTGGCTAATGAAGTTCCGACTGCAACACATATTTTCCAGTATGCAACTATTGTGAAGGAAAAGGCGATTCTGAGAAGGTTGATTTTGGCGGGAGATAGCATCAAAGGTCTTGGGTACAAGGAAGATGAAGAGATTGAAGTTTTGATTGACCAGGCGGAAAAGAATCTTTTTTCTGTTTCGCAGACTTTTATGGCGGATCGATTTGTGCATATTAGGGACGTTTTGAATAAAACTTATGAGAAAATTTCTGATTTGCATGATCCGGAGGCGAAGGAGAAATATCGAGGATTGCCTACCGGTTTCAGAGCTTTGGACAATCTTTTGTCCGGGCTGCAACCGAGTGATTTGATTGTATTGGCGGCTCGACCTTCTATGGGAAAAACTGCCCTTGCGTTGAATATTGCCCAGAATATTGCGAAGAAAGGGAATGCTGTCGGAATTATTTCTCTGGAAATGTCGAAGGAGCAGTTGGTTGAGAGAATGTTTTGCAGTTTGTTGAGTGTTGATTCATGGAAAATGAGAACCGGGAGGATGTCAGATGATGATTTTGGAAAAATTGGCGCAGTGATGGATGAACTAAATTCTATGAAAATTTATATAGATGATTCGATTGGTAATTCTATTGCTGAATTGAAGGCTAAGGCCAGGCGGCTGAAGATGGAAGCCGGACTGGATTTTCTCGTTATCGATTATTTGCAATTGATGAGTAGTGGAACTGCTTCCAGTTATCATGGAAACAGGGTGCAGGAAATTTCAGAGATTTCCAGATCGCTGAAGGCTTTGGCACGTGATTTAGCTATTCCTATTTTGGCTCTTTCTCAGTTGAGTCGTGCGGTTGAAATGAGACCGAGCAAGGTTCCGCAGTTGTCTGATCTTCGTGAATCTGGGGCAATAGAGCAGGATAGCGACGTCGTATTGATGATGTATCGTGAAGATTACTATGAAGAGGACTGTGGTAGAGAAGGAATGACTGATATTTATATTAGGAAGCATAGAAATGGACCGATTGGTCACATAGAATTAGCGTTCAAGAAAGAACAAATGAAGTTCCTTAATATTGAGACGCAGAGGAAATCTCCGGATTATGCTGGTATTGCAGGGTAGGGCTTAAATCTTTATAATGCGTGCCATGAAATCATTATTTTGGGGAGACAGTATAATCGACGATTTTTTGAAGGAGTATGGGGATGAAGCCGGTAAACGGAAGCTGATTTTGCGGGATGAGAAGACTTTGAGTGGGCGGCCGCATGTTGGATCTTTGAGGTCGTTTGTGATGCACGCGATTTTGAGTGATGTTCTGACAAGTCGCGATGTAGATAATGTTTTTTATTATGAAATTAATGATACCGATGCTTTTGATTCGGTTCCTTCATATGTTCCTTCTGAATGGAAAGAGCATCTGGGAAAACGTTTGAAAGATGTGCCGTCTCCGGATGGGAAGGCGGAAAATTATGCGATGTATTTTGCGAAAGAGTATACGGATGCGCTGGTGGACTCGATGTATAATTCTGAGTTTTATGTTTCTTCGCACAAATACGAGGCCGGGGAATATGACAAATATATTCGTCTGGCTTTGGATAATAAGGATAAGATTCGGGAAATTTATAAGGAGGTGAGTGGGAGTGTGAAGGATGAAAACTGGTATCCATGCCAGGTGGTTTGTGATAAATGCGGAAAGATTGCGACGACTGTGATTACAGGTTGGGATGGGAAAGAAGTTGAATATTCATGTTCGGCTGATGTTGGATATACTCGCGGTTGTGGACATAAAGGGGTAAAATCTCCGTTTGGCGGTCATGCGACTATGCCTTGGAAGGTTGAGTGGGCCGCAAAGTTTTGTGTAATGGAGGTGGATTTGGAGGGAGCGGGAAAAGATCATTATGCGGCCGGGGGATCTCGTCATGTTTCAAACAGAATATGTGTTGAGGTTTTTGGTCATAAGCATCCCTTTGATGTTCGTCATGAATTTATTTTGATGGGAGGAGCGAAAATGTCCAGTTCGAGTGGAGTTGGGGCGACTGCTGTTGAACTGGAGGGACTTTTGCCTTTGTACATTTTCCGATTTATGATGATTCAGAAAGATGTTATGAAGACAATTTCGTTTGATCCTTCCGGAGATACTATTCCAGTGCTTTTTGATCAATATGATGAGGTTTGTAAAGATTATTTTCATGGTGGCGAAGACGTAAAAGAACATAAGAATCGAATTTTCGAGTTCACACATTTTTACGAAAAAGATCTGAAAAAATTTGATAGGTTTTTGCCTAGATTTAGCCATATTGCTTTCTATGTGCAGATGCCGCATGTTGATATAAAGGCGAAAGTTGAAGAGATGAAGGGTGAAAAGTTGACCGAGGCGGATATTGAGGAAATGAATTTTAGAATTGAATATGCAAAGAAATGGCTCGATACTTGTAGCCCTGAGAAATATATTTTCAAAGTTCAAGAAGAAGTTCCCGAGACGGCCGGTGAATTGAGTGGGGAGCAGAAAAAATTCTTGGGTCTTTTGGCAGACTTTTTGGAGGGGAACGTAAACGCGAAGGGTGAAGATATTCAAGGATTCATTCATGAACAAAAAGTAGAACTTGAAATGCAGCCGATGGATATTTTTAAATCGATTTATATTTCCATCTTGGGGAAAGAAAGTGGCCCTCAGGCCGGATGGCTTATTGAGGCGCTTGAAAAAGTCTTCTTAATCGATCGATTTCAGAAAGTGAGTAAGTTATAATACGGCCATGGATAAAATAGTTGTTTTAGATTTTGGAGGACAGTATGCGCATCTGATTGCGAACAGGATTCGGCGACTTGGTGTTTATAGTGAAATAAAGGATGGTAATGTTTCGGTGGATGAACTGCGGGATTATAAGGGGATTATTTTGAGTGGGGGGCCGGCAAGTTGTTTAAAACCTGAGAGCGTGAAGTGCGATCCCGGAATTTATGAATTGGGCGTTCCGGTTCTTGGAATTTGTTATGGTCATCAGCTGACTGCATATACTTTGGAGGGAGGTGTAGTTGAGGGTGGAGCTACACAGGAATACGGTTCTGCAACGGCTACTTTTGCTAATAAAAAGGGTATTTTTGAAGGTGTTGAGGATAGCGAACAGGTTTGGATGAGTCATTTTGATAATGTAATGAAAGTTCCTGATGGATTTGAAATAATTGCTTCTACTGACGATTGTCAGATTGCAGCAATGGCTAACTTTGATCGAAATATTTTTAGTGTTCAGTTCCATCCGGAGGTTACACATACGCCTTGTGGAAGATTGATTTTGGAGAATTTTGTAATACTGACTGATGCAAAACGTGAGTGGAATATTGATTCTTACATTCAAGATATTACTGCTGAAATCAAGGAGAAAGTTGGGGAGTCGCCCCGCCATAGGCGGGGGTCAGACAAGAAAGTGTTTTTGCTTGTGAGTGGTGGCGTGGATAGTACTGTTGCGTTTCTTTTGATTGCAAAGGCTATTGGACAGGAAAATGTTTATGGGCTTTATGTTGATATTGGATTTATGCGGTTGAATGAGACAAAACAGGTGGAAGAATCTTTGAAAAAGGTGGGGATTTCAAATTTGCACATTTATGATGCTGGGGATGAATATTTCAAAGCGTTAGAGGGCGTTTATGCGCCTGAGAAGAAGCGTGAGATCATAGGTGATCTCTTTATCGATATTCAACGAAAAGTGTCTGAGGAGCTAAATCTGAGCCCGGAGGAGTGGATTATTGCACAGGGTACTATTTATCCAGATACTATTGAAACCGGTGGTACGAAACATGCTGATACGATAAAAACTCATCACAATCGAGTGGAGAAAATGCAGAAGTTGATTGATGAGGGAAAAGTGATCGAACCTATTTCGCAATTGTATAAAGATGAAGTTCGGTTGGTTGGGGAGAGACTTGGTTTGGCTTCTGAGATGGTGTGGAGACATCCGTTTCCGGGGCCCGGTTTGGCGGTTCGATGTTTGTGTGCTGAGGGCGAGGATTATCCTGAAAATGTTGGTGAATTGGAGGGGCGGATTTCGGAAGTGGTTCCGGATTTGAAAGTGAAAGTTTTACCTGTGAGGAGTGTGGGTGTTCAGGGTGATGAAAGGACATATGCACATCCGGTTTGTGTGTATGGGAATGTTGGTTCGTGGAATGGACTTGGTCAGCTGTCTACTAAATTGACTAACCAATTCCCTGAAGTGAACAGGGTGCTTTTGGGCTTATCCCCTACTGATTTCAGTACGTTGAGTATTCAAAGTTCTTATCTCACTCGGGATCGGATTTCACTACTTCAGCAAGCTGATAAGATTGTAATGGACTTTATTTCGGAGGTTGGAATTGATCGTGATATTTGGCAGTTCCCTACTGTGCTTTTGCCGGTGAGCGTCGCCGCCCACCGCCATGGCGGGGCAGGCAAGGCGGGATCTTCGATTGGTGAGTCTGGTGAATCGATTGTACTTCGGCCGGTGTGTAGTGAAGAAGCAATGACTGCAAATTTCTACCAAATGGATTTTGATAAATTACGAGAATTGGTGAAAAGGCTTTCTAGTTTGCATGGTGTGAGTGGAATCTTTTATGACATTACAAACAAGCCTCCCGGAACAATTGAATGGGAGTAGGTTGGATTTTCATTCCGAAATGCTTTTGGGTGAACTCTTTGAATCTGTCCGGATTGTCTGTTGTTAGGAACGACCTTTTTCCTTTTTTTGACAATTTGGATTCGATTTCCGGATGTCTTTCGAGATAATTTTTTAGGCTTTTGGCTGTGATTTTTCCTGATGTGAGTACTTTGACCTTTTTACCCATGATTCTTTTGAAGTTTTTTTCCATTAGTGGGTAATGGGTGCATCCGAGTATTAGTGTGTCCGGATTGTGGGTTTTAAGGGGTCTTAAGTATTTTTTTAGAATTGAGATCGCTTCCGGTTTTTTGTGCCATCCTTCTTCTATGAATGGTACGAGCAATGGGCATGCTTTTGATGTAATTTTTATACTTGGATCCAGTTTATGAATTTCTTCGTCGTAAGATTTGGAATTTATTGTGGCTTTTGTTCCTACTACGGCAATTTTTTTACTCTTTGTGGTTTTAACTACTTCTTCCGCCACCGGAATCAGAACTCCAAGAATCTTTCTATCTTTCTCATTTTTTCCTTTTAGATATTTTTCTTGAATATATCTAAGTGCTACCGCAGAGGTCGTATTGCATGCGAAAATTATAATGGTGGCTCCTTGTTTGAACAGATATTCCACCGCTTCTTCGGAGAATTTTTTTATATTCTCCTGGCTGTGGCTACCGTATGGAGCTCGTGCATTGTCTCCCAAATACAGGTAGTCGTATTCCGGCAAAAGCTCCATTATTGGCTTTAGGACCGTTAATCCCCCATATCCTGAATCAAATATTGCAATCATGGCTACAATCTACCCCTCCTGACCTCCCCTATCAAGTGGAGGAAGATAAGGAACCTTGCGGTTCTGCCGGTTTTTCCTTACTATATTAATCCGTTAACAGTTATGTAATGCAAAAATGGTTTAAATATATATTTATTGGACTTGGAGTTGTTGTGGGTGTGCTTTTAGCATGGCAGTTTTCAACTGATAAATCTTTGAGTGGTTCGTTTCCCGGTGATGAATTGCAGGCAAAGGATGAGTTGATTAAAGAGTACTTGGATGAACAAGCGTATTTACAGAGCAGGATAGTTTCTTTGCATGAACAAATTGACGGTGCTGAGTCCGGGCTTGAATCTCAGGCTGAGGTCGCGAATGTTGAGATATTGGATGAACTGAAAGAGGATACCGGGTTGTCTGAAGTTAGAGGAAAAGGTCTCGAGATTTTGTTGGACGATAGCCCACTTGCGCTGCGTGATGGAGCAGATGTTTCTGATATGGATTTGGTTCAGGCTGCTGATATCCGTGATATTGTAAATATTTTGAATGCTGCAAATGTGGATGCAATTTCCGTTAACAACCAAAGAATAATTGCTACGTCCCCTATCTCATCTGTTGGTACAACAATTTTGATAAATAATTCACATACCGCTCCCCCATTTACTATTAGTGCGGTTGGAGATACAGATATGATGCTGGAGAGGATACAAAATGACGCTCTTTTGACTTCACTCTTTGAGAGGGTTTCAACAAACAAGCTCGTTTTCCAGGTTGCTGTTAAGGAATGGGTTTCGGTTCCTATTTACAATGGTGATCTGAAAATTAATTACTTAAATCTAGTTGATTAATATGGAAGGAAAGAAAATTTATATAGTGATTGTCGCGATGATACTTGGGATTCTGATTGTAGCTCAGATACGTTCTTTTGCCGGAATCAATAGTCTTTTTATTAGGGATACTCAAAGTAATATTTTTCAGGAGATTATGATTTTGAAAGATAAGAACGAGGACTTGAGAAGTGAAATTGATGAGCTCGATACCACCTTGCAGCAGCTCAAAAATCAGAATTCTGCATTGGAAGCTATCAATGAGGAAATAGAGAAATATAAGAAAATTACCGGGGATTTTTCTATCTTTGGACCTGGAATTCGTTTGACTATCAATGCCGAGCTTACTACTCCTTGGGTTATTGATTTGGTTAATGAATTTTTTAATACCGGGGTCCAAGCTGTGAGTATTAACGGTGTTAGACTTACAAACAAATCTGTTGGGTTTGATACTCTCCCTCAGGGGCAGATTTTACTAAATGGGTCCATCGTGTACTCCCCTTTCGTGTTTGATGTGATTGGAGAATCTTCGTTGACTGTGGACGTGTTGGAGTTGCCCGGAGGAATAATGGATAGACTTGAAGTCGCCTTCCCTGACATGGAAGTTGACGTGGAAATTAAGGAAATTATCCAGATGGACGAGGTGTAAGCGGTACTCGCTCCGCTCGTGCTACGCTCACCTGTCCCGACCCTTCGGGTGCCCGGGAACTGACTCTTCGAGCCTTAGTTCGCGGCACGTCCGCTGTCCCGACCCTGCGGGTGCCCGGGAACTGACTCTTCGAGCCTTCGCTGCCGTGTGTTATTTGTATATTAAAAGGAGCCATAGCGGCTGTAGTGCGAGGATTATTAATAGTACTCCAAGGAAAATCCTTTTGTTGAATTTCTCATGTTTTGCCTGATTTATTACCTTTTTTATTAGACCGTTTTGCTCTGAGATCTGCTCCTGGAGTTTGAACTCTTTCTGCTCTGTTTCGAATATTTCTTGGCGGTATTCAAGCATAGGAATGCTGTTTTTTACCTGCGCTTCAAGTTGCCCCACACGGTAGTTTGCTATCTCCAGTCTTTCCTGTTTTTCGTGAAGTTCTTCTTTCAAGTCCGTGAATAATTTTTTGTAAACCGCACTAGAGGTTTTTCTTTTTCTGTTTTTTGTGGACACTGAGTCGACACTTTCGTGCTCAACCAGCTCTACTCTGTCTACTTCGTCCACCATTGTGTCTGTAGACATTCTTGGTGTAGACATGTCTACCACTCGTGTAGACATTCTGTCTATTTTTCGATCGCGCATCTCCTCCAACTCCCTTTTACTAAGCCATACTCGCCCATCGACTACACTAGTAGACAATTTTTTAGACTTAATATACCTATCGATCGTTCTGATTGACACTTTAATCAACCTACCAGCTGTTTTTCTATCCAAACTGTACGTTTCGTCTTGAATTATCATCGACATAGTTGTCTAGTTATCGTCTACTTCGTGTCTATAGACTAGGTATAGACATCATTTAGGTTTTGTCGTCGACATTTTACTGCACTTGTCTACCTGTGTCCATTTAATCTTTGACATTGCCCTGCCTACTATTCATAATAGAGCTGTACTCTCATTCAAATCATGAAAAATGTTTATGTTTTTATAGCTCTATTCGTAGCTCTAGGAAGCCAATACGTCGCCCTAGGCTATAATTTTTTCTTTGAGTCTTTTGTGGCGACCGAGGAGAGTAAAATAGAGTTTATCGGAAGTGTGCCGGGAGGCCAATTAGGGGCTGATATCGCATCCGGTGACTTCAATGGTGATGGGATTGATGATATTGCTTTAGGAGCTCCTTTTGTTTCTTCTGATAATAAGGAATGGAATGGAGAGGTATATATAGTATTTGGTAAGGAATCGTTTCCTGAGGTCGTAGATTTCTCACAGCTGGCTCCTGATCTTATAGTTCAGGGATATACTTCCGGGGATCAACTCGGTACCACACTGACAGCAGGGGACTTTAATAATGATGGAATTGATGACTTTGTGATTGGCGCGTTTAACGCTAAATCAAATGATAAAAGGCCCGGTAAGGTATACATTTATTATGGTGACTCGACATGGGGTAGTCAGAAGCGTAGTTTTGTCTTAGGGAAGGCTAATGTTCTACTTGTCGGGGATGAAACAGGAGGCAATTTCGGGTTATCATTGATTACCCAAGATGTTGATGGCGACACTATTGACGACTTGTTAATAGGAGCACCATCAGCTTCTTCGCCGGGAGTAGACAGTTCAGGTGTCGTATATTTACATACCGGCTCTGACTCTGGAATCTCTTCACTATTTGATGTGGCTATATATGGAAATCAAGCCGATGAAAGGTTTGGTTCGGATTTGGGAGCAGGGGACATCGATGGCGATGGGAATGTTGATGTGGTTGTTGGGGCATATTATTCGGATGTGGAGGATATTGAGCAGGCCGGTCGAGTTTATTTTTACACTAATATAGGAGATTCTAATTCTGTTATTTCTAAACCTTCTTTTTCAATTGAGGGAAAAGCTAATAAGGAGTGGTTTGGGTTTGCGGTGGATGCAGATGATATAAATGGAGATCAAATATATGACGTCGCTGTTGCTTCGTTCCCATATAAAGGAGATAGAACAGGGTCAAAAGTTGCGGTTTATTATGGTGGGGAAGTGCTGGATGGGGTTGCAGACTTGATTGTGGATGAACCTGTGAATTCGTCGATGATCGGGGCAAGAGTGCTTCTAGAGGACCTTGATAAGGATGGAAATTCTGAAATTATTATTGGGGCGCCGGGTATTGGTGGATACGAGAATGATGATGCGGGGGATGTGTATGTTGTGCATAGTGGAGAGATTTATAATCATTCTAGGTTCAGCGTAAAGGATCAGCAGGTTACTTCTATTATAAATGGTCATGATGCGGATGATTGGTTTGGGTATAGCGTGGATGCTTTGGATATCAATGGCGATGGGTTTAAGGACTTGGCTGTTGGATCAAGGTATGCTGATGGTAGTCGATCGGTGAATGATGGGAATGTCGTGGTTCTTTTGGGGGATGGAACTCCTTTTGGGAAAGGGAAGCAGATTTTTGATTCTGAGGATGAATATGTGACGAGAGGGGAGTTTATTAGTGTTATTGTTGAGAGGTTTAACTTAAATAGGGAAAAGAATGACTACATAACCAAGTGTTATGAGCATGTAGAGTTTTGTTTGTTTAATTTTATGACAATGTCTTCTTATAATATTCAGCTTGAGCCTAATGTTGTTCTTTATCCTGATATCCCTTTTGATCATGAATATTATGAAGAGGTTACAATTGGAACAATGCTTGGGCTTATAAATGGATATTTGAATGAGGAGAACAGTCCTTTTTATCCAGACAACCCTATCTCTAGAATTCAGGCGTTGAAGATTGTTTTGGGGGCGGCTGAAGCTGTTCCTCCGAAGTATAGATTTGAGTTGATAGACCTTTTGGGGTCGATTGATCAGCTGCGTAGTCAATTTTCTTATTTTACCGATGTTGATGCCAATATTTCGTATATGTGGTGGTATCCTCGATACGTGAATTTTGCGGTTGATAATGAAATTGTTGATAAAGATGATTTATTCCGACCGGATGAAACTATTACAAAATCAGAACTTGATGATATCATTGGGCGGACATTAATTTACAAAAATTCTACAAATGAAGAAATTGAGTCACCAGGAGATTCAGAAGATGAAACCCGAAGTGGAGAAGGTGAAATCTAAGAAGCGTAATCCAATTTTTGCTCTGCTCGATAACATCAGAAGCCTATATAACGTAGGAGCTATTTTTCGGACTTCTGACGCGATTTTGCTTGAAAAGGTGTTCCTATGTGGAATTACCGGATTTCCGCCTCGTAAGGAAATCTCGAAGACGGCTTTGGGAGCCGAGGAAATTGTTCCTTTTGAATATCGGGAGGACGCGGTAGAGGCTATCAAAGAGTTGAAGAATCAGGGAGTGAAGATTGTGGCCGTGGAGTTGGCGGAGGGGAGTGTCCCTTATGTCGAGGCTGAATATGATTTTCCCGTGTGTTTTGTTTTCGGGCACGAAGTTGAGGGGATTAGTGACGAGGTGATGAAAGTTGTGGATATGGCTGTTGATTTGCCGATGTTGGGGAGGGCAAATTCGTTAAATGTGGCGACATGTTATGGCATAATAATGTATGATGCTTTGCAGAAGTTAAGAAATAAAAATGTTTAGCTTTTTTCGAATTACAATTTTTGGAGTCATCTTTGTTATCATAGTTTTGGTGTGGGCTTTTGTGTTTGGATTCACTTCAAATCAGCCCGGAAGTTTTTTTAATAGTGGACACAATGCAGTCTGGATTGGTCATGAATGGGTGGGGGAGGAGAAGACTGATGTCCAGATTCAGGAACTTGTAAATACTTTGAAAAATCATCAGATTGATACAGTATTTGTGCATGTTGGCCCTATAAATTCGAGCGGCAGTGTTGATCCGGAAACTTATAAATATTCTTTGAGGTTTTTGGAAAAGGCAAAATCTTTTGAGGAGGACATTGATTATCAGGCTTGGCTTGGGCAAATTCGAAGGAAGCTTGATTTAGCTGATGAAAGTATCCGCCATAATATTTCCAATTTGAGTATTATTTTAGCGGATGTTATTGGGTTTGATGGAATTCATTTTGATATTGAACCGGTTTGGGATGGGGATAGGGATTTTATAGAATTGTTGGCCGAAGTTCGGGATGATTTGGGCGAAGAGAAAAAGATTTCTGTGGCTTTGGCTGAATTAATTCCACAGTCGATTCTGTGGCTTTCAGAGCATGTTTATTCTTTTGAAAATTATAATTCTGAGGTGAATTTTTCGAATGTGGCGAAGTATGCGGATCAGGTCGTTGCCATGGTTTATGATCTTGGATTTGAGAGTGAATGGTTTTATCGATGGATTGTTACAGAGCAGACCATCCGGATTACTGATTTGCTTGAGGGAACGGAGGTTTTTATTGCGATTCCTTCTTATGATGTAGAGAAGGAAGGGCTTAGTCCTGAAGTGAAAAATGTGGAAAATGTGGAAAATGGGTTGCGCGGAATCATAAAAGGGCTTAATAATTTTAGAAGTAATGAAAATAATTTTGCCGGAGTTGCTATCTATTCCTATTGGGAACTAGACGAGGAAGAATGGCAGGCGTATGATGATTTATGGCTTAAATAACCACTATGTTGAAGTTAAATATTATAAATGAAACGAAGGTTAAGGTTTCTAAAAAAATATTCGAGGATATTTTCAAAAAGTTTAATAAAGTTTTGAAAGGAAAAATTGATAAAACACTTGGGAAAAGGACCGGGTTTGTGGATTTGGTGATTAATAGTGACAAGTCAATGCACGCGTTGAATCTGGAATATCGTGGTATGGATGAGCCTACTGACGTGATTTCTTTTGCTTATCTGGAGGTGACTGATTTCAAAAAGGAAAAAGGAGATGTGATTGCGGGAGATATTTTTATCTCTGTGGATACGGCAAAAAAACAGGCAAAGGAACGAAAGGCTACTTTGAAAAAAGAGTTTGAAGTTTTATTTACTCATGGTCTTCTGCATGTGATCGGATTTGATCATAAAACTGACAGGGAGGAAAATGAAATGGAAAAATGGTCGGAAAAGGTGCTGGTTTAACCTGAATTCAGCTGACTCTGGTTTGCATAAAGCCATACTTTAATTTATTATCCCACTCCAGCTTCAATCGCTCGTTCTTTGAAATAATTAGCAAAAAAGTGGAGTGGACTTAAGTTGATAATTTGTATGCTGTCTCCCTATTTTTGTCATTTAGATTATAAATGATAAAAATAGGAGAGACAGTATCCCTGAATCAACCGCAAGGAGGTAACGGAATGTTTGCGTTTGCACTGTTAGGAGAACGCTATAGCCCATCGCTGGAAGCCCTCGGAGTCTTTGTCTTGGTGATGTTCCTCGTCATCTGGCTGTTACATCGGGCTTCAAAATGCCTGTCCGCAAGAAAGTCAAGAGGTGGCTTCGAAGTCGAAAATAAGCCGCGAAAGTAGACTCTACCAGCAATCCCACCCCCAAACTTCCCAACCCCACCCGTGGGGAATGTGAAGTCCTGCCGTTCACTCCACCCCACCTTTTTGTTAATTATTTACTTTCGCAAAAGCTTAAATATTTGCTCCCCTAAGCTGAACCAAAAACCAGGGTGTTAGGGTCCGCCAGGCAGTGCAAATTTTCACAAAAATATCTCCAGAACCAATTGCCTTTAAGCGAAATCTTCCAAATCAACTACTTGCCAAGTATCCGATGAGTCGGGCTTTTGTTTCATTATGATTTTTACTCGAGGCATGTCCAATTTCTCTGCACTTTTTTGGTGCCCTGATCCTGATAGTGAATGCGTTTCTACGTTTCTTGTAAGCTGAATATCCATTCCCTTTAAATTGCATTCAACAATTCTCTGCGTTCCTATTTCGAGTTCTTGTGCTCCGACGTCCAGATAGAGTGGGGACAGTTCATCTTTTACGATTTCACCACCTGAAGATTCGATTCTTTCAATTATTTCTTCAAAAGCTTCATCACGAGCAGCTGCTTTTGTTTCCGGAATTTCCGGCATCGGTTTTTTTTCTCCTCCTGCACCCATGGAATAATGTTAAATCCTGTGAGTATACTTTATCAGGATATTTGTTGTGATACAATGCTTCACGATATGGGCAAGAAGAAAGTTTACAATTCGGCAAAGGGTTATGATCTGTATGC
>JBDRIE010000014.1:0-4382 GCA_043816165.1 Nitrospirota bacterium | reverse complement strand
GAGTTCTTTGTTGTCGCCCGCGCACGGTGGGTTGGGGCGAGCGAGCAACCAAACTCGTCCGAATTTTCAAAATGTCTAACTTGGTCGGGACGGAGAGACTTGTCCCGATGCAGTCTCCGATCAAATCGGAGTTACTGCATCGTGGATCCCGCATTCTAAGCCCGGAGTACCGGGCAAGAATTGCGGGAAACTCACAACCTTGGTCGAGTAGGAGCGACAGATATTGAACTCTATCAACCCCTTATTGATTCTATACTAAAACACTGGGATTACGCTAATTTTGATGCGAGCACTATGTATCCAATGCAATCTACAATCGCCGATTTTGTTTATTGATAGAATTATACACTTTAGCACGAATCATTCCCGTAATTTCTAATTACAGTTTGTGTATACTTGACTTCCTATCGTATAGGATGAACAGTGAATAGAATCTCGAAAAAGACTTTCGGTATTTGGTGATGTATTGAGATATTTCTCAAGCGCAATTTCTGCGGCTGCTAATCGAGTCGGATCTGTTCTAAATGCTGAAATCATGTTTTTTATGATGGTCGATTTATCTTCTGTCCCGTTTCCATATAGCTCAATCATTTTTTTCTTATTTTCATCATTTGACATACCGTACATATAGAGAAATGCAGCAGCCCGTTGGTATCTGTCTGGTACAGGATTTACTTGTTGCGGGATTGGGGTTGGTGTAGCGGTAGGCGTAGGCGTTACCGTTGGAGTTGGTGTTTGCGTTGGGGTTGGCATGAGTGTGGGTGTTGGGCGAATTGATACGACATAACTATTGAACGCAAAACCCGATCCGAAAACAAGTGCAAGCACAACAATACCAACAATAAAAAGAAAAACCGGTTTCTTGATAAGAGATAATTTTTTCTTTTGTCTTTTTATCATGGTTTTATTGATTATACGCCACCACTTATACAATAGGCAAAGTTGACGCTAAGAAGCTTCAAACTGTTAGGCTTGGAGAACTGTTGATACTATTTTTTATGTCAATTCCAATATATTACCTACACTTTAGAAGATAAGATTGCGCCTCTGGAGTATCCGAGAATAAACTAGTTGCAGCTGTTTTAACCCAAATCCCCATACCATTTTCTTTATTAAGATAAAACATATCTACATAATTATACATCGGAGTTGATTCATCAAATTTACTTAGAGTCGCTATTAAGAAGTTTTTATTATTTTGTAAAACTTTCCAGTTGTCGCTTGATTTTGCCTCCCCAATTTCAACAGAGGCTTTTGTAATTAAGTTGAATTTATTTCCATCATCTAACTGAACCGCAAGTTTATCTGTACCTTTAAATAACTCTGCCGTAATTCCCTTTGAATTTGTGCTGTTTGAACCAAACATAAGGCTTCCCACCATTGCCTCACAACTTATTCCTGCTGTTGGATCAACAGAAGTAGTATAGGGAAATGGAAGTCGCATATTTGCCTCTTTTGGTTTGTAGTAATAAACTACAGCTCCCACTAAAGTAGCTATTGTTATCGTGATAAATACATTTTTTAGGTGCATATTACTTCTCTCTCGATCTGAACAATCGTTGCTTTCATAACATACTTTTATTATACCTCACCGCTTCTACAAAGGGCAAAGTCTGCAATGAACAGCCTCATAATAGCGGCTAAAACGGCTAACAAAGGCATACGCTAAAGAAATACTGTACATATTAACTTATGATCATATAATTGTTTTAGGTCGATTATATGGATAGTATCGAGGCTAATAAACTAGGGAGACCTGTTACCCCCAACAGGCAAGGGCTATACGCTAAGGCTGCTAAACATGCTACAGCGGCACTAGATGTGCTTGTTCAGCTCTTAATGAGTAAGAATGAGAATGTCCGTTTAGGTGCCGCCAGAACGCTTTTAGACAAATGTTTACCTGATGTGAAAGCTGTAGAGTTGAGCGCCAACGAAAATTCTCAAATCAAATATTCGATTATAGTTGGAAACGGATTTTTACCTCCAAATCTTCAAGGGACTGTTACAACAAGGTGATCTTAATAGTTGACACCTATTAGTATCTATAGTATCCTTAGTGTATATGAATAAAAAGCGTGTTGGTATCTATATTGAACTGGAACAGTTAAAGGAAATTAAGAAAAATGCCATAGATAAAGGTTTATCTATGTCTGAGTTTCTGGTTACTGCAGGTACGGTGGGATTTCAACCAAATAAAGAAACTAACTCTACTGCCGGAGCGGCGGTATACCAAAAACATGAATAATGCTGGTTCTGCCGTCTATAGCAATAATCCTCAATACAATAATCAAGCAAATGGAACGGTGATTTCTGAGCTCGTCGAGTGGTTAAAGAATATCGACATGAATTCCAATGGGACAGCGAGATTAAATATAGCTTCTATCGGAGATAATAACGGTGGAAGGGTAAAGATATAAAGAAGAATCACCTTGAACTCCATGGACAACGAGATAGATATAACCAAGTTAAAGTATGTTTTATACGTCCGTAAGTCAACAGATGACCCACAGAGGCAGGTACGATCCATTGATGACCAGATTAGTGAATGCGTTAGCCTATCTAAACGCCTTAATCTTACGATAGTCGGTGATCCCATTGTAGAAAAGAAATCTGCTAAGAAGCCGGACAAAAGACCCCTATTTACTCAAATGCTTAAAGATTTACGTAAAGGGAAATTTAACGGTATTCTTGCATGGAATCCGGATCGGCTGGCACGCAGTATGAGAGAGGGTGGCGAAATTATCGATATGATAGACGATGGGTACATAATTGACCTTAAATTTGTTACTCATCATTTTTCGAATGATGCAAACGGCAAAATGCTCTTAGGAATGGCATTTGTTCTATCAAAACAATATTCTGATAATCTCTCTCAAAACGTCGCAAGAGGCGTTAAAAACAGTTTTGAGGAAGGGAAAGCGCCGATTCCAAAACACGGATATATCAGAAATGAAAATGGGGTTTATAAACCTGATGGAAAAATGTATACACTGATGTGTGAAGCATGGCAGAAAAGATTAGTTGGTGTTTCCCTTGATGAAATCACTAAATATCTAAATACTAACGGTTATAAGAAGGTCGTTAAATCAACAGGTAAAGGTATTTTGATGACGAAACAAATGCTCAGTGAAATTTTTAGAGATACATTCTACTATGGAGTATTAAAGCAAAAAGATAGAGAGGTTGATCTTAGAACCATATATGAATTTACGCCAGCCGTAACTGAAAAGGAGTTTTATCGGGTTCAGACTTTATCCGGAAGAAGAGTTGTCCCCTACCGAAAAAAGCGTTTGACATATTATCCCTTAAAGATGATGGTGACCTGTTCGTTTTGTGGAAATCACATGTACGCAGGAGCAGTAAAGGGTGAAACAAAGCGCTATTTAACTTATAGATGTGATAATAAATATTGTCCTCGTAAGAAAAAATCAATACGGGGCAAAGTTATATTTGATTTTATATATGATTTTCTTAAATATGGGCTTCATTTTACAGAAGAAGATTATTCACGCTATCTTAAGGCGATGGAATCTTTAACAGGTAAGCGTCAAGATAGTCTTAAAACGGAAATAAACAGTAAAATGGGTAGATTAAAGACGATAGAACGAGAAATTGCAGATATTTCTTATAAAATTTTAGACATTCCAGAGAATTCTATTGTTCGTGAGGCTAATGAAAAACGAGTAGAAGAATACGGAAATGAACGAGATCAAATCAAGGCTGATCTTGCTAGTTTAAATGCACGAATTGCTGATCCAAAACAACAGGTTGTTGCGTTAGAGAATTTCTTGAACTTATCTAAAAATGCCGGATTAGCAATCCAATTAGGAAATGAGGTTGCAAAAGATTCAATCTGCCGTTTATTATTCTTGAACTTTTTTGTAGATGAAGAAAAAGTAGTGTCCTATCAAGCCAAACCCCCATTCGATGAGCTTATAAACACACGTGATTTCCTATCTAGTCGGGGTGGTGAGACTTGAACTCACAGCCTCATCGTCCCAAACGATGCGCGCTAGCCAATTGCGCCACACCCCGCCTTTGTCCTCCGAAGCCTTGTGCGAAGGAGGATGGTTCTAATTATAGCGTGTAGGGAACAAATGTTCCACGGTTAGGCGGACCGTAGCAAATGTACATTTTTCGCTCAACCGGTTCAATGATGACCGACCCGATTGTCGCGTCTTCTCTACAGATTGGATACAGCGTATTAGTATTATCAGAAATAACAAGTTTCATTTAGTTTATTTTAATATCATTACGAGCAAGTTCCAGCGCTCTTGAGAGCCTCTCGTAAGAATTTTTATGATGACTTGCTTCTTTTGTTTCATACTGTTGCATTCTTTTTGAAAGAAAATGATTGGTATGTGCATAGGGAACACCAATGC
>JBDRIE010000013.1:0-4760 GCA_043816165.1 Nitrospirota bacterium | reverse complement strand
TTGAGTATGAAAAAGAACGAGTATGTGATTGTGCGGACTTACTCTGCTGGAGTGTTCGCAGGAAACATTAAGAGCAGGGAAGGCAAAGAAGTAGAGTTAACCAACGCAAGAAGGATATGGTATTGGGACGGAGCAGCCAGCTTAAGCCAGTTGGCTGTTGATGGTACAAGCAAGCCAGAGAATTGCAAGTTTCCAGTGCCAGTGCCAACAATAACCTTGACTGAAGCTATAGAGATAATCCCATGCAGCAAAAAAGCAGAGGCAAGCATCAAAGCTGTGCCTGTGTGGAGCAAATAAGATGGGCGATGGCTCTGGCTCTGGCTCTGGCGATGGCTATGGCGATGGCTCTGGCTCTGGCTATGGCTGTGGCGATGGCTATGGCGGTGGCGATGGCTATGGCGGTGGCGATGGCGGTGGCGATGGCTATGGCTGTGGCGATGGCGATGGCGATGGCTATGGCGGTGGCGATGGCTCTGGCTCTGGCCATGGGTCTGGCTGAATGATTGAGGAGGGATTGAATATGGAAGATAGAATCACTTGCCTGAACTGTGGGAGGAAATATTCAGTAGACCTAGCAGACCCGCTATACCAAGAACAAGGATTCTGCCACCAACACTGCGCAATACAATGGCTGATACGAAAAACGAAAACCAAAAAGGAGCGTGAATAGATGACAGAATTAGAACAATGCTTAAAAAGGTATGATAAGCAAGGAATATTGAGAGTTTTGCAAAGGGATTATATCTTAAAAGGGTTCTGTTGCGGATATGGGTGTTTTCTCCATTTTAGCGTTTTTGTTGCGTTTCGGTTGTTTTTCCTCGCTTTTCTTGCTCACAAGGAATCATTTCACCAAGACGGAGGGTTACCTTTTTGCTGACGCAATTTAGCGATAGCATTAACGTTTTGGCTTAACCACTCGAGAAAATCGGGTTCCTGAGCGTCAAAACCTGACGTTTAGCGAGGCAAACCATCCCTTTCCTTAGTGAGGGAGGAGGTTAAAATCGAGAAGGATTTAAATACGGGAGTTCATAAAGAACAACAAAAGATGAGTTTGCAGAAGCCTATCGGAGTAGTTTTAATAATTCTTTCCATTTATTCAGTTTTTTTCTCAATAGCCCCTAAGGATTTGTTAATTAAAATTATTCCTGCCTTGAGTAATTATGCCATAGTAACAGGAAATAACTTGCCTAGATTATTATTATTTGTTGGGAATGCTTATTTTTTGTTTATATTCGGATTTATACTACTTGTTGGATGGAAGAAATTCAAAAAGATGTTAGGAATATAAGATGATACAATTAACTCTCTGGATAAAGAATTTCTGGAATTATTTCGGGAGCCATTTATCAGATGTCAAACAGGATAGGGACAAGTTGGTGAAGGTTGTATACAGTATAATAGGATTTTATTTTTTTGGACTGATTAGCCTCATCCCAATTCTAAATAATGAATACCTAAACCAGCATCTTCCTTTTGAAATAAACGGGAAGTTGTTGTATTGGGTGTTTGTTTTTTTATGCCCTTTTGTCCTAATAATCCTTGGAGTTTTTATTTTGATTCTGCTTTCCCATTCAATGATGTTGTTATTGTATTTATTTTACTTGCTATTCCTCCCTTGGATAATTTTTTTCACAATAAATAAGAAGTTGAATACCATAGAGAAAAATTACGGTGCAATTGAAATCAAGTTTTCAAGTATGTAAAAAGAAATCCGCCAGCTTGAAAAAAAGATTAAACCACAAGAGGCGCTATATGATAAACGCATTCTTCTTAAAAAAGACGCAAATGGTGCTCTTAAGGGTTATGACCGTTTTGGCAATAGGAAGATTTAATCATTCCTAACCACCTATTTCCTTCTGTTGGTATTCCTATTTTTGCTGCTTGTGCTGGCGTTTGTCCGTTAAGGCTTTGGTTTGGTCTTATGAAGTTGTAATAGTTGGCGTATGCTTGTGTCATTGTTTCGGCTGTTTCGGTATCTTGTAGTCCTCGCATAACCTTCAATCTCTCTCGGATACTCCCATTCAGTCTCTCCATGACGTTGTTGTTTACCCTCTTGTCCCTGATGCTCGTTAGCCTGATATGGTTTGTTTGTCCCATAGTTCGCCTGATGCTTTCTTCGTAAGCAACGCAGCCGTCGGTTATTAGGAAGGTTGGTTGTTTTTGTGCTGTCTCTTTTGCTTCTTTCAAGACTTTCACGCTGTCCCAGATTCTTCGCCTGTCAGTTACTTTTCTTGTTATCAAATATTTGGTTTCTTTGTCCATGACGTTCCACAGCCATTTCCATTTGCCTCCTGCTTGTATCTGCATTTCGTCAGTGTGCCATTGGTGAGACAATTCAGGAGTTAAGGTCTTGACATAGTCGTTGATTATCTTGCTATACTTGATTATTCTTCTGAGTATGTTGCTTGCGTTTATGTCGAGGTTGTAGAACTGTTTTAAGTGGTCGCTAATCTTCCTCAAAGAAATTCCTTTGAAGTAAAGGTCGAGCATCAAAGTTGTTATCTTGGAGTCACCTTTTACCCCTTGAAAATCTTTCTCCTCAGTAAACTTCTTCTTACAAGTGACGCACCTGTAGAGTTGCTTTGTCCTATCCTTACAAAACCTCTTGCCAAACTTCATAACATCATCACTCTTGCAGAAAGGGCAACGTGGCTTTTCTTTCTCCTCAAAAGGCAAGGTATCTCTCCTAATCTGCTCCTTCAATCCCAAGAATAGCTTTACTGCGTGAATATGCTTACAGTCAAGCTGTCTATTCAAAAAGTCGGGGCAAGTGCATTTCCAACAGCCATTCTTAGTTATTGTGTAGGTGCCGTTGCCATTTTGTGAGGGCACTTCAAAGGTCTCTTTGTCTATCTGCTTGGGTGTATCCCCTTTTGAGATGATTGCGTAGCCTCTGACGACTCGCATTTGTTCCGAAGAATTTTTATCCTTCAACTCTTTGCTTACCACTTTGGGACTGATTTGGTTTGGTGCCATTTTGGTTCCTCCGACCTCTGCGGTGTCACAAGCACCGCAAGGTCACTCTATTGTTTCTTTTGTATTATCACGATGGCGTGTTTCCCAGCGTGTTTCTTGGGAAGCGTGACGTGACTTCCGTTACCGAACTGCTGAACATCTCTCTCAAGTATTTCCTCAAATTCCTTGACTATGAGTTGTTTCTTCATATATACATAGTATATACAACTAATATATAAACATTTCGGTGTTGGAGGAGATATATATGGAAAAAATTGATTTCAATGATTTGTTATGTCGTTTATGCAAATTAGAAAAGGATATGAAAACTATTAATTTTCAGACGTATATATTATTATTAGTTGTGTTATTATTGGAGGTTATGCTTTTATTGTATGGTTGATTATTTTCTCCAATTTGCTTCGTTTTGTTTTGACTAAATATGTTGTTCATATGTATGTAGAAAGTCCCAAAAATGTCACCAATATCTCCTGCAATACCTGTGGCTACTTCTCCTGTTATTTCTCCTGTTGTCAGATTTTGGTTTGATGGCACACGGTTGACATCAGTTGTTTCTTGGATAACGTATAATATTGCCAATAAGACCACTATTCCAAGAATCCACCATTTGCCACTCATCTTATCTACTCTTTGTTTCCTTTAACGACCATTGTCGCTAAAATAGTATATTAAAAAGATAATTCCAACTATGATACCCACCACTGCAACCACAAATAGAATTGTAAGTATCCCTCCCACAATTTGTTTGATTATTTCTGCCGTTGGTGGATAACTCATGAATAAAACAAATCCAATAAAAATTGCGAATACTGTTGATATGGCGGCTACGATAGCACTTTCTTTTCCTTGTTTGTTCATTCTAATCCCTCCGCTTGTGAACTTCGTATGCAACTTGAATAAGGATGACAATACCTGCTATTACAATTCCAACTTTGTATTCTGAATAAATCCAGTATCCGAGACTTACAATAATCCCAGCAATGATTAGCCACAGAATGATATAGCATAAACCTCTGACTACTCCCCAGAAAGTGCTTTCATGGGAATGCCTTACACTACTGTCTATCTCATCGGTAATTCCTTCATATAGTATTTTGAGCCATTCCCACACAATGAAAGGCATATTATTTACCCCACCAACAATACCTAACACTATTATTTGATAGTAACTATTTAAGCTTTTCGAGGACAAACTCCGAACTCCAACAATACCTATGGATTTCTGAGTCCTCGAAAGGGAATAAAAGGATGGTTTGCCTAGAGCCCGATACCTCCCGAAACGCAACAATGAGAAGACCAACCGAAAACGCAACAGTACCCTTAAAAGAGGAAGTCAAGAAAGTCATCGATTTTAGGATTCAATCAATAAAAAACTCTGACAAGTTCGCACTATCAGGTATCAAATGTCAAGAAAAGAAAGTATACTCCACTGATGATGTAATTATTGGATTAAAAGGTTTAAAGAAAGAATTGAGTTTGGAAAAAGGTGATGCGTGAATGACTGACATCGTGCCTTTGAAAGAGAAAACCGTTAATAGAGGTCACATCATCAAGAAATGGCTGGAATTCCCAACCTTTGATGTGCAGTTCAAATTACCCCGTTGGGCGATGCTCTTCATATTATTACTTCCGGTGATAGCTTATGGGGACATGGTTTTTTTTGGCAGAAGGACCTTTTTGGGATATTTAGGAGTGTCAGCATTAGAAGTTGCTTTGATAATGTTAGGATACACTATTGCTATCATGGAGGTTAAGAAATGACTAAAATCGTGCGTTTGAAAGAG
>JBDRIE010000012.1:0-6491 GCA_043816165.1 Nitrospirota bacterium | reverse complement strand
CACAGGGTGTGCCCCTCTGACCCACCTCGACCATTACCAACCAGCTCTACCAATACCCGCTATCACAAGCCAAAATCCATCCTACCAGAGTAGTCTAAAATCATGGTAAGGGCGAGGTCACGGGTTGCTTGATCTAGCTGCGAAGAAGGAGCTTGCGATGCTTGAATATGCGACGAATGCGAAGCATGAATCGGATAGTCAAGTACGACGAAGTGCGATTGAGCAGGTAGAGCAAGTACGCAGAGCGCCAACTCCCGTTCGCGGCTCCATAGCAAAATCCATCCTTCCAACAAATCCTATTCCTCCTCCAAAATTTCATTCATTCTCTCTAGTTTTAGCACCAAACTCTCATATTGCCTTTCCAACGTTCTAAATCGTTTCAGCCGGTCACTGTATACACTTGGCAGTAAACCCCTTAAATTATCAGGATCATTATTTATCTGAAATTCTTCCCAGGCTTTCCGTAAAGCACTTATCGTTAAATCTCTTGAATCCAAACCAAGTTCATCAAAAATTTCCAATTTATGAATTCCACTTGGCATTCCAAGCCATATCACGGGATTAGTCATTGAGCCGGCAGGATGAGTTATAGCGGCAATTTGCCGAGCTTCCAGGTCTTTACGTAATGAATCAACCTCTCCGTAACCTTCAGGCTCATACGTTTTAGTTAGTTTAATACTTTTAATATTGGAAGTTCTGGCAATTGTGGTCCTAAGCCTATGTCCCTTGTTGATTTTCCCGCTAGCAAACCTGCCAACTCCCCCAACAAAACTATTTTTTCCTCCAACAATTTCTATAGCATTGTTATTAAACTCAATAACATAAGTTGAATTATTCGCACCCGCAGTCCCTATATGCACAAAGTCTCCATCTTGCAATTGCGATATATAAAAAGACTCGATTTCAGCATCATACTCCAATTCTTGAATTTCAAACTCTTCGTCCAGAACATCCAACATACTCCCGTCCATATGCGGAAGAACAAACATATTTTGAATTGGCATCGTGCTTCTTAGCGTATTACGAAACTTCATACCAATTCTCAAATTTTTTATTTTTAAATAACCTTCGCCTCCGACAAGTGGGTTTCTGCCATCGACAAATTTAATTAAAGGCATTTTCTCATCTACATCTATTACTTCTACAACATACGTCTGCCCATCTTCCGTTCCAAAATAAATATGATCTCCAACACATAATTGATCAGAATCAAGTTCTTCCAAAAACTCATTATATTCTGATTTTACATATGGATATTCAAAAGGCTCCCCTTGCGTTACAACAATTCCAACAAGCGTACTTGTCGTTCCACCTTCAAAATCCAAAATATTGCCAAGTTCAATTTTCGTATTGGCAATTTTTCCCCGTGCTCCTTTTTTGAGAGCCTTTGGGCCCGAAATCAATTCGATTATCACCCCACCTTCATCATCCTTGCTTGTAACACGAAAAACGTAACCGGAACCACTCTGGGTTTCCACATTCAGATAATTATCAACTTGCAAATCATCAGGATAAAGCCCAAAAATACGCTTATCGAACTCCAGGGAATAATCGTCTTGTGTATCAAGACCTTTCATAATTCATATTTTAATAGAACTCAATCTAATACATTTAGGCGGTTCTGTCAACCCCACTACTCCCGCATAAAAACCTCCTCGTCAATTTCCGCAAAAGTTGGCATCCCATATTCCGCCGAAACAATTTTTAGAGGAAGATGTGTAATTTTTTCAGAAGCAAGCCTCTCCCTAATTTCACGAGAAAGACCCCGAAGATAACCCTCTTCAAATTCAAGATATTCTAATTCACAAGGACATTCATGACCTTGCTCAGAACTTCTCTGCAACGCATACTTAAATCGATCAAAACCAGTCTCTATCTCATAAGAAAGTACTTTTACAGGAACCGTTATCGTATCTCCTACCTTGACAAGCTGACGATACTTGAGCGGAACAATCCTATCTGCCAAAACTCCTTGTACTTGCATATAACACTCTGCGATAGGAGCCCAAAATTGAAGTTTTTCATCATCACTAAGCTTACTATCTCTAGTAAGCTTCTGAATCCCGGCAAGGATCCCCAAAAGTTCGGAATTATACCCAACGAGAGGAATACGGTCTAAACAACAATCCATCTTCTCAGCAAAATCCACATCAGCCTCCAAAACCCACCCATACAAACTCTCCCTCACTCTTTCCGCCGTAGAACTAATTTCTTCAAATAAATCTTGATAATATTTCGCATTCAACGTTTTACAATCCATCGAATGCCCCACACACAAATTTGTTCCAAGATCGGGAGCTTCTACTTCTGACATATTAATATATTTAAAAGATGGACACCTTTGTATCACATCGCCGCACTCCAATCAAGCCATCTTCAAAACTTACGACCTCTTCACCCTCTCAACCATAAAATTCACAGATTCATTCATATTTATCGGCTCAATTTTCGTCTGAGGATGTTTATTTTTAAACACTCTAAAAATTTCATCAGCGAAAGCCTGCCCCACCGTTGGAACATTCTCAAAATCCAAAATCACCTTTTTAAACTTTTCGAGTCTATTCAAAACCCTCCTTGCCTGCGATCTTGATATATAAATCGTTCCCATCGTATAAAGCTTAATCCGAACCTCTGTCTTATCGAAAGCCAACGAAGAAGGTGAAGATTGATATTCCTCAAAAACATCACTCAGATGCCCCTTATGACCAAGATCAATCTCAAAAATAACCTGCGTACCCTTAACGGGAGAATCCAGCTTTTTCACAAAAACATCATCAATATCGTTATTAACCAAAAGCTGGGTATCGTAACTATTCAAC
This sequence comes from Nitrospirota bacterium, assembly GCA_043816165.1. Classification (GTDB taxonomy): domain Bacteria; phylum Patescibacteriota; class Gracilibacteria; order UBA1369; family LOWO2-01-FULL-3; genus JAACEU01. The sequence goes on along the minus strand of JBDRIE010000012.1, from coordinate 3,672 downwards.
GCAAACAATTCACCAACCTTTGAAGTAAAAAAAATCCCTTCACCACTGTGAGACCTGGGAGCCGTAGTCAGCTTCCCCTTAAGCAATTCCTGTATCGCCTCCAAATCGGTTTTAGCGGTGGTTTTCTTTGTAATACTTCTAAAAACCCCTATCCCATAATCACGAATCACAAAACGTACCCTATTTTCATTCACCCCCGTTTCAATCTCAATTTTTTTGGATTTGGAATGTTCAATCGCATTATTAAGCATTTCGGAAAAAGCATACGTAAAAATACTATGAATATGCTCAGGAACATTTCGTAAATAACGCGCAGTCTGTTCCACCACCTGAAAAACTTTATGTTCTTCCAAGCCTTTATTCTCAAATCCAAGCTTTACACTATTTCCAATTTTATCCAGCTTATCTTTATGAAAATACTTTGAATTTCTGGTAGAACCCGTTTTTATCAATTCCCCCTCACTTACAAGTTTATTCAGAACTTTTATTATGTACTGTCGTGAATATTTTCTTTTAATTTTTGAAAGAACATCCTTCGTGGTAAAAGGAGAATTGGCGTTTGCAAACATTAAAATTATATTTTCTACTTCCATGCAGAAATTGTAACATAATTGTAAACAAAACTCAATCCAATTGTAAACAAGGACGCACCCACACACAAAAAAACAGCATCTTCACGACAAACTTTCGTAATCAAGGAGAAAAACTATTTCTTCATTCCAAGAATTTTGTACATTCCTGTACCACACTTTGAACATTTTCCTTTCATTGCTGCTCGTCCGTTCTTCATTGTGACTTCTTCAGCATCAACCATTTCACTTTTTGCCTTACATTTTACGCAGTAACCTTCCATAAGATTTGATTTAAATAATAAACTGTAACCGAGCATACCATATTATGGTAAAATCGAGAAGCAAAATAACAATTTTCCATGCTAGATCATCCGGAAGTAAAAATTAAAGATCAAAGGACAACCTATAATTGGCTTCCAGACTTCGTTTACGGAGGTATCGATGGATCAGTTACGACATTCGCGGTTGTTGCCGGAGTAGTCGGAGCGTCACTTTCCACTACAATTATTCTAATTCTCGGCTTCGCAAATCTTTTTGCGGACGGATTTTCAATGGCCATCGGAAAATATCTGAGCGACAAATCCCAACACGAACTTTATAACAAAATTAAAGAAATCGAATTCAAACATTTAAAGGAGAAAACTGCCCACGAAATAGAAGAAGTCCGGGATATCCTCAAACTATATGGATTCAAAGGAAAAGACTTGGATAGAGCAACAAAGGTAATAACCTCAAACCCGGAAGTCTGGGTCGATTTGATGATGAGAAATGAATTCAAAATGCCACACGAAAGCATCAGTCCGGCAAAAGGAGCACTCACAACATTCATATCATTCGTGCTGGTTGGATTCATCCCACTCTTCGCTTACACGTTCAGCCCAATCCTCCATCTCAGTGAAAAAACAGCCTTCACCGCAACGTCATTTGCCACCCTATCGGCACTTTTCCTGGTCGGAATGATAAAATCAAAATTTTCCACAAGAAATTGGCTGGTTTCCGGTTTGGAAACAACACTAATCGGTGGAGTCGCAGCCACCATCGCCTATTTCGTAGGCTACTTTTTGCGCACCCTGGTCTAAAACCCTGGCCTAAAACCCTAATTTAAAATTATGCTAATAAAAAGGTTTTTCAAAATTATACTGAGCTTTTTCGCACTAATTATTGCCATAGTCGGCTTCTTAATCCCAATTTTACCCGGATGGCCTTTCCTACTTGGAGCAGTCGTCCTCATCAGCCCTGACCACGGCAAAAGAGTCTTTGGAAAAATCAAAGACAAATGGAACAAATTCAGAAATAAAAATTAAGGTCTCCACCGTGCCGTTGTAGTCCTGGCAATCGTGCTCCCTGGAAATCCAAGTGGGTGTCCGCATCTTCCGACCGCGACCGAAAGAAATGTTAGACTCCCTTAACACAATTTAGAGAGAAAATTATCTCAGAACCCTGACGTACAAAGCAGAGCAACTACATATTACAAAATCCGCGATAAGAAGTAAAGGGCTTGTCAAAGCCACGCGCGCCATTTTGGTACACAACATAAAGTGCATTATATTCCCTCTTTCACACAACATCAAGTACCCAACCACAAAACCGCACTCACTAAATCGTGCAAATACGTGATAGCGGTGTGGAAAAACGAGAATCCAAGAAAGTCTTTCAAAATAAAGACATCGATCAGAATTACCGCAACAAAATATTTCATTCCAGCCATCAAATACCGCGCATATCCCATATGCCAACTCTTTGGAATAATAAGTCCCAGAATTTTCGACCCATCCAACGGAGGAAAAGGAAATAAATTAAAGACTCCCAAAAATATACTCACATGAAAAATATATTGAAACTCAGTTAACAAAAATCGCGGCATGTAGTCACCCAAATATTTCCAAGGCAAAACCACAGCAAACGCCAAAATCAAATTCGACATTGGCCCCGCCAAAGCAGTCAAAGCACTATCTCTCATGGGATTCTTAAAATTCGCAGGATTAATAGGAACCGGCTTTCCCCAGCCAATTCTCTGAGTCAAAATAAAAACCAAACTCCCCATCAAATCCAAATGTCTAATCGGATTTAAACTCATTCTCCCCCTCATCTTCGCAGTCGGATCCCCAAGATAATACGCAACCATAGCATGCGATGATTCATGCACGGTCAAAGTCACAAGAAGCGCCACCAAAAAATATAAAAATCCAATTACATCCATAAGTTTACTTTAATCATAATTAGGCTAAAATACCAACGATTTTACGGAGAGATGCGAGAGCGGCTTAATCGGCCTCGTTGGAAACGAGGTGTTCCCTCACAGGAACCAGGGGTTCGAATCCCCTTCTCTCCGCCATTAGTCGTGAGGCGTAGCCGAACAACTCTTCCCAGCCAGCAGTTCCTCCATAATTTCTTCCCCAGTTTTCGCCTCTTTGATTTCTATAGGTCTGAGCGTGATAATTCTATCTTCAACTGTTAGCGCAAACCACCCATTTTTGCAAAGATTCCGATGAGTCATTGGTATCGTAATTTGGAATTTTGGAATTTGGAAATTTTGTCGATTTTCCATTTTTCAAAAAAAGAATACCAAACAAACATAAAAAAATTCTAAAATCCTGCTACAATACCACCAATGAAAAAATACATACTCGAAATCATCGTTTTCTTCTCGGGAGCAATCGTCATGGTTCTGGAACTGGTTGGATCCAGAGTACTCGCTCCATATGTCGGTACATCAATCCTCGTATGGACCAGCTTGATTGGAATAATTCTCGGCAGCCTGAGCCTCGGTTACTATCTGGGAGGAAGAATCGCTGACAAAAAAGCCTCTTTCCGCATTCTCGCATTCATTCTCTTCTCCGCAGCAATTCTGATCACCCTCACAACACTCATCAAAAGCCCAGTTTTAACATTCATCCAAACCTCAATAAGAGATCTACGAACCGCCTCAGTAGTGGCAACAATTCTCCTGTTCACCCCTGCCAGTATCGCTCTGGGAATGGTGTCGCCCTATTCGGTCAAACTCAAATTACATCGGCTGGAAGCGACCGGAAGAACAGTAGGGAATCTATATGCACTCTCAACAATTGGAAGTATCGTCGGAACATTTTTGGCTGGATTT
>JBDRIE010000011.1:0-2273 GCA_043816165.1 Nitrospirota bacterium | reverse complement strand
ACAAATCTGCAATCATCCGAACCACTAATACACGATGTGAGGACTTCACCTCTCAGGGGCTTTTCGAAGGCTGCTTCCAATAACTTTATCACATGACCTTTGCAACAATGGCAGTAGGTTATCGATACCGGTTCTTTGGCTACGTTTATTCCGGTACACACACAATGCCCGACTCCAAAGGTTGCGTAAATAGTATTCTCTTTTTGTTCTACCGTGGCACCAAGGAAGCCAGAATCCTGCACTGCAACCACAAAAGAGTCCAGATCAGGATTCTCTTTGATTAGTTTCTTCATAGTCTTGATTCTTTTAGTACTTCTGCTGATGCAACAAGCACAATCCTCTCTTATCTTAAATCGTATCTCCTCTTCAAGTAGGCTATTCATACGATCTATCACCTTTTTCATCCATGCAGCTCTCTCTATAGGCTTTGGTTTCTGCGGAAGCTGGTCCCAACCTTGAAGGATTGTACTACAGATTTCCTTATCAATTTTTGCACTTTCAAGGCTATCGGACAGTTTGTCGATCATCTACCATCTTTTCACCATAATCTCCTCCTTTTGAGTAATTTGCTCTAAAGAAAATGAGATATGTCTATTTATTCAAATCTCAAAGTCTATATTTGATAAACCATGATAATAATTACCCTGCAATCCGGTAAAACATAATACAGAATAATCAGGGTCATCTACACCTAAGGGATAATATTTTTCAAAGCCGTCCCTCCAAAGACGTTGTCTAGAGCTTTTATCCTGGAGTATCTTAATACTTCCAATTAACATTAACCCTTTAAATTCATTTGCATCCACAAAATACACACATACCTTGGGATTTTTTTTGATTTGTGCCAACCTTTTTGATGAAGTATTAGTGCTAAACCATAACTTTTTTAATCCCTGATTTTCCATTTTCAGCATTGCTTTAATATTGGGAAAACCATCTTCACCATGAGTACCCAACATAACAATGGCTGATCTATTCACCAGTTCCAATCCTTGATTAATGGCTTCTTGCTTTTTCATGTATAAATCCTCCTTGATAAATAAATAGGGTCTGTTCTATTTACTCTCGTCAAGGGACATCGTCTGCCAGATATTTCCCCGGAGGCGAGATGATAAAGAGCTCTATAAAATTCTATCCGTCATGGCCTATTCATGTGATCAATACTATATGTGCTTTATTGCATTGCAAGACCTGAACCTCATATTGCCTTAGGCGAAGTGATTACTTATTTCTGGTTTACTTTAAAACGTAGAACAGTTTTAAGTTTTTCGGGGCTTACCTTTCTTGCGTCAGACAAGTATATTTCTCTATGTTGATGCGAGCTTCTGACCAAGTTATGTTCTTTAGCAAACAATTCCATCTGATTAAAACTCTCAGGCTCATTGTCATAACTTCCCAAATGCATCATTTGAATACATTCCCCTTCCTCTATTACATCAAACCTTACTTTTTCAAGTAGCTCATGTGGTTTTTTCTTTATTGTTCTTTCAATAATTTCCCGAACAAATTCCAATGTAACAAAGTCAGGTTGCCTAATCATCAGATTAAAAACAAGAGAATCTTTATCTATTTTCCCAGTAAATTTTTCTTTTGCCTCACTTGAAATATCCCAGACTCCTTCCAAAGGATATACTGTATATTCACTATAGTTTTTTGGAGTAATACCTGCTTTTGGAGACATTTTTACTGCATAGGATAATGAATATAATACTCCGACATATTCAACAAAAAAATCATAATTCGGATTACCACTGCCTTGTATCATAAAAAACTTGAACTCTGGAATCTTCACGAATTCCGGCTTATTTTTTGGCATATAGATTCCCTTTTCATCTTTTTTCCACTCGTGCTTCACAGTTTTCACCTTCTCTTTTATTTTAATCGATTTCACCTAAATTTTAGGCATATCCGAAGTGCGGAACATTTATATATAATAGGGTTCAAATCTTATCATATCACTTTTCATCTTCGTGGTCGATTTCACTGATCCTCTGCTCACTGTAGTATAATGTTTGCAATATTTCTTCGGGTATAGCTGTATGTAGATGTAGGGTCAATAAATTTATGAGTTTCTCTTCCCAGCTGAAAATTTCTTGTAACCATAAATTAAATATAAACTTCCAGGTATTGCCAGTAAAATAATGATTGGACCGGGATTTTCTAAGAAAATTAATGCAAATAATAGTTTAACAAATATAGGTATACAAATCATATAACCCGCAATTTTTTCCAATGATTTTGTTTTCATAGACTTTATTGATTTTTTTATAGTT
>JBDRIE010000010.1:0-3613 GCA_043816165.1 Nitrospirota bacterium | reverse complement strand
CATGTACGATTGGATGGATTTGTCTGTCTTTTTTTCCAAAAAATCAATGACTTGGGCATCCAGTGGATCTGCCATGGCAACAGAAAGCGTATTAGTCGTTTTATCAAACTCAAAGGGAAGGACTGTATGTTTTCGGGCAACCGCTTCCGGAATATAGTTGATGAGTTCCGGAGAAAATGCAACGCTAGAAAGCGTAACATACGGAATGTTATTGAGGGTCGCACGGGCCCTTAAGAGGTCTTCCTCGTTCACTGCGTCTTTTTTTAAAAGGAGCGCTTCGATTTGATCCCCGGAATTAATTGATTCCAAGGAAATCTCATCCGCCTGTTCGCGGGTGATTCGGTTTTCTTTCACTAAAAGCTGTAATAATTCTTGCGTCAGGGCAGGCATACCTATATGTATTATTCATTCTTTTATGATATATTGCAAGAGAAACATTGTTCCCTATGCATACATTTTACATCACAGGTGGAGCTGTGGAGGATCGATTGGAATATATTACCCATATCTGTAATGAACTCGGCGTTCGTTCATATGATACACATCGTCTTATCCCAAAAGAACAATCTCTGACAATAGGAATAGCGGATATCCGGACGTGGCAAAGGGAATTATTTCTTACTCCGCTTACTTCACCCTATACAATAGGCATCATCCCTAATGCCCAACTGTTAACAATCGAGGCGCAAAATGCCTTGTTAAAAACGCTCGAAGAACCCCCAACGCATACAAAAATATATATAGAATCTCAATCAAGTTCATCTCTTCTCCCAACGATTCTCTCCCGTTGCCAAATCATTCAACTAGCCACAAAACCAGTAACTTCTCATGATTCCACGATATTGCAACTCTGTGATGAAAATCTTTCTATTGGTAAGAAAATTTCGCTTCTCGATGAACAAATTTCAAATAAAGAAGAGGCGAAAGTTTGGGTTACCCAAGCCATTCACACACTTCATACCAACCGCAAGACTCTGTCAACAACGACATATGTACATTTCATGCAACATCTTCTCACAGCCTCTCAACACCTTTCAGCTAATGTATCATATAAACTTGCAATCGACCAGATAATTCTTCAATAAGGTAAACAAATTTTAGCTTCATTTAGTAGTCCTATAGCACTTGACTTCTTCTTCTTCTGCTAAGCTTCTTTAACGGTAAATGAGGGTAAAAGAGCGTCATAATGCGATGCATATTTTCCGGTTTACCTATTCTCATTTTTGCACGTTTACAGATTGCGGAAAATATATTCTTCTTACCGAGTGGGCAGCTCCTTGCGTATCAGCTTATTGTTGGTACTCAAAAAGCTGACCCATTTGGGTTGAGTAGAGCAATATGCTCTTTTTTCATATCTAAACTTTGAGGAGATGATATATGGCATCAAATAGTTTGATCCCAGAAATTTCTGATGATGACCTTCGCAGGCTTTGCAAGCGCATCGGTGCGGTGGTCAACTTTCCCAAAGTATTTCTCTTTTGGAGAGGTGAGAAGTATTTCATCAAGCCGGTGAATCCGCGCAGTGTCGCTTTTACATGGAACCCCAAGCGAGCAAAAAGGGCCAAAGGGTTAGGAGTTCTTCGCGACATCAGGACGTATCACGCCTATGCGTATTACGGCTTATTCAAGCCAACGATTGCTGAGGTTATTGCGCAGATTCCCAAGGAACTTCTCGATCAGGTGGTCGCGTTCGAGATCATCAAACACCCTGAAACGGTCGCTGACCTGAATAAGGAACAAGAGGCGCTCGATGCGGGCTATCACGTGGCCACAACCAGACTCTATTCACGATAAAACTACCAAATCCGCAACACGAACGTGCAAGACCCCTCCGAATCGGAGTTATTGCTGAAAGGCGATAATGTTGATAATGAAGAGGGGTTTTGTTTTAGTTTTTTTTGAAGATAGGAAAGCATAATCACTCTCAAATGTGGTATTTTTCGTATGCACGTGCATAGCAAAAAGGAAACATTTGGACACGAATTTCCTTTTTTCATTCAACAATTTGCAGTTAACTGGCCAGAGGAAGAAGTTTTGCGTGTTTTTCCAGATTTTCAACACGTTTCTCTACTGATGATTGATTTTCATCATTTGTATCAAGAGATGCTCGGATAAGCGTCAATTCTTTTTCAATGGATTGGAGATTCCCTGATTGTTTATCGAGCATGGTAACAATCCAATCTAATCGGACAGATATATCTTTTTTTACCTGCTCAGACAATGCAGGAACAAGTTCTGATTTCATCCAATCAATGTCTCCTTTGGTTAACATACCTCTTACAATACTCCGTGAAAAATGACGTGTCAATGAACCAAATTTTTGAGGGAGTACTAAAAAAAGTGGTATTTTTTACTCGTACGTACGTATCGAAAAAGTAACATTCTATTCTTACGGGATTGCTTCTCCCGCAAAGCGGGATCGCAATGACATTTATCCTCGTTGAACAGTCATATAAACTTGCAATCGACCAGATAATTTCTCCCAATTAGTGTGGTATTATAAGTGTCATTGCGAGAAGCGATTAGCGACGAAGCAATCCGATATATGATCAGGAGATTGCCGCGGCAGAAGACTGCCTCGCAATGACAAGAATGGTGTCATTGCTATTATTTTAGTGTCATTGCGAGCGCAGCGAAGCAATCCCGTTGGGTTTTACATATGCCCAAATACTACTGTGTATATATCATTACAAACTTTCGGAACACCGTGTTATATACCGGAGTAACAGGAAATCTTGTCGCAAGAATTTATCATCACAAAAATAAATCCGTCTCTTCATTTAGCAGTACATATAATGTAGAAAAACTTGTGTATTATGAAGTATATGAAGATGTGAAAGAAGCAATCAAAAGAGAAAAACAGATAAAGGCAGGAAGTAGAAAAAAGAAATTGAATTTAATTAATAAATTCAACCCATCTTGGAAAGATTTATATGGAACGATTGTTTGATAGTTCTATTCAATTCAGACTTAAACTTTTATTGGTGGTTTTATAAATTCGATTCGTAATCTATCAATCCTTTCAGAATCAACGGACAGGCCTGTTTTTTCTCCTCCCTCATTCAAAGCACGGATGACTCTATCAGCATCCCAATGACCTATTATTTGAACAATATCATTGAGAAGCATTGTTCCCCCCCAGGGATGTAAAGTTTCTTTGTCAAATTGTTCCAGAACAACAAGTGCTTCAAAAGATCGATCAGTATTCCATTTATAAATTACTGCAGTGCCTAAGTTTTCAGGCCTTCCATTAACTAGTTCATAAAGAAATACGTCTCCACAGGAAACTTGCGTGATTTCGGATTGTCCTGAAGCCTCGTTTCGTTTCATGAGGAATATTTTAACATAAAAAAAGAAATTTTACACATAGGGACGGGATTGCCACGGCAGAAGACTGCCTCGCAATGACATTTTTTTCCTAAAATACACTAGACAAGACCGTCTATTTCCTATACAATGAAATAAGAAAAGCTTCTAATGTAAGCTTATTTTTTTCTTTGTTACGAAACAAACACATGGCAAAATCAGACGCATATACAGGTGAACAAATTGTTGTTCTGGAAGGACTCGATCCCGTACGGAAACGGCCCGCGATGTACATTGGAACAACGTC
>JBDRIE010000009.1:0-45330 GCA_043816165.1 Nitrospirota bacterium | reverse complement strand
CGTTGGGTGAAATAATTTGCATTATAGTGTTTTTTTAGTATAATTTTTTTGATTATTAACTTAAATATAACATGAGTAAAGGTTTAAAATTAGCTGCAGCATTATCTTCTGTACTAGCTCTCTCAGTTCCTTCAGTAAGCTGTGAAAATGAAACAAATAATAAAAAATTAGATAAAATTTCTCAAGCAGAAGATAAATTAGACGAAATAGGTGAAATTAGTGAAACAAATCATAAAAGAACCCTTAAATTGATTGATGAAGTTGTAGAATTAAAAAAAGAAAATCAGAGATTAAGAAAAAAATTATTAAGATGTAATCGAGACTTCACAAATAGTGGTGTAAGATGTGCAAAAACGATAAGCAGATTGGTTGTAGATAAATATAAATAAAATATATAATTACTTCACCCAACAGGCGTATATTCAGTTCCGCTCCTTTGTCGCTCCACCCAAATTAGCCTTTCCTCGTTCCGGTGGTCGCACGTCTAATGACGTGATATTATACCACCGTCACTCGTTAGGCTAACTTTGTATATACGCCGGCCGTTAGGCGAAATGCATTTTTTATAATTTTGGTATTTGCCGAGATACTTCCTATTGATTTGGGGCGGAAAATTTAATAAACTAAACACCTTTATTTTACTTAGTCAACTATGGTCGAAAGAATGGAAACAACCGAATATGCTGACGAGCGTCAAAATGTTACCGCCCTATTTTCTAGCGTTGGCATTGAAACGCCACAGCAAATAACAATCCAGCAGAGCCCTGGCGAAACATATGATCTTGAACCACGGCCAGAAGATAACTGGGTTTATGTTGCCTTGCTCGGACTCAAAGAACTCAACAGGCGGCTTGAGACAGAAGGACGAGCATGCAGACACTTTATTACAGTCGGCACTGGACCCGGGCTGGACGCAATCGGTGCATACAATATTTTTCATCCAGATTTCATTCGAGTTACTGATATCAATGAACGTGCCTCCCAAATCGCGTTAGAAAATCTGCGAGCAAATCTCCCAAAAGATAGTCATGCTGTGTCTGCATGCAGTGCTGGTAACTTGCTTGAATTAGACTTGAACACTTGGGATACTCCGACGAAAACGCCGCCTGTTGATGTCATTTATGCAAACTTGCCAAACATTCCAGCAAAGGATGTTGATACTACATCGAGCAAGGCGGCAACTTATGTAGACGAAAAACTGCTACAAGGATGTCCCGAAAATTTAGACCGTTATCTTCTGGCCTTACAATACAAATTTTTACAGCAAGCTCATGAAGTATTGCCTCAGGGGGGCTCTGCTGTCATTGCACTTGGGGCAAGAGTGCCTTACCAAACTATTCGTGAGTTATTTGCTGTGGCTCGGCTGCGGCTTGAGGAGCTATTCTCAACTCTCAAGATTCAAACTCAACCCGAAGATGTTATCTCTGGCTATGCCAACGCTGAAAATGAACGGGCGGTAACATTTACGTTCTATGATTACGATCAAGTGCTTGCTTCTGGGCTTCTCAATACACCGATGACTGGCGAGCAAATGCAGCAACAATTACAGCCGTATGCACTTTCAAGCCAGCAAGCACTTGTCGCTCGTCAGCAAGGAAAAAGTGTCGGCCATATTGTTTCCATTCTACGAGGAATAAAAGAATAAAATTTTCCCCCCTTTATGGTAAATTATCTCGGCAAATGAAATTGATAATAAAAAATGCACTACGCCTAACACAGAATATGCGGTTCCGTTCGTCGTCGTACCTCCTCCTTGCTACACCCATATTTGGCAGTGGTAGGTCGTTCCACTCCCAATTTTACCACTGCCAAACATCGCATATTCTGGAACGTTGTATGTAATTTATTCGTTCAAAATTTCTTGCATTATCTATCAATTATAATGTAAATTAACAAACCATTTTATAATTACCATTTTATGAAAACTCTAGAATCCTTTGTTCCAGATGAAGAAATGAATCCAGAAATTTCAACTTTACTTGATGAGGTTAAAGAACGATTATTTGAAGCTGTAAAAACCGCCTTTGAAAACAGTAATCAAGCTGAACCCAAGGAAGTTTATTTAGGAACTATTGAAATAAACAGAATTTTTGATTTTGTAAACAACTTGGTACTTTCATTCACTACAGAAGACCAAGATTTAGAGCAATTAATTAAATATTTAGCAGAGCGTACTGAGCTTGAGCCTCAATGGATTACCGAAAGACTTGAAAGGCTTCAGCTTTTAGTTGATAACGAATAAACTACACACAACAGAGACTATACGACTCCCTTCGGTCGTCCATATTTGCCAGTGATCCGCCTTTGGCGTATTTTATCACTGGCAAACATCGTATTAGTCTCTGACGTTGTGTGAAATGTTGCCTATTTTTATAATTAATCTGAATGCTTACAGAACAGGATAGAAAAGATATTGCAAAAGAACGATTCATACTAGAAATCGAATCAGATATTGAGAAATTGGATTTTCAACATCAAAGAATTTTTGAATTTTTCCCAAAATCAACACTTGATGCAGATTTTTATATGATCCTTTTAAGAAGATTATATCGTCGCATAGAAGACAAACAATACGACCCAAGAGTCGCAAACTTAAAAGGAAAGTTTAAAAATTTACACAAAAAAATTAAAATACGAGAACATTATGAACATTTTAAAATTGAAGATTACAAAAATCTGCCTCAAGCTGCTTCAGGTGTTGTTATTGCCTGTGGAGTTTTAATAAATGACACTAATCAATACATTGAATCAGGGAATCAAAAATGGCATCTAAATGATGATCATGAAAAATTCAAAAATTCTTTAAGGGAATTTGCCAAACTCTATCCTTTTGCTCCGAAGACACCAGTTAAGCACTCACTAATATGCAGAATGGGCCACAAGCTAAGAAAAATATTCAAATGCAAAGCATGCTCAAAAAAATAGGCAACACACGCTCACTTCGTTCGCTTTCACACAACACGGCATAGCCGGTTCGCTCGCTAAATAAAAATTATTTGTTAAAATGTAAATATGAAAAAAGAAAACTACAAAATCATAATTGCAATTCTCGTAACAGCTATCATCGTTGGAGTCAGTGTATTCATCTGGAGTAATTCACAAAAAAACACTGGATTTATCGAAGGAGCACTAAGTTATCCAAGCGATTACATTCCCAAAGATATGCAAGTATGTGCAGAAAATACAGAAACGAAAAAAGAATATTGTACAAATAATCAAATACATAACACAGATGAATACACCTATGGATTAGGCTACAAAATGGAAGTTCCAACAGGAGATTATCAAGTGTATGCTTATTTGCCAGAGTCTCCAGAATGGAAGGCCTACTATTCTAATTACGTAGTCTGTATCGATAGCGGTCTGTACGAGAATTGCAATTCGCACGACATCGTCACAATAAGCGTATTGAACAATCAAGTAACATCAAATATAAATCCAGGAGATTGGTACAAATAATTTTTATTTTTAACGCTCGCTCACCCAAATTTGGCAGTGGTGGGTCGCTAGCGCTCCCAATTCTACCACTGCCAAACTTCGGCTATGCCGAACCGTTAGGCGAAAATTGCAAAAATAAAAAGGAAATGCTATGTTTCTTCCCTTCATCAAATAATTTATTTTCTATGAAATTAGAACTTCGAACCGCGCCAAGTGCCACAGATATCGATAGTGACAAATTATTAGTCGACTGGCTAGATATCGATAATGACAAATTATTAATCGACTTGCTAGGTATGGCAGGCGTAGAAACAATAGACTTCGATGACGACACATTAGGTCCACTTACAGTTGATCCCAACAAAGTTGAATCAATAATAGCTGCAATTCATGAATTAACAGAAGGTCAAATAGAAGCGATCAGGAAAGAAACAGAGGGAGCTTAATAGTTTTTGCAACATCGCCTAACAGCGCGTATCTAGCTCACAAATTTGACTTATTTTAGCGTAAGCGTAAAATATGAGCAGAAAATAAACTAAAAACATGAGCAAAATAGACCTGAAATCAATCGTTTGGAAAGAAGACAAATATTATATATCTCAATGTCTGGAGGTAGAGGTATCAAGCTTCGGTAAAACTAGAAAAGAAGCCCTAGCAAATCTACAAGACGCACTTGAATTATATTTCGAAGACATGCCACTTCCTAAAAAAACAGAAGTAAAGTATCCAGTTATAACTTCCGTAAGGCTACAGCATGCCTAGACCAATCCCGCTAAGAATTATATTGAAAGTCCTTCAGAAAAAGGGAAGCCAACACTGACAGTTATAGTACCCATACATGAAAAAGACATACGCCATGGAACTTTCAGGTCTATTTTGCGTCAATCAAACTTAAAAAAAGACGATTTTACAAAAAAATAAGTCAAATTTGTTCGCCCATATTGACCGGTGATCCGCCTTTGGCTTATTTTATCACTGGTCAAGTTCATATAGTCCCTGCCGTTGTACGAAAGCGAATTTTTTGTTATGATAACGTCCATTTATTAATAACTTAAACTATGTCACTAGAATCACCAGAGGCCGTTGATAGCGATATGATGGTTGAAGAAATACAAGCCATCATGCTTGAATTGGGAGTACATGGATATCTAGATATACAACGGAATAATGATCAAAAACCAATTCTAGTATCCATCGGAGACATTTCTACCGTTGATGAAAATGGAATAACAGATAATAGAGGATTTACTTTAAGCTGGGACAAAGTCGAATCAGTAAAAAAATTAGGTTAATAGTTAAACACTAACATATTCAGGTCGTCTTCGCCTAACATAGACTATACGGCTCCCCTAGGGTCGCCCATATTTGTCATCGTACGAACCCCAGCCGTTAGTCTACATAATATTTTGCTATATTTAATCATTTTCTAATTATATTCACAAGAAATTTGCTGTGAAATAAAACAACACCCTCGCACATCACAAAATACACAGGCCCCATCGCAAAATATGATACCTGCATCCACAAAGGAGCATGGAGGCAGTCGCATATTGGCAAACCCGAATACATTGCAGTTGCGACATTTTGAATATCAAAAACGTGATACCAAATAGTCTCACCAAGTATCAACAAGGACCAATAAAGCCCCATAAAAAGTAAAATCTTTTTAATTTTTCCACTAAATTCAAGAACATTCTCCAGGAAAAAATAAAGATTAACGAAAATAAACAAAACAATCGCCCATGCAAAAAGTGGATAGGTATTCAGCCCAAAAATCTTCAACATTTCGCTATTATATCCATACTGATTACTCGCAATGTAAACCCAGGCGACTGAAAGGACAGACGCCATACCCAAATAATAAAACTCTCTCCACCTCTTGCTTAAGCCTAAATACAGGAAGATGACAATGTATAACCCAATAAAAAGATATTCCGCACCAAAGGTTCCCATACGCAAATAATACCACAAAAGCATTTTTCACTTGCAATCCACCATCTATCTGCTAATCTCGTGGCATAATTAATCCATTTTTATGGCTAAGAAACTATTTGTCGGTAATATCGACTGGGGGACAACTGATGACGAACTAAAAGATTTATTCGCTGAACACGGAGAAATCGAAGAATGTGTCATCATCAAAGACAGAGCTACAAACCGATCTAAAGGATTCGGATTTGTGACTTTTGTAAATGACGAAGATGCAGACAAAGCTATTGAAGCTTTGAACGACTTCGAAGTAAAAGGTCGAAATCTTGCAGTAAACGAAGCTCGACCAAAAGAAGACTGATTTTTATATTAGCTTTCGAACTTAACAAAATACAGAATGTATGTAATTCTGTATTTTGTCATATAGTAAACTGCTGGCAATGATTGGACTAGACTTATCAAATTCAACTCTCGAAGAAATAAAAGAAGAGAACTTAAGCGAACTTCTCAACAAAATCCATGCAAAAAAACAAGGCTTCTATTACACAATCGACGATGATCAGATTATCGGGAAAATAAACCGCTTTGCCGAAAAGAATTCTGATTTTGAACACATAGTTGTATGTGGAATCGGAGGTTCAGCACTCGGTGCTATTTGCCTGCAACAAAGCCTGGGACACTTATATCTAAACAAACTCCATGTTTTGGACAATATAGATCCGATAATGATAAAAGAGCTCGAAGAAGTTATCGATTATTCAAAAACCCTATTCATCGTAATAACAAAGTCAGGAGGAACAGTAGAGACCCTGAGCCAATACGACTATTTCAGTAAAAAAATAAAAGAAAACGGATATGAGCTCAGCGACCACATGACAATAATCACCGGCCCACAACCAAATCCACTCCGGGACGAAGCGGAAAAAGAGGATCTGGAAGTATTCGATATTCCCGAAGACGTTGGTGGAAGATTTTCCGTACTCACAGTAGTCGGCTTACTTCCGGCAAAACTAATAGGAATAGATATCGAAAAAATATTAAAAGGCGCAAAAGTCGGAAGAGACAATTTCCTAAGTCCAGATTCAAAAAACAACCTCCCCTACCAACTGGCAAAAACTCAATTTGACCTCAGTCAAAAAGGAAAAACTATAAATGTGTTGATGCCTTATTCTCAAAAGTTAATCAAATTCGCAGACTGGTTTCGACAACTTCTGGCAGAATCCACAGGAAAAGACGGAAAAGGAATTACCCCAACAAACGCGCTCGGTGTAACCGACCAACATTCACAACTACAACTCTACAATGACGGCCCAAACGACAAACTATTTATTTTCATCGAAGTGAAAAACATGAATCCGGAAATAGCAATCGACTCGCCATACAAAACAACTTTTGGAGAGTTAATGCAAATCGAAAAGAACGCGACAGCAGCCGCTCTAACAAAAAACGGTAGACCAAATATAACAATTTCAGTAGACTCCGTCTCGGAAGAAACATTGGGACAACTCTTCCTACTTTTCGAAGGAGCAACTGCTTTCCTAGGCGAACTGATGGGCATAAACGCTTTCGACCAACCGGGAGTCGAGCTATCGAAAAAACTTACAAAAAAAGCTTTACTCAAATAACATGTTCACATCTTTACCAGAAGTCGGTAAACCCCTCAAACAGGAACATATCGACTTTCTAAAAACTTTCACCAAATCCTGCAGAAAATCTATTTTGCAAATGACTTTAAACGCGCAAAGCGGCCATCCGGGAGGATCACTCTCCACACTAGATTACCTTGCCACAATTTACGCATACATAATTAGCCAAACCGGAGAAAAAGTCACCGTTTCACACGGACATATCTCCCCTGCTGTTTACGGCGTGCTTGCAGAACTGGGATATATCGACAAAGAAGATGTGATCAAAAATTTCCGACAAGCAGGATCAATATTTGAAGGACACATCACAAGACACGTTGACGGAATCGAATATGGAACAGGACCGTTAGGCGCAGGAGTATCGGCAGGATCGGCTTTTGCATTAGCAGAAAAATTAAAGAAAACTAATAATAAAGTGTTCGTCTTAATGGGAGACGGAGAAACTCAAGAAGGACAAGTCCACGAAATGATCCATTTCTCAAAACACTACAAGCTGGACAACATGATCCTATTCATCGACTACAATAAAGTCCAATTAACAGCCAGCCTCGAGAAAACGCTCAACATCGACATCAAAAAAACATTCGAAGCGGGACATTGGAACGTGATCGAAGCAGACGGACATGATTTCCAGGCAATATGGAAAGCCATCGCCGAAGCTTACGAAGATAACGGCAAACCGGTAGTGATAATCGGAGACACATACATGGGGCAAGGTGTGGATTTTATGGAAAAAGCGGGACGAAATTTGGACCCTGCATGGCATGGAAAAGCACCAAAAGAAGAAGAAGCGGCCTCACAAATAGCAAATTTCGAACTAAGTGAAAACGAAAAAACTGAACTGGAAGAATTCAAAAAATTTATAAAATGGAAACCTATTCCTTCAAAATATCCCCCGCTTTTGAGTGAAGTTGAGGTAAACACAGGAAATCCCATAACATATCAAGCTGATGAGATGGTTCCATGCAGAAAAGCATACGGAAATGCGTTAGCTTCGCTCGGAGAGCTAAATAAAAATGTCTTGGGGCTCACCGCCGATGTAGGGGGATCTGTGAACGCGAACGCAATTGCGAAAAAGACGCCCGACCAATTCATTGAATGTGGAATTGCCGAACAGCATATGGTAACGACGGCGGGCGCATTGAGCCTCTGCGACTATATACCATTTGCATCAACATACGCCGTATTCATGTCTAGCCGGGCAAAAGATCAAGCCCGCCTCAACGACATCAACTACACAAACGTCAAAATGGTTGCCACTCACGGAGGACTTTCTGTAGGAGAAGACGGGCCAACTCACCAAGCAATCGACGACATGGGATCATTCCTCGGTATGTTCAACACAATGATAATCGAACCCGCTGATGCAAACCAAACAGACAGAATAATTCGATATATTGCCTCACATTACGGAAATTTTTACGTAAGAATGGGACGACACAATCTCCCTATTCTCACAAAAGAAGACGGCTCACTATATTTTGACGAAAATTATAAATATGAATATGGAAAATGTGAACGTGTCCGTGAAGGCAACGACATAACAATTATTGCAATCGGAACAATGGTCTCTCATTCACTCGAAGCTCACCGTATTCTCAAAGAAAAAGGTCCACCTGGCGGCCGGACAGGAATTTCAGCCGAGCTTATCGCTGTTTCTTCCATCAAAAAATTTGACGAAACTCTCACAGACTCGATCAAAAAGACAAAAAAAGTCTTAACCATCGAAGACCACAACACATATTCCGGACTTGGAGGACAAATTGCTCGCCATATCCAAAAAAACGGAATGGATGTAGATAAATTTGAAATGATCGGCCCTGAAAAATACAATCTATCCGGATCATCAGCCGCGCTCTATGAATTAAATGGCATGGACGGCGAATCAATCGCAATTAAATGTGAGAAACTTTTACAATAAAAAATAATCTTTTTCCTCATGCCAACAAAAAAACCACGATCCATGCGAGATGAAATTAAGAGAAAGGAATTTCGCGTAGCTATTTTTGGATCTGCCAGAATAAAAACTGCCGACAAAATTTATAAACAAGTTTTTGATCTCGCCTACGAAGTTGGGAAACACAAATTTGACATAGTCACAGGCGGCGGACCGGGACTAATGGAAGCTGCGAATGCAGGACACGAGGCCGGAGACAAAGGACACAAATCAGATTCCATCGGACTCGTAATCAACCTTCCATGGGAAAGTAAAAGCAATAAACATTTGGAAATAAAAAAGAGATTCGATCAGTTCTCAAAACGCCTTGATACATTTATGGCACTTTCAAAAGTCGCCGTGATCATGCCGGGAGGAATTGGTACATGCCTGGAACTTTTCTTCACATGGCAACTTTTACAAGTAAAACATCTCAAGCCAATTCCAATTATATTAGTTGGAAAAATGTGGGAAAAATTGATTAATTGGGTGAAAAAATACCCTTTGAAAGAAGGCCTTATTAGCGAAAAAGATTTGAACTTCATTCACATCGTAAAAAACAATGAAGAAGCAATGGAAATAATTATGAAAACTTATAGAAAATTTAATAACGGCAAGAAACATGGTACAAACAACAAACATAAATAAAGGCTCAGCGATCAAATTCAAAGGTCTGCCTTGGCTCATCACAGAAACTCAATTCGAAAAACCTGGGAAAGGTGCCGCTTTTACTCGAACAAAGCTAAAAAACCTAAAAACAGGCCAAGTAATAGAAAACACTTTCAAATCCGGAGAATCAGTCGACATTCTCGATACGATCCGAAAAAAATGCCAATTCTTATATAGAGACGGGAATGACTTCCACTTCATGGACAATGAAACGTACGACCAATTCGTCCTACAAAAAGACGCAATCGGCGACGACGGAAAATACTTACTGGACGGAACTGACGTTCACGTCTTATTCATTGAAGGAACTCCTATTTCCATTCAACTCCCACCAAAAATGGACTTCAAAGTTGTAAGCACAACTCCGGGAGTAAAAGGAGACACAGCCACAGGAGGAAACAAAGATGCAGAAATTGAGACAGGAGCAATCCTAAAAGTCCCACTATTTATAAAAGAAGGAGAAACCATTAAAATAAATACCGAAAACGGAACCTACCTCTCTAAAGCCTAAATTATGCTCGACATAAAATTCATCATAGAAAACCCCGGCCTCGTAAAACAAGGCGCAGCCAAGAAAAACGTAAAAGTTGAAATAGATAAAATCGAAGAACTTTACAAACAACGAAACGAAAAGCTCGTTCAAGCTGAAAAACTGCGAGCAGAACAAAACGCAGCAAGCAAAGGAAAAATGGATAACGAGACGATCGCAAAGATGAAAAAAATTAAAGACGAAATAAAATCTCTAGAACCTAAAATCTACGCAATTGAAGTAATGATTGACCACCTCGCAACACAAGTTCCAAATCCCCCACTCGATTCCGTTCCTGAAGGAAAAGACGAAGAAGATAATGAAATTGTAAGTACATATGGGGAAAAACCAAAATTCGACTTCGAGCCGAAAGATCACATAGAACTCGGAAGAAAACTCGACATAATCGACATAGAAAGAGGAACCAGAACCTCCGGTGCTCGCTTCTACTATCTAAAAAACGAAGCCGCACTTCTCGAATTCGCACTTCTCCAATTCGTAATCCACAAACTCCACGCAAAAGGATTCGCACCGGTCATCACCCCAACACTAGTAAAAAAAGAAGCAATGTTCGCAACAGGATTTTTCCCGGCAGAAGAAAACGAGATATACCACGTAACTTCAGCACCTGAAATAAGAGAGGATAATCCAGAACTATTTCTAGTCGGAACCTCAGAAGTCCCACTAACCATGCTTCACGCAACAGAAATCCTCGACGAATCCTCCCTCCCAACCCGCTATTGCGGATTCTCCACTTGCTTCCGACGAGAAGCCGGATCATATGGGAAAGACACCGCAGGAATTATCAGAGTCCACCAATTCGACAAAGTAGAAATGTTTAGCTTCTGCCATCCGGACAAATCCGAAGAAGAATTTGAATTAATCCGCGAAATCGAAGAGGAAATAATGCAAGACCTTGGATTCCACTATCAAGTTGTAAATATATGCGGAGGAGACCTCGGAGCCCCAGCAGCAAAAAAATACGACATCGAAGTCTGGATCCCAACTCAAAACAAATTCAGAGAACTCACTTCATGCTCAAACTGCACCGATTTCCAAGCTCGCCGCGCAAAAATCCGCTACAAAAAAGACGGCCAAAATCTCTATCTCCACACCCTAAACGGTACAGCTATCGCTATTGCCCGCACCCTCGTGGCAATCCTCGAAAACAATCAAAACGCTGACGGCTCAGTTTCAATCCCCGAAGTCCTTCACCCGTTCATGGGTGGAAAAACCAAGATAGAAAAGAAATAACAACACCACGGCGAATTGACAAAGAACCGTAATCGTGCTTTTGTATAACACATTTCTAATAATCATAACAAATGAATAATATTCTCGAATCAAGATATCCCGAAGAAAAGCGCAGCAAGCCTCGGTCTCCGCAAAATACAATCTCTACAAACCAACCAAGAGATCCGCACGAACCAATACTAACTGCAGCCGGAATCACACAATCAATACGCGTAATTATGCAGTATGAAGAAATTATCAGAACATTAGAATCTGCCGGTTTTACAATTACACAAAAAACCGGCGAGATCTGCTATCTAATAAGTCAAAAAGGAGCAATAAATGTATATTGCGTTCAAGATGAAATTACTCACATGGTTCACAAAGTTGAAATAGAATTAGCCATAGAAGAAGAGTCACAACAAAAACCATTTTCTGCAGAAATAACAAAGTTATTCGAAAAAAATAAACTTTTCTTCGAAGAACTTTAGCAACAAGAAAAGAAATTACAAAAACATTAAATAAACAAGGAATTAGAATTCTAGAAAGCGCCAATAAAATATCTTGGTAGTGACTTGCTCCTGAAACCCTTCTTATGTTAAAATAAAAAAGATTTATAAAAACAAAATATGATAATTCTAACTACAGAATCATTACGTGGATACGGACTTAATCGCATATTCGAGTTAGCGAAAGCAGCTGGCTATGACGGAATTGATTTGAGCGTAAATTTCGGACAATTTGATTCATGCAATGCAGATTATATAAATAAACTCATAAAAGAACATGATTTACCGGTTCACGCTGTATCAGCACCAAACCAGGTAGCTTCAAAAAGGATCAAAGAAATTGTTGAGATGACAAAGAATATTGGCGCAAAAGTATTAGTACTTCAACCACCAAAACTACTGGATTTCAAACTTGCCAGTTGGTTAAAAACCGAAATTCCGAGACTTAGAGAAAAAGAATTCCTATCAATTGCATTAGAAAACGCACCTGCGGGAACATTCTTGGGATTCATCCCGGAACACGCAATGGCAAACGCTCAAGAATTAAAGAAATTCAAACACATCTCGCTGGATACAGCTAGAATCGGAGAAAAGAAACAAGACCTGATGCGAGCCTACAATGCATTCAAAAAATACTTAGTACACATTCACTTTTCAAATGTCTATAAAGGGAAAAAATATGCCCCACCTTCAGAAGGCATTATGCCTCTCGAGAGTTTTCTGACTAAGCTTAAACAAGACAAATACCCGGGAGCAATTTCCATAAAAATTCTTCCAAAATTCTTACACGCAGGAGAAGACGAAAAAGTTATTGAAGAACTGGAAAAAGTAAAAAAATATTACGAAAAATATTACGAAAAAGTAAAAATTACAGAAGAAGAAACCGAAGAAAAAGATGATTAGACAGGGCCCTCAAATTTTAACTTGACTTCACGTATAACATACGTAAAATGAGAAGGCTATCAATTAGACTTTTGGATGAGTTAAGGAAAGATAGTGACTAATCAATATTATGTTCCTTGACCATTTTCCTGTATGGCTAAATCAAAAAAACCTATCAAAAAAACTTCTAAAACAAAAACTACTTCTAAAAAAACAGCACCAAAGAAAATAGCAGCAAAGAAAACTACTAAAACCGTTTTGGTTGCTAAAGATGTGCAAAAACTTACCCCAAAGCCATCTGGACCAAAAAAGATAGCTAAAAAAGCTGTACGAAAGGTTAAAGGGAAGAAAAAGGATAACCTTGTTCGATCTTCTCAAATTCCGTTAGAAAATGAGAGGATAATGATAAAGAGTGACAGAAAATACTTCACAACGAGCATTGATAAAGACGTAAAAATTCCGAACCTAATCGAGATCCAAACAAATTCATATGAATGGTTTTTGGATACGGGAATTAGAGATCTATTAGACGAAATCACTCCTATCCAAGACTTTTCCGGAAAAAAACTTGAACTGCATTTCTTGGAACATTCTCTCGGAGAAGTCAAATACAACGCAGAAGAGGCAAAGAACAAAAATCTTACATTCGAAGTTCCATTAAAAGTACATGTTCAATTAATCAACAAAGAAACCGGTGAAATAAAAGAACAAGATGTTTTTCTGGGAAACGTACCATTGATGACTAACCGAGGAACTTTCATAGTAAACGGAATTGAAAGAGTAGTTGTAAGTCAAATCGTGAGATCCCCGGGTGTATTTTTCTCAAGAAATTCAGCTGCACCGGGAATGCATTCAACAAAAATCATTCCAAAAAGAGGCGCATGGCTGGAAATCGAAACTGACAAAAAAGGAATCATTACAGTAAAGATTGATAGAAAGAGGAAAATCCCTATCACTTCCCTACTAAGAGTCTTCGGATACGATACAGACAAACAAATCATCGACCTATTCAAAGATGTAATCACAGATATCGAACACGATTACATTCTAAATACACTTGAAAAAGATAGTGCAAAAACAGTAGATGACGCATATCAAAATATTTACAAAAAAATCCGCCCCGGTGACTTAGCAACTCCGGAAAACGCAAAAGCATTGATCAAATCAATGTTCTTTGACTACAGAAAATACGATATGGGACCAGTCGCTAGATACAAATTAAATAAGAGATTTAAACTAGACACTCCGAACAAGAAAAAATATCACACATTCCAAATTGAAGATTTTGTGTACATCCTAAAACACCTAATCCTCTTGAATAACGGAGAATTCGGACCGGACGACATCGATCACCTATCAAACAGAAGAATCCGAGCAGTTGGTGAATTAGTACAAAACAAATTCAGAGTCGGACTACTTCGAACAGACAGAATTGCAAAAGACAGAATGACCGTTATGGATCTTGAGACAGTTACTCCAACTCAATTAATCAACTCAAGACCAATCACAGCAGCACTCCGTGAATTCTTCGCAAGCTCTCAACTTTCACAATTCATGGATCAAACCAATCCCCTATCAGAACTCGAACACAAACGAAGACTATCAGCTATGGGACCTGGAGGATTATCAAGAGAAAGGGCATCATTTGATGTTCGTGACGTACACCAATCTCACTACGGAAGAATCTGCCCAATCGCCACCCCGGAAGGACCAAACATCGGTCTCGTAGTCCACTTGGCGACCTACGCGAAAATCAATGAATATGGCTTCATAGAAACTCCGTTCAGAGAAGTCTCCAGCACAATTTCCACAAAAGATCCAAAGAAACTTATCGGTAAAATTGCCAGAGAAACGGTAGAAAATAAAGGAAAAACAATTGTAAAAGCCGGCCAAGCAGTAGACGAGGCAATCTCAAAAAAACTAAACAGTTTAAAATTAGACGAATTCAAAGTAAGACCGTACATTACAGACAAAATAGAATACTTTGATGCAGATGAAGAATTCGATTTTGTAATTGCCCAAGCAAACTCCGAACTGGACAAACTCGGTCAATTCGAACATTCACGAGTTTCAGCAAGAAAAAACGCTGAACCAACACTCGCCCACGTAAACGACGTGACTCATATCGACGTATCGCCAAAACAAATTATTTCAATCACAACAGCTCTAATTCCATTCCTCGAGCACGACGACAATACACGAGCATCTATGGGGTCAAACATGCAGAGACAAGCCGTTTCTCTCGTTTCCCCGGAAGCTCCAATCGTTGGAACGGGAATCGAAGAAATTGCTGCAAAAAGTTCCGGACAAGTGATTCTTGCAGAAATGGATGGAACAATTTCATACGTGGACGCAAACATGATCACAGTAGTTTACAAAAACGGTAAAAAAGTCAGCTACGCTGTACAACACTACGAAAGATCAAACCAAGGAACATGTATTCACCAAAGAGTACAAGTAAACAAAGGAGACAAAGTAAAAAGAGGAGACACTCTCGCAGACGGAGCCGCTATAGAAAAAGGAGAATTAGCCCTCGGTAAAAACCTACTGGTTGCATACATGTCATGGGAAGGATACAACTTTGAGGACGCCGTAATTATCTCCGACAATCTCGTGCGACACGGTAAATACGACTCAGTCCATATAGAAACTTTCACAGTCGACGTAAGAGAAACAAAGCTCGGATCAGAAATTATCACTCGAGACATCCCCAATGTTGGTGAAATAAAACTCAAAGACTTAGACGAAGACGGTATCGTAAGAATCGGTGCCACAGTTCATGAAGGAAATATCCTTGTTGGTAAAATTACGCCAAAAGGAGAAACAGAATTAACCGCAGAAGAAAGACTTCTTAGAGCGATTTTCGGAGACAAAGCCAGAGATGTTAAAGACACTTCACTCAAACTCCCCGGAGGAGAAGGCGGAAAAGTAGTAGGAGTTCAAATGTTCACAAAAGAAGCTGGAGACGAACTCCCAACAGGTGTCCTAAAACAAATAAAAGTAAACGTGGCTCAAACAAGAAAAATCTCCATCGGAGACAAAGTTGCAGGACGACACGGAAACAAAGGTGTCATCTCAATTATAGTTCCACAAGAAGATATGCCTTTCTTACCTGACGGAACACCAATCGACATCATCCTAAATCCACTTGGTGTCACCTCTCGTATGAACATAGGACAAATCCTGGAAACTCATTTAGGATGGTCGGCAAAAGAACAAGGAATAACAGTCGCAACTCCCGCCTTAAATGGTATATCAACAATGGAAATCAAAAAACAATTCCAAAAAGCCGGACTTCCGGATAATGGAAAAATAACACTATACGACGGTAAAACCGGAGAAACATTCGATAGACCGGTTACAGTCGGAATCGCGTATATTCTCAAGCTAAATCACTTAGTTGAAGACAAAATTCATGCAAGATCTGTTGGACCTTACTCACTGGTAACTCAACAGCCTCTGGGAGGAAAAGCTCAACATGGTGGACAAAGATTCGGAGAAATGGAGGTATGGGCGCTCGAAGCATACGGCGCATCCCACACACTTCAAGAAATGCTAACAATAAAATCAGACGACGTATACGGAAGATCAAAAGCGTATGAATCTATTGTAAAAGGAGAACCTATCAAAAAACCTAGAGTTCCTGAATCATTCAACGTACTTGTAAAAGAACTGCAAAGTTTGGGGCTTTCCGTAAAACTCATAGACACCGGTGGTAAAAAACTGGAGGAAGAGGAAGAAGTTCTCGATGAAAGCGCTGAAACTCAAGATTCTGTAGATAAAGAAATAAAAGAAGAAATCACAGAAGAAAGCGAAGGAACTTCACGAGAAGCTGGGTCACTCGAAGGTATTGATAAAGCAGACGTGAAGCAAAGCGAAACGTCTCCTAACAAATAAACGTTCGCGAAGCGAACACATTATCCCCCATTAATAATAATTTTAACAATAAATAATCATGAGAAGTATCAACAAAGTAATCATTATTGGGAATTTAACTCGTGACCCAGAAATGAGACAAACACCAAATGGACAAAACGTTACAACTTTCGGGATTGCAACAAACAGAGAATGGATGACACGTGAAAATGAAAGAAAAAGTTCAGCAGAATTCCACGAATGTGTAGCATGGGCAAAACTTGCAGAAATTTGTGCAAACTATTTGAAAAAAGGTCACCTCGTTTACGTTGAAGGTTACCTAAAAACACGAAGTTGGGACAGCCCTGAAGGAGTTAAAAAATTCAAAACTGAAATTGTAGTTCAAGACATGATTATGCTGGAAAAGAAAAAAAGTGAAGACGAAACAGATTATGTTCCTGGAGGACAGGACGAAGCCGAAGGCTCGCAGAGTCAGCTCCCGGGCACCCGCAGGGTCGGGACAGGCGGAGTACCAAAAAATGAAACAGCAAAAACTGAAGAAAAGGGCGAAGCCGAGAGTGAGTTGAAAGAAGAAGAAAGTGAAGCGAAAGAGGAAACTCCTGTCGAAGATCCCGCAACAGGCGGGGCAGAAGAAACTCCAACTGAGGAAGTTAAGGAAGATGCAGAAAAAACAGAGGAAGAAGAAAAAAGTTCAGAAGAAAGCCCAATAGATAAAGATCTGGGTCTGTAATAGCACAACCATATCACCAAAAACTTATTAATACATACATATATGGCACAAGAATCAAATAATAAAAATAATAGAAAAGATCAATTCAATGCAATCACCTTATCGATTGCATCACCTGAAGAAATCCTTTCCTGGTCTCACGGCGAGGTAAAAAAGCCGGAAACGATCAATTACCGTACCCAAAAACCGGAGAGAGATGGTCTTTTCTGCGAAAAAATATTCGGCCCAACCAAAAACTGGGAATGTTACTGTGGAAAGTACAAAAGAATCAGATACAAAGGAGTAATCTGTGAAAAATGTGGAGTTGAAGTAACAAGATCATCAGTCCGACGTGAAAGAATGGCACACATCAAACTTGCTGTTCCTGTAACTCACATCTGGTTCCTTCGCTCAACACCAAGTAGAATTGGGCTTCTTCTGGATTTGCCGGTAAAGACACTCGAACAAGTAGTTTACTTTGCCGCTTACATCGCTTCTGAGGTGGACGAAGAAGCAAAACAAGAATCATTAACACAATTACTACAAGAATATAAAACTCACAAAAAAGCGATCCAGGAAGAATTTAAACAAAGAGCGCTGGAAGCGGAAAAAATCGAAGACAGTAAAATGAGAAAAAAAGCAGAAACCGGCCTCGAAAGAGAATTCGCTAAAAAAATCGAAGAGCTCGACTACCAAAACTCAGAAACTAAAGAAATTCTCGACAAATTGGCTGTCGGAAAAGTGTACTCAGAAATCGAACACAGAAATATGTCACTAAAATTTGGGCATATCTTCAAAGCCGGAACTGGCGCAGAAGCTATAAGAGACATCATCGGGAATCTCGATCTGGAAAAATTAATTGCATTTCTACAAGAAGAAAAAAATAGAAGCTCAGGACAAAAACTTAAAAAAACCATAAAAAGAATCAAACTTGCCGGAAGCTTGCTAAAGTCCGGAATCAAAGCAGAATGGTTTGTCATGACCGTTCTTCCGGTAATTCCACCTGACTTAAGACCTATGGTCCAACTGGATGGAGGAAGATTCGCAGCTTCAGACTTAAACGACTTATACAGGAGAGTGATTAATAGAAACAATCGTCTAAAAAGACTTCTTTCAATCGGAGCCCCGGAAGTTATCTGCCGAAATGAAAAAAGAATGCTACAAGAAGCGGTCGACACACTATTGAACAACAGCGCAAGACAAGGAAGAACAGTCTTCAACAGCGGAGACAAGAGAAAACTCAGATCTCTATCAGACATGCTAAAAGGTAAACAAGGAAGATTCAGACAAAACCTCCTTGGTAAACGTGTGGACTACTCAGGACGTTCAGTAATTATCATCGGACCTAAGCTTAAACTTGACCAATGTGGAATGCCCAAAGTCATGGCACTTGAATTATTCAAACCATTCATCATCGGACGATTAATAAGAGACGGATATGCTCATAATATCAAAAACGCTGAAAAATTAATCCAAGCAAACAAACGTGAGGTTTGGGACATATTAGAAGAAGTCACCAAAGACCATTACGTACTTCTAAATCGTGCTCCTACCCTACACAGACTTGGAATCCAAGCATTCAAACCGGTATTAAAGGAAGGTAAAGCGATTCAGATCCACCCATTAGTATGTGCGGCATTCAACGCCGATTTTGACGGAGACCAAATGGCCATCCACGTGCCACTTTCAAAAAAAGCACAAATAGAAGCCAAAAACCTAATGTCTTCAAGCCAAAACCTGTTAAAACCCTCAGCAGGAGAACCAATTGTTACCCCTACTCAAGACATGGTCCTTGGTTGCTACTACCTAACAAAGCTAACAGCAGGTGAAAAAGGAGAAGGAATGGCATTCTCAGGCATCAAAGAAGCGATTATTGCATACCAATCAGGATACGTTCATCTCCAAGCATCAGTAAAATGCCGATACAAAGATGAAATCAGAGAAACAACCGTTGGACGACTAATCTTCAACAGTTTCTTACCCGAAGGATTGCCATACTACGACGACAACATAGGGAAAAAACAATTATCAAACATCGTTACTGAATGTTTTGAACTTCTTGGAAATGAAAAAACAAAGATCCTTGCGGACAATTTGAAAGATATTGGATTCAAATTCGCAACAAAATCAGGAATTTCATTCTCACAAGAAGACATGGTAATTCCAAAAAAGAAAGATGGCATCATAGAAGAAGCTTCAGAAACAGTTAAACAAATCAACAATCAATATTGGAAAGGTTTAATTACAGACGAAGAAAGATACAACCACACAATCCAAATTTGGTCTAAAGCAAAATCAGATATTACCAATATCATGATCAACGGAATCGACGAAGACAACTCGATTTTCTACATGATCGACTCCGGAGCCCGTGGTAACTGGGGACAAGTCACACAGCTTTGTGGAATCAAAGGTTTGGTAGCAAATCCAGCCGGAAAAACGATCGAACTGCCGGTTAAATCCAACCTTAAGGAAGGGTTTAAAATTCTGGAATACTTCATCGCCACACATGGAGGACGTAAAGGTAAATCCGACACTGCGTTAAAAACAGCAGAAGCGGGATACTTAACACGTCGTCTAGTTGACTCAAACCAAGACGTAGTCATCAGAAAACAAGATTGTAAATCAGAACATGTTCATTCAATCACCAGAGAAGAATCAGAAATAATTGGAGAAAAATTTGAAATCAGAATCTATGGAAGAACGCTTGCAGAAACACTAAAACATCCAAAAACAGGCAAAGTAATTGGAAAAGCCAACACAATCATTGAAAAAGACACTCTCGCACAAATCGATGAAGCTGAAATAAGCGAAGTAAAAGTAAGATCAGTAATGACATGTCAAACTGAAGGCGGAATTTGTGTCCAATGTTACGGAAAAGATCTTGGAACAAACAAAGAAGTTGACATCGGAACCGCTGTCGGAATTATTGCGGCACAAAGTATCGGTGAACCAGGAACTCAGCTAACAATGCGTACTTTCCACATGGGAGGTGTAGCGGAAGGCGGAGACATCACACAAGGTCTTACCCGTGTTGAAGAACTTTTCGAAGCCAGAACTCCAAAGAGTCCGGCTGTAATTTCTGAAATAGAAGGTAAAGTGAAAATTCTCCTGAAAGGTAAACAAACTGAAATCAGCGTCACTTCTACTGAAAAAATCTCTACCGAATACAAATTATTTGCAGACATTAAACCTATAGTAAAAGTTGGAGATCTGGTAAAACCAAAAATGGTGATCGCTAAAGCCGAAACTCACAAAGGTTCCATCAAAGCCACTGAAGATGGAAAAGTAAAAGAAATCACAAAAGAGAAAATCATTGTCCAAAGTGAAGGATCGGTTGAAAAAATCTACAAATTACCACAAGGAAGAACCGTAAAAGTGTCTAACAAAGAAGTCATTCAAAAAGGACAACCATTAACCAATGGCCACTTAGACCTCAAACAGCTAATGGCCCTCACAGATACTTACACTGTCCAAAAGTACATCGTCACTGAGGTACAAAGCATCTACGCATCTCAAGGTCAAAGTATCAACGACAAACACATCGAGATCATAGCTAAACAAATGCTTTCAAAAGTAAGAATTTTCGACAGTGGAGATAGTGCATTCCTTCCCGGAGAAATCGTAGATATCATCGAATACAACAGAACAAACACAGACCTGATAAAAGCGAGGAAGAAAGGTTCAAAAGGAGAAAGATTATTACTTGGACTAACCAGAGTAGCCCTATTCACCGACAGTTGGCTATCTGCAGCATCATTTCAAGAAACAATCAGAGTACTTGTAGAAGCTTCAACTACAAACAAAATCGACCGACTGGAAGGTCTAAAAGAGAACGTAATCATTGGTAAACTTATCCCTGCCGGAGAGACTTATAGAAAGAGAAACCCTGGAGAATTAAAGGAAAAAGTCTCAAAAAATGAAAATGAACCAACAGAAGAAGAAGTTTTAGAAGAAGAAAAAAGCTTTTTACCGGCTATTTAATCTTGCTTTTATAAAAAAGTTAATATAAATTACGCGAGCCATGCCAACAATAAACCAATTAGTAAAAAAAAGTAGAAAGAAAATAGCAAAGAAGAGCAAATCTCCTGCGCTTCAGACAATGTTCAATACACTCAGAAATAAGAATGTAAAAGTTTCATGTCCGCAAAAGCGTGGTGTTTGTACAAAAGTCACAACAATGACACCAAAAAAACCGAACTCCGCTCTACGTAAAGTAGCAAGAGTTAAGCTCACAAACGGCATGGAAGTAAACGCGTACATCGGAGGTGAAGGACACAATCTACAAGAACACTCAGTTGTGATTATACGTGGAGGCAGAGTAAAAGATCTACCGGGTGTGAGATATCATATAGTAAGAGGGTGTTTAGATACACAAGGAGTACAAAATCGAAAACAAGGACGATCAAAATACGGATCCAAGAAATCAACCAGCAACGAAGCAAAAGCATAACCATTATCCAAAACTATGGGAAAAATTAGACAAAGAAAAGTAGTTGAATTCATTCCATCAGAATCTTCTCCCCTACAGGAGAAATTCATCAATTACTTGATGCTTGATGGTAAAAAAGCTACATCACGAAAAATTTTCAACGACACATTAAAAATTGTTAGTAAAAAAATTACCGGAGACCCTGAAAAAATATTCAAATCAGCAATCGAAAATGTAAAACCTCGACTTGAAGTAAAAGCTAAGAGAATCGGTGGTGCGGTTTATCAAATTCCAATTGAAGTTAAACCTCACAGACAAATTGCCCTAGCCTTCAGATGGATACTTGCCGCGGCAAGAGGTAAAAAAGGTGCAACAATGGCTCAAAAACTAGCCAACGAATTAACCGATGCCTCAAAAGAACAAGGAACTGCAGTAAAAAAGAAGGAAGACACCCACAGAATGGCAGAGGCAAACAAAGCGTTTGCACATTTGGCAAGATACTAAAGACTTGACTTCCATCCACCGCTCCCTATAATGCCCACGGTCGTTTTTCAACGTAAAAACGAACTTTTTTAACAATAATAACTCCCCCAAAAAATGGCAGATGACCTTAGAAATCTCCGCAATATTGGAATTATTGCCCATATTGATGCAGGAAAAACAACCGTAACAGAAAGAATCCTTTTCTATACAGGACGAACTCACAAAATCGGTGAAACCCATGACGGTGCATCACAAATGGACTGGATGGAACAGGAAAAAGAACGAGGAATCACTATCACATCCGCGGCAACAACTTGTTTCTGGACTCCATCAGATTCAGACGTTAAACAAAGAATCAACATCATCGATACACCGGGACACGTTGACTTCACGGTAGAAGTGGAAAGATCGTTAAGAGTACTCGACGGAGGTATCGCGGTATTCGACGGAGCGATGGGTGTGGAACCACAATCCGAAACAGTATGGAGACAAGCCGACAAATATAACGTTCCTCGAATTGCTTTCATCAACAAGATGGACAAAATGGGTGGAGACTTTTTTATGAGCCTTAAATCAATTCACGATAGACTTACAACAGATGCAGTAGCGATCCAACTCCCAATAGGAGCAGAAAAAGATCTAAAAGGGGTAATCGACTTAATAGAAAGAAAAGCTTACGCATTCGAAGGAGAAATGGGAGAAAAAACAGTTGAAATAGACATTCCGGAAGATATGAAAGCCAAGGTTGAAGAATACAGAGCTATAATGGTTGAAAAAGTTTCTGAAAATGACGATGCATTAATGGAAAAATTCCTTGAAGATGCAGAAATTTCAATTGACGAACTCAAAGCGGGAATTAGAAAAGCAACAATCACAGGATCAATTTACCCGGTAATGTGCGGAACTGCCCTACAAAACGTAGGCTTACAGCCACTTTTAGATGCTGTTTGCTGGTTCTTACCATCTCCAATGGACGTACCAAATATCAAAGGAACTAATCCAAAGACTGGCGAAGACATTATAAGAAAAGCTGACGTAAATGAACCATTTTCAGCATTAGCATTCAAAATCGCAACAGATCCATTCGTTGGGAACCTTTGTTTCTTCCGTGTTTACTCTGGAAAACTTGAATCTGGAAGTTACATCCTAAACACAGCAACAGGAGACAAAGAGAGAGTTGGTCGTATTCTACAAATGCACGCGAACACTCGTGAAGAGATCAAAGAAGTACAAGCCGGAGACATCGCCGCTCTCGTTGGACTAAAAAGAACAACAACCGGTAACACACTCTGTGACGTAAACAATCCAATACTATTAGAATCAATTGATTTTCCGGAACCGGTTATCCGAATTGCGGTAGAACCAAAGACAAAAGCCGACCAAGAAAAAATGGGTCTCGCATTACAAAGATTGGCACAAGAAGATCCAACATTCACAGTTAAATCAGACGAAGAAACGGGACAAGTCATCATCGCGGGTATGGGAGAGCTACACCTTGACGTTCTAGTAGACAGAATGAAAAGAGAATTCAAAGTAGAAGCAAATGTCGGCGCGCCACAGGTTGCATATAGAGAAACCATTACAAAAGAAATTGAAATGCAAGAAAAATACGCAAAACAAACAGGTGGTCGCGGTCAATTTGCTCATGTATTCCTACGTGTCACACCTCAAGAACCCGGAGAAGATTATGAATTTAAAAACTCAATCACCGGAGGAAAGATTCCAAAAGAATACATTCCGGCAGTTGATAAAGGTATCAAAGAAGCTATGACAAAAGGAATCATCGCCGGATACCCGGTAGTAGATGTCAAAGCCGAGCTTTATGACGGATCATTCCACGATGTTGATTCCAGTGAAATGGCGTTCAAAATCGCAGGTTCTATTTGTTTCCAAAACGCCGTCAAACAAGCAAATCCGGTACTTCTCGAGCCGGTTATGAAAGTGGAAGTAACTGTTCCGGAAAATTATTTTGGCGACGTAATGGGAGATATCAACTCTCGGCGTGGTCAAATTTCAGAATCCGGCGATAGAGGACTAATCAAATTCATAAAATCAGAGATTCCGTTAGCTGAAATGTTCGGTTATGCAACCGAACTAAGATCAATGACACAAGGGCGTGGAAACTACACAATGGAGTTCGGACACTACAACAAAGTTCCAAATAATGTAGCAGAAGAAATTATCGCAAAAAAGTCAGGCAAAACCGGGTAACAGCCGGAAGCGTAGCGAACGGCCTGCGAGCGATTATTATCCGCGAGCATAGCATGAGCGAAGCGAATACAAAATTATCTTGCCTACAACAAAAAATTCAGATAATATTCCCGCGCTGTGACTTTAACAGCACCCACTATAATAATATTTAAACAAAATCAATATGGCTGAAGGTACATTTGATAGAAGTAAACCCCACGTAAACGTTGGGACAATTGGTCACGTAGACCATGGTAAAACCACTCTTACTGCTGCAATTACAATGGTAGCAGCAAAGAAATTCGGTGGTACCAACAAAGCGATTGCATTTGACCAAATCGACAACGCACCGGAAGAAAAAGAAAGAGGAATTACGATTGCAACATCTCACCAAGAGTATGAAACAGACAAGAGACACTACGCTCACGTAGATTGCCCGGGACACGCGGATTATGTAAAAAACATGATCACAGGTGCCGCTCAAATGGACGGAGCAATTCTAGTTGTATCAGCCGCAGACGGACCAATGCCACAAACTCGAGAACATATCCTTCTGGCTAGACAGGTAGGTGTACCAAAAATCGTTGTTTTCCTAAACAAAATGGACATGGCTGATCCTGAGATCGCTGAATTATCTGAAATGGAAATCCGTGAACTCCTAACTAAATATGAATACCCGGGAGATGACACACCAATTATTAAAGGTTCTGCTCTTAAAGCACTTGAAAATCCTGACGACGAAGAAGCAATTAAGCCAATCTTAGAATTACTGGAAGCATTGGATACATACATCCCGGAACCGGTTCGTGAACTGGACAAACCATTCCTTATGCCGGTTGAAGACGTTTTCTCAATCAAAGGACGTGGAACAGTTGCAACAGGAAGAGTTGATCAAGGTATCGTTAAAATTAACGAAGAAATCGAAATCGTTGGAATCAAACCGACAAGAAAAGTAGTGGTTACAGGAGTAGAAATGTTCAGAAAACTACTAGATCAAGGTCAAGCTGGTGACAACGTAGGTATCCTACTAAGAGGTATTGAAAGAGAAGAAATCGAAAGAGGACAAGTTCTTGCTAAACCGGGAACAATCACTCCTCACACAAAATTCGAGGCTGAAGTTTATATCCTCAATAAAGATGAAGGAGGACGACACACGCCTTTCTTCAAAGGATACAAACCTCAATTCTACATCCGAACAACTGACGTTACAGGTTCAGTAGAACTTCCGGCAGACGTAGAAATGGTAATGCCAGGTGACAAAGTAAACATGATTGTCACTCTGGGAGCTCCAATCGCTCTAGACGAAGGTACTAGATTCGCTATCCGTGAAGGAGGACGAACAGTAGGTGCCGGAGTAGTAGCAAAGATTATGGAATAATAGAAAAATTTCACAAACTAAAAGACCGCCATGATGGCGGTCTTTTTTTATTGACTCCACTCCCTAATTCCTATATAAATCCCATACAAAATTGATTTCTTGCTTTTAAGGAATCACTCGTATATAAGCGTCCCTCTCGGCCGCTTAAGGGACAGCTCGGAACAAACTTCCATCAAAGTCATATACCATGACCGAGCCATTCCGACTCGGTAATTTAATTAATCCCCCGCCACCAGCGGACTAACCAACCACACCCATGGCAGCATCACAAAAAATCCGAATCAAAATCCGATCATTCGATCACAAAGTAATCGATGAAACCACAAAACTCATCATCGACACGGCAGAAAGAACCGGAGCAATGGTCTCAGGACCAATCCCCCTCCCTACTAAAATCGAGAAATTCACAGTAAACAAATCAACATTCGTTCACAAAACTTCCCGTGAACAATTCGAAATGCGAACCCACCAAAGACTTATCGATATCACAGAAACAACCAGCAAAACAATCGAATCACTCTCAAACTTATCACTTCCTGCCGGAGTTGAAATCGAAATCAAGATGCTACAGTAGCCTCAAATGTTCATTTTTGCTATAATATAAGGGTAAAACTCATTTTTCACCTATGGAAATCCTATTCTGGCCAGCAGTATTCATAATAACTTTAGCTGCGTTAATCAAATCCGCAGATATTTTTACGGATAATGCAGAAAAAATCGGACTACACTTCCGAATTTCACCATTCATCATTGGAGTTACGATTATCGCCCTTGGTACTTCCCTCCCGGAGCTTGCATCTTCTATAGCCGCCGTCCTTGATGGAAATTCTGAAATCGTAGTAGGTAATGTAGTTGGTTCCAATATGGCAAATATACTACTTGTGCTTGCCATCACCGCAATCGTAGGAAAACACCTGTTTGTAGACAAAGATATCATCAACATAGATTTGCCAATACTTCTTGGGAGCTCGATTTTTCTATTCTTATCCACATTAGATGGAGAATTCGGCATGTTCGAAGGCATTTTGGGAGTGTTAATGCTCGCAACATACTTAATTTATAATGCAAAATCTCACAGAGAAATTAGCCCTCTCGAAAAACAGAAATTACAAAAAGAAAAACAAGAGATCAAAAAGGAAGAAAAAAGAGGGCGCCTACCAATAAAATATCCAATTTTTCTATTACTATCGGGTCTCATACTTTCTATCTCGGCAAAATATTTAATCACTTCGGTAACAGAGCTCTCCACAATGCTTAAAATCGGGACAGAAGTCATAGCACTATCATTAGTTGCCGTAGGAACATCACTCCCGGAATTAGTAGTCTCTATAGTCGCAATAAAAAAAGGTAAAGCAGACATCGCTATTGGTAACGTAACCGGCTCAAACATCTTCAACGCTCTTGGAGTAATGGGAATCCCTGCGCTCTTCGGCACACTTACAATCCCACCGGACATAATAGCTTTCTCAATCCCTGCACTCCTATTCACAACAATCCTCTATTTGTTTGTAACAATGGACAAACAAGTATCCCAATGGGAAGGAATTACTTTACTTCTCCTTTACGTTGCATTCATGGGAAAAATCTTTGGTTTAATCTAGTTTTTTCTATTGACTACCCAAATCCCCATCTGTATATTCTAACGGCAATTTGACGTTGCAAGTTAATTTACGCCTCCAGCGGGTTTACCGAAAATCTTCTCGAGGTTCGCTTAGAAAAGCGATTAACCTATACAAAATATGTCAGGTATTATCGGTAAAAAAGTAGGTATGACTCGTCTAATTCAAGACGACGGTCGCGTGATCCCCGTCACTGTCCTAGTATGTGAACCTTCAGAGGTTGCACAGGTAAAGACAGTCGACAAAGACGGATATCCGGCGATAGTCCTGGGTTTTTCTAAATTGAAAAAGCCTACTAAGACCAAGAAATACAGATACGTAAAAGAGTTCAGAATCAATGAAGACGAACAAGAAAACTACAAAAAGGGTGATCAAATCACAGTTGAATCACTCCAAGACGTAGAAACAGTAACAATTTCATCAATATCAAAGGGTAAAGGTTTCCAAGGAGTAATCAAAAGGTACAACTTCTCAAGAGGACCGGAAACTCACGGATCACACCACCACAGAGAACCGGGTTCAATCGGAACCTGCGCAAAACCGGGTAGAGTACATAAAGGAAAAAAGATGCCGGGTAGAATGGGTAGAGCAAAAGTAACACTTGGAAAAGTAAAAATCGCACACTTAGATACTAAAAATCATGTAATCGCCCTAAAAGGACCGGTTCCCGGACCAAACGGAGGATTAGTAATAATAAAGTTATGAAAGTAGATCTCTACACACAAAAAGGAGAAAAAAGCGGACAAGTAGACCTTCCAAAGGAAATCTTTGAGATACCGTTCAACAAAGATCTTGTCCACCAAGCTCTAGTTAGACAACTTTCAAACAGAAGGGTTGCTATTGCACACACAAAAAACAGAGCAGCCGTAAGAGGTGGTGGACGAAAACCATTCAAACAAAAAGGAACAGGTAATGCACGACAAGGTACAATCAGAGCCCCACAAATGAGAGGTGGTGGAGTCGTGTTTGGACCAAGCAAAGACAGAAACTTCGTTAAAGACATGCCAAAAAAGCAAAGAAGAAAAGCTTTATTTTGTGCTCTTTCTGAAAAAGCTCGCGACAACGAGATAATCGCACTTGAAGGATACACTTCGGAGAAAGCTCAAACGGCGCCTTTCGCAGAAATGCTGAAAAAACTACCAATCGAAAGAAATGTATTGATAGTAATTTCTGAGAAAAACCAAATAGTTCAAAAATCAAGCAGCAATTTACCAAACACGAAGACAATTTTAGCTAATTACGTAAATATCCAGGACCTTCAGAAATATAAAATGGTCATGATCTTTAAAGACGCAATCGACAAACTAAAAGAAACATTCCTTAGCACAAGCAAATAATGGACAGCTACTCAACAATAATCAGACCGCTAACAACAGAAAAAAGTTCTGAACAACAAGCAAACGGACAATACATGTTCCAAATCAGTAAAACAGCTACAAAAGTTGATGTAAAACACGCAGTAAAAGATCTTTATGGAGTAGATGTAGATAAAGTAAGAATTCTGATTGCTCCAAGCAAAAAAAGACTTGTTGCAAAAGGACGACATTGGACAAAGAGACCGGTAATGAAAAAAGCATTAGTAACGATGAAAGGTAAAAAAACTATAGATCCAAATAAGATCAAAGAATCTAAACCTAATAAAAAGTAATGGCACTTAAAAAGTATAAACCAACAACACCGAGTCGAAGACACATGAGCACAGCTTCATTTGATGAAGTAACTAAAACTAAACCTGAAAAATCATTAACTAGAATAAAAAAGAAAATAACAGGACGCAATAACAGCGGAAAGATTACCGTAAGACATAGAGGAGGAGGAGAAAAAAGACTATATAGACAAATAGATTTTAAAAGGACTGACAAGCTCAACATCGAAGGAAAAGTAACAAGTGTTGAATACGATCCAAACAGATCCGCATACATCATGCTCGTTACCTACAAAGACGGTGAAAAGAGATACCATATCGCGACAGACAGAATAAAAGTTGGAGACAAAATCATCACAGCGGAAAAAGCAAAGATCAAGAAAGGAAATAGAATGCAAATCAAACATATCCCTGTTGGATACAGCATATATAACATTGAACTACACAAAGGAAGAGGAGGACAGATGGGGAGAAGTGCTGGAACTTCAATCAAATTGGTTTCGTTAGAAGGATCACACGCACAAATCCAAATGCCATCAGGAGAAATCAGACTCGTAGCCAAAGACAACTATGCAACAATCGGATTAGTAAGTAACATCGAGCACAACAACATTAAAGTAGGAAAAGCAGGAAGAAAAAGACACATGGGAAGAAGACCGCAAGTAAGAGGTAAAGCAATGAACGCAGTTGATCATCCACACGGAGGTGGTGAAGGAGGAGCTTCAATCGGGCTCAAACATCCAAAAACTCCATGGGGACTACCGGCACTAGGATTTAAAACACGAAGACGACACTATACTGATAAAATGATCGTTAAGGACCGAAGACGTAAATAAATAATTAACTAATCATGTCTAGAAGCGCAAAAAAAGGACCATTCGTAGATCCAAAACTAATGAAGAAAGTTCAAAGACTTGATGACGGTGGACAAAAAAAACCAATCAAGACTTGGTCAAGAAACTCAGACATCGCGCCGGAATTCGTAGGACACACATTCGCAGTGCACAATGGAAAACAATTTATACCAGTATTCGTAACCGAAAATATGGTCGGACACAAATTAGGAGAATTCTCTCCAACCAAACTATTCAGAGGCCACGGAGGTAAAATAGCTAAAAGCGCGTAGTGGTCAAAAGCGGACACATTATTCCCCCAACAATGAAAGCAATACTAAGAAAAACTAGAATATCACCAAAAAAAGCAAATTTGATTGCAGCACTTGTTCGCAACAAAAATGTTAAAGACGCTATAGATATTTTGAAATTCACACAAAAAAAAGGAGCACTGATCCTAAAAAAAGTAGTTGAATCAGCTGCAGCAAATGCAAAACACAATTTTAAACAAGATTTAGACTCTCTATACATAAAAGAAATCTTAGTAACCGAAGGAATCACTTACAAAAGAAGCCTTCCAATATCAAAAGGCCGAATGCACCCAATTTTGAAGAGAACATCGCACATCACTGTAAAGGTTGAACAACGCGCAGCGAGCAAAGCGAGCGGAGCGCCTAAAAGTGAAAAACCGGAAGAACCAAAGAAAAAACCAACACTCAAAGTAGAAAAATCTAAAGAACCACTTAACGCACCAAGCCCGGAGGGCAAAGCGCACCCGCCAAAGGCGTCATAACCAAACAACACATGGGACAAAAGGTAAATCCAAAAGTAATTAGATTAGGAATAACCCACGACTGGGACTCAAAATGGTATGCAAAAAAAGGAGCATACAAAAAATTATTTCACCAAGATCTTAAAATCGAAAAATTAATTCGAGACAAACTTGAAACTGAAGGATTATCAAAAATCGAAATAATGAGAACCCAAGGAAAAGTACTCATAAATATTCACACTTCAAAACCTGGACTAATTATCGGGCGTGGTGGTGAAGTAATAGAAAAACTAAAAGACGACTTAGCAAAAGCATTCAAGATTACATTCGCAATCAACATTAAAGAAGTAAAAAAACCAATGCTCGACGCACATATAGTTGCTGAAGGCATCGCAAGACAGGTTGAAAAGAGAATTTCATACCGAAGAGCAGCAAAAGTTGCTATTGAAAAAACCATGGAAGCAGGAGCAGAAGGAATAAAAGTGTATCTGGGAGGAAGACTTAACGGAGTAGAAATATCACGAAGCGAATTCTTCACCAAGGGAAAAATCCCATTACATACATTCAGAGCCGACATTGATTACGCGTCAACCCCCGCTCAAACAACTTATGGAAAAATTGGAATCAAAGTATGGATTTACAAAGGTGAAATATTCAAAAAAGATCTAGCAGCAAGACTAACTCAACAAATAGAAGAAATTAAAGGCGCGTAAAAGCAATAACATTATCCCACAATGCTACAACCAAAAAAGCAAAAGCACAGAAAGGAGTTTAGAAGAAGATCCCACACAAAGGGAATCGCAACTAAAGGAAACAAGATAAGCTTTGGTACATACGCTCTAAAAGCACAATCTGCCGGAGAAATAACATCACGACAAATCGAAGCAGCCAGAAGAAGTATGACGAGATACATCAAACGTGGAGGAAAAATCTGGATCACAGTATTCCCTCACAAACCAGTCACACGAAAATCAGCAGAAGTACCGATGGGATCAGGAAAAGGAGCACCAGACCACTTTGTA
This sequence comes from Nitrospirota bacterium, assembly GCA_043816165.1. Classification (GTDB taxonomy): domain Bacteria; phylum Patescibacteriota; class Gracilibacteria; order UBA1369; family LOWO2-01-FULL-3; genus JAACEU01. Next base: position 13,600 of record JBDRIE010000009.1, on the reverse strand, counting down.
GCAGTAATCAAACCGGGAAGAATCATATTCGAAATGGAAGGTGTGGAAACGGATGTAGCAAAAGAAGCAATGAGACTTGCAGCGCACAAATTACCGATTAAATGTAAATTTATTAACTCTCAAGAAAAATAACATGCAAACGACAAACGAACTACGAAAATTAGATCCGGCAAAACTACTTGAAGAGATGGAAAAAGCTAAAAAAAACCTATTCAAAATTAAATTCGACGTGGAAAGCGGACAATCAAAATCACATCACCTAATAGGAAAGAATAGAAAGTATGTAGCTAGAATTGAAACATTAATTAATCAACAACAATAATGAGAACAATAAAAGGTACAGTTAGTTCAAATAAACAAGACAAAACCATTGTTGTTACTGTACACACTTACAAAAGTCATCCGAAATACAAGAAAAGATATAGAGTTTCAAGAAAATATCACGTCCATAACTCAAGCAATAAAAAATTCGAACTCGGAGATAACGTAACATTCTACGAATCAACACCATTAAGCAAACTAAAGAGATGGACACTCGATGCTCCGAAGGACGGCAAAGAAACCCCTACCAAATAATACAAAACAATGATACAACCAGAATCTAAATTAAAGGTAGCAGACAATACTGGAGCAAAATCCGTTAAGTGTATCAAAGTCCTGGGAGGATCAAAAAGACGCTATGCCCGAATCGGAGACATCATAGTTGTATCGGTCAAAGAAGCCTCTCCAAAAGGAGTAGTAAAGAAAAAGGCAGTAGAAAGAGCAGTAATTGTAAGACAAATCAAAGAATATAAAAGAAAAGACGGTTCAGCAATCAGATTCGATGAAAACGCAGTAGTAATTATAGACGCTGATAAACAACCAAAAGGAACTCGTGTATTTGGACCGGTAGCAAGAGAACTACGTGAAAAAGGATTCCAGAAAATTATCTCATTAGCACCTGAAGTGCTATAACCAGCCCGCCTACCATGAAATTAAAATTAAAAGATCAAGTACAGGTAACCACCGGCAAAGACAAAGGGAAAAAGGGAGCAATCACTAAGCTTCTCCGAAAGCAAAACAAGATCGTTGTTGAAAAAGTTAACATCAGAACTAAACATATAAAGAAAACTGCAGAAAAAGCAGGGAGCAAAATCCAATTTGAAGCTCCAATCGATGCTTCAAACGTAATGGTCATCTGCCCAAACTGCAACAAACCATCAAGAGTAGGATACAAAAAACTGGACAAAGGAAAAGAAAGAATTTGTAAAAAATGTAAAGAAACCCTAGATACTAAAGCTAAAAAATAACATCGCTAAATAACAATGGCAAAATCAGAAGATCTACAAACCAGGTTCACGACAAAAATTCTTCCAAAACTAAAAGAGAAGTTAGGGAAGAAAAACATAATGTCTGTCCCAAAAGTCACAAAAATTAGAGTAAATGTGGGTATGGGAAGCTACATAAAATCACACAACAAAGATTATTCAAATATTATTGATAATATAACAACAATCACAGGTCAAAAACCTACATTAAACAAAGCAAAAAAAGCGATATCCAATTTTAAAGTCAGACAGGGAGAAGTAATTGGAACATCTGTGACACTAAGAGGAAAAAGAATGTATGACTTCCTAAATAAATTAATTAATATCGTATTCCCACGTGTAAGAGACTTCAGAGGACTCAGTAAAAAGGCATTCGACGGAGCGGGAAACTACAGTATTGGATTCAATGAACACACAGTATTCCCGGAAATCAGCCCGGACGACGTAATAAAATTACATGGATTACAGATAAGCATAACAACAAGCGCAAAAACAGACGAAGATGGACTAGAACTATTGACCTTATTAGGATTCCCATTTAAAAAAGCTTAATAAACAACTATGGCTAGAACAGCACTACTCGTAAAAAATAGAAGGAAGAAAGCAAAAGCTGCACAACAACATGCAGAAGGGCAAAAAATCAAATTCCCAACTCGCATCTACAACAGATGTGAATTATGCGGAAAAATTCACGGATATATGAGAAAATTTGGAATTTGCAGAATTTGCTTCAGAGAACTGGCAAGCGAAGGAAAAATAATGGGAGTCAAAAAATCATCTTGGTAAACTAAAACAATTATGAATACCGATCCAATCGCAGATCTACTAACTAGGATAAGAAACGCATCACGTATACATCATGCAACTACGCATGTACCTCACTCGAAGGTAAAAGAAAGCATCTTGAAAGTGCTAAAAGAAATGGGATTCATTTCTGATTACAAAATCGAAACAGACAAGAAAAATTTCAAATCAATACTTATTACATTGAATGAAGACAGATCAGATATAACTTTGAAAAGAGTAAGCTCTCCAGGACAAAGAATTTATATTAAAAACGGAGATCTAAAAACAATAAAAAGCGGACTTGGGGTCACAATCATCTCAACATCAAAAGGAATAATGACAAATCTTGAAGCAAAAAAACAAAATCTCGGGGGAGAATTATTATGTGAAATATATTAATCATGTCACGAATAGGAAAACAACCAGTAGACGTTCCGATAGGAGTAACCGTTGAAATAAACGGGTCACATATCTCTGTCAAAGGATCAAAAGGAGAATTAAAGAGAGATTGTCACCCAAACATGAAAATCGAACTAATAGACAATCAAGTTATAGTAACCAGACCGGACGACCAAAAAGAAAACAAAGCGCTACACGGACTCACACGTAGCCTTATCGCTAACATGGTTGAAGGAGTTACAAAAGGATTTGAAAAACAACTCGAAATCGTTGGAGTTGGATACAGAGCTCAAACAAGCGGAAATAAAATCACGCTAAGTCTCGGATTTTCTCACCCAATAGAATACACAGCACCACAAGGAATTGAATTCGAAATGGATAAAGATAAAAAGAATATAATCACAGTCAGAGGAATCGACAAACAAGTAGTGGGAGAGGCAGCAGCAAAAGTAAGATCATATAAAAAACCGGAACCATACAAAGGAAAAGGAATCAAATATATAGATGAATACGTAGCAAGAAAAGCAGGTAAAGCAGCCGGCAGTGCCGCAGCGTAAGGAAAACATTAACTAACTAATATAATGCCAACAGAAAAAGACACATTAAGAATCAGAAGAAAAATACGAATTCGTAGCAAAATTAATGGTACAGCAAAAAGACCAAGACTGGTTGTATTCAGAAGTTTGATGCATACGTACGCACAATTAGTAGACGATGAAAACAACAAGACTCTACTAACCGTCTCAGATATTAAAGAAAAAGGAAAAGGAACCAAGGGCGAAAAAGCAAAAAACGTAGGGCTTGAACTAGCCAAAAAAGCATCAGAACAAAAAATCAAAGAAGTAGTATTCGACAGAAACGGATACAAATATCATGGTAGAACTAAAGCCGTTGCAGAAGGTGCAAGAGAAGGCGGACTTAAACTATAACTAAACAATTAACATGGCTCAAAGAGATTTCAAAAAAAGAAAACCACACATGAGAGAACCAAAAGAGTTCGAAGAACAGGTAATCCAAATCGACAGAGTTACAAAAGTAGTTAAAGGTGGACGAAGACTCAGATTCCGAGCAACCGTAGCAATTGGTAACAAAAAAGGGAAAGTGGGAATTGGAATCGGTAAATCAAACGAAGTAACAGGAGCAATCCAAAAAGGGATCGCAAAAGCCAAAAAATACATGATCACAGTCCCACTGGATGGCTCTACAATTCCACACGACATCAAAAACAAGTATAAATCATCAATAATTTTACTTCTCCCTGCAGCTCCGGGTACAGGTATCATCGCAGGAGGAACAATTCGTAAGGTACTGGAACTAACAGGAGTAAAAGACATCCTAAGCAAATCATACGGAACAACAAACAAGGTAAATAACACAAAGGGAATATTCGAAGCACTAAGCAAACTAAAAGTTACTCCATTCATGGAAAAAAGAGCCAACGCAAAGCGAGCGAAGCAAGCGGAGCACCCTAAAAATGAGAAACCTAAAACTGAAGAAAAGAGCGAAGAAAAAATTGAAGAAAAAAGTGAAGTGAAGGGACCAAAGAAAGAAGAGCCAAAGAAGGAAGAACCAAAGAATACTAACCAAAAAGCATAATGCCATTATCAGAATTAAGAAGCAGATCCAATAAAACCAAAAAGAAAGTTGGTCGTGGAAACGGATCAGGATCTGGAACATACAGCGGAAGAGGAATGAAAGGACAATCTGCGCGCACAGGAGGAAGAAGAAGACCGGGATTTGAAGGAGGACAAACTCCATATCTTCGAAAAATGCCAAAACTTAAAGGATTCAAAAATCCAAACTACGTTGAATATCAAGTAATAAACGTCTTCGATCTAAACATATTCGATTCAGGAGCAACAGTGAAAAAAGAAGACCTATTAGCGAAAAACCTGATTTCAAAGAAAACTAAACCGGTAAAATTATTAGGTGGAAAAGGCGAACTGGAAAAAGCACTAACTATAGAAGTAGACAAGGCTTCTGCTTCAGCAATAAAAGCTGTAGAATCTAAAAAAGGAAAAGTAGTTCTTCCAAAAGCCGAAAAAAAAGCCGAACCAAAAAAGGCTGAATCAAAAGCTGAAAAAGCCGAAAAATAATCCCATTCCCTAATGTTCACATACCTCAAACAAATTTGGAACTCAAAAGATCTAAGATACAAGATCCTTTTCACAATAGCGATCATTGTTTTATATAGATTCATTGCCCACATCACAGTACCGGGAGCAAACATTGATGCATTAAAGTCTGTATCGGATAGAAATCAATTACTGGAAATGTTTAGCTTGCTGACAGGAGGAAGCACCGAGAACTTCTCTATAGTATTGATGGGAATTTCTCCATACATCAACGCTTCTATCATAGTGCAACTATTAACGGTAATAAGCCCAAGACTCGAATCATTATCAAAAGAAGGAGAAAGCGGCAGAAGAAAGATCAATTCATATACAAGATGGCTCACATTCCCATTAGCATTCCTACAATCCTATGGAATGATCATCTTACTAAATTCACAAACTCAAACTGCTGTTCCGATCATCAGCGACGTAACAGATCCAACAGTAGTATTACCAATAATGCTTACAGTAACAGCCGGAACCATTTTACTTGTCTGGCTTGGTGAACAAATAACAGAAAAAGGAATAGGAAATGGAATCTCTCTCATAATCTTCGCCAGCATAATCTCAAACATACCTCAAATGGTTGGACAGGGATTATTTTTAGCTCAAGAAGATGAAAGTAAACTAATTCCATTCATCGCAGTAGTACTTATTACGGTAATACTTGTAACAGTGGTGATACTGGTGAACGAAGCTCAAAGACGAGTTCCGATAACCTATGCAGGTCGAGGGATACGTGCGCGTAGCGATCAAGCATTCTTGCCAATAAGAATCAATCAGGCAGGAATGATCCCGATCATCTTCGCTGTGGCCCTAACCAGTTTCCCGGGAATACTCGGACAATTCTTTGTAAACGCAAAATCAGTGTGGATACAAAACCTGGGAAGCACAATGACAACATTATTCCAACCAAACACAGTTCCATATTTGCTGGTTTATTTCCTTCTCGTAGTAGCATTCACATTTTTCTACGTATCAATCACATTCAATCCGGAACAAATAGCTGAAAACATTCAAAAAAGAGGAGGATACATCCCGGGAATACGACCGGGCACACAAACATCAGAATATATCGGAAAAATTTCAAGCAGATTAACACTCTTCGGAGCATTATTCTTGGCATTCATTGCTATCTCCCCTATCCTAATCAACTTCTTTTTCCAATCTTCCGGAATCGGATCTGTTCCACTACTAATCTCAGGAGCAGGAATCATCATCATCGTGGGAGTTGTGCTAGAACTCATCAGACAAGTAAACGCACAACTGGTGATGCACGACTACAAAAAGTTCTATTAGGTAAACCACGAATTATTTTCGTAACCACCATCAAGAATTTTTTGTGCCTCTTTTGCAAGTCTTGATGCAGGTACCTCTTTTATTATTTCTTCCAAAGCGAGTCTGTCCTCATCAGTATTGAATGAATAAACAAGATGTTGTCTTATCTCACCTTCATTTTCATACTCTGTAGTATATCTTAACAGTTTTAATCGTAATGGAAGAGTTTCAGAAGGATATTTAACACTCATGACTCTAAGATATCTTGCAATCCTCGAAAATAAAAAAGGTCTACTATTGATCCTGTTTTTACATTGCCATAACTTTGGATTATCAATTATCGCCTCGATCGCTGAAAGCTGTTCAACGCCAAACCCTTCTAACTCCGTTGATATATTACCACCAAACTCTCCTTCTACTACACCAACCATACTAGCAAATCCGGTAATTTCCCTTTCAGAATCAACCAACTCTTCCAGCACTTTCTTAAATCTAGGATCGCAAATAATTCTTGGATTCGCTCTACACATAGCACTTACTTTCAATTCGGTTAATACATTTTCAGCATTAACTCTCCTATCTTTCTTATCAATTTTATTTAATTCTTTTAACAATATTTCAGCTTTTTCAAAAAAACTGTCAGGAATTTGGCCTTCATTTGCATCAATATAAACATTTATTAGTCTTTGCAATTCTTCCATAAGTTCATACCCCTTAAAATCTAATTTTACCCTCTTATCAGTTTCCCATTTAGAGACTGGCTTACTAAATTCTGTTACAACTCGCGTTTCAGGAAACTCAAAAAATTGTTTCCCAAACTGCCCTACTTGTTCAGGCGCTACCACGGTCTCAGCTGAAGGTTGTTCTTCCACTAAATCTGGTTCTTTTTCTCCAGTTGGTTCTCCTTTATCAGTAGACATAATTTTATAGTTACAATCATAATTACATGCCGCATTGTACCATGATATGACGCATACGTCAATCCATCAGCATATCCGACCCTCATTGCATTAAATAATTCTTACCGCTAAAATCCCCTCAGTATAAAAATTAATCAATCACAATCATGGATCTCATTTTCTTTGGCATGCAAGGGGCCGGAAAAGGTACTCTTGGCAAACAAGTAGCCGCAAAATACGGAATGAAAGTTTTTGAAACAGGAGGAGAACTACGGAGACTGGCAACAGAGGACTCAGAACTTGGAAAAAAGGTAAAATCAATAATTGAAGCGGGACATTTAGTCTCAAATGAAGTTGTAATGGAAATAGTAGAAGACTTTATGAATAATCTACCGGAAGGAACAAATGTAGTTTTCGACGGAATTCCACGAAAAGTTGAACAAGCGGAATCTCTAAACACACTTCTGGACAAACACGATCGAGAATACAAAGCTGTTCTGATTGAAATCCAAAAAGACACAGCAATGAAACGGCTTACCACTCGCCGTATCTGCAAAAGTTGCAAAGAAGTATATCCAGCCGCATATGAAGGTGAAAATTGTGAAAAATGTGAAGGCGAACTGGTAACTCGAGCAGACGACAATGCGCAGGCTATCGAAACAAGAATCGACGCCTTCATCAAAGAAACTGTCCCGGCAATCGAAATGTATAGCAACAAAATGATAAAAATTGACGGAGAACCAACAATCGAAGAAGTAGAAAAAGCGGCATACGAAGTGCTTGATCCAATTTTGAGCAAATTATGAGCATAATTATAAAAAATGAGGAGCAAATCCAAGCCATGCGAGAAGGAGGTAAAATTCTCGCAGAAGTTTTGGAAAAAGTATGTGAAAAAGCGGTTGCCGGTGTTTCAACCCTGGAACTCGACCATTTTGCAGAAAACTTAATCAGAGAAAAGGGCGGACTTCCGGGATTCAAGAACTACAAAGGCTTCCCAAACACCCTTTGCACCTGCATAAACGAAAAAATCGTACACGGAATACCCAAAAAAGACGAAATTCTCAAAGAAGGAGACCTTTTTACCGTAGATTGTGGCGTAATTTTTAAAGGAATGAACACAGATGCTGCCAGAACAGTCCCAATTGGCCAAATTTCTGAAGAAAAGCAAAAACTCTTCGAAACAGCAAAAGAAACGCTTTCCGTAGCCATAAATACAGCAAAACCAAACGTCCCCCTCAACGAAATCGGAAAAAATATCCAAAAAATTGTAGAAAAAGCCGGCTATCACGTAATTCACGACCTCACCGGACACGGAATCGGAAAAAATCTACACGAAGACCCTATTATTCTAAATTATTGGGATGGAAAGCCGGGTCCCCTACTAAAACCGGGCATGACCCTCGCTATAGAACCAATTTTTGCAGTTGGAACTAGTCAAATGAAGACTTTAAGCGACGGATGGACACTCGCGACCACCGATAATTCATGCTCAATTCAGATAGAAAACACCATTCTAATTACCCAGAATGGTAATGAAGTGTTGACAAAAATCTGATTTATCAAAAATTCGTATTTTTTCTATTGCATAGCTTAATTTTCTAATGTAAAATCCTACCGCTTTGCATATAAAAAGGGCATTTACATGGGAAAAGACGACACAATAGAGGTAATGGGCACAGTAATTGAACCATTACCAAATGCTACTTTTAAGGTTGAACTAGACGACGAGAGCTATAAGGGAATGATAATCAACGCTCATTTATCAGGAAAAATGAGGATGAACTATATCAAAATTCTGCCAGGTGATAAAGTGACCATCCAACTAAGCACATACGACTTAACAAAAGGCAGAATAACCTATCGACACAAGTAATATGAAAGTACGCGCATCAGTAAAAAAAATATGTCAAAATTGCCAAGTAATCCGTAGAAAAGGGGTAGTCAGAGTTATATGCAAAAACAAGAGGCATAAGCAAAGGCAAGGATAGTTATTTTCTATGTGGTCAGTATTCTCCCCCCGAATACTGACTACTTAAAATATAATTATTGACTTATATGGCACGTATCGCAGGAGTTAATCTCCCAAAAGAAAAAAGAATAGAAGCAGCACTTACAGCAATCTTCGGAGTTGGAAGAAGCCTTAGTGCCAAAATTCTAAAAGAAACCGGAATAGACAAAGACGTAAAAGTTCAAGACCTTTCAGATAAAGAAATTGGACTACTACGTGAATATATTGACAAATTCACAACAGAAGGTGACCTAAAGAGAAAAGTTGCAATGGACGTTAAACGTCTGCAAGAAATCGGATCATATAGAGGGTTTAGACACAAAAGAGGGCTTCCTTCACGAGGTCAAAGAACCAGATACAACGCTAGAACAAAGAAAGGAAAGAAAAAAACAATCGCTAATAAGAAAACTGTAACTAAGTAAACATAACTATGGCAGAAAAAGAAGAAAAAAAAGAACAGAGCAAAGCTACTGAAGAAGTAACGGAAGTTACCGAAAAAAGCGCAGTAGCTACCGAAGAAACCGCAAAGGAAGAAAAAGGTGGGAAGAAAGAGAAAAAGCCAAGCACCAAAAAACCACGTTCAAGAGCAAAAAAAAGAAGCGTTCCTGAAGGAGCCGCTCATATCCAAGCATCATACAACAACACTATCGTAACCCTCACAGAGCCCAACGGGAACGTAATTGCATGGAGTAGTGCAGGAGCAAGCGGATTCAAAGGAGCAAGAAAAGCAACTCCATACGCAGCTCAAATCTCTGCAGAAAACGCAGCAGGAAAAGCATCAGCATATGGACTGGAAAGAGTTCACGTTTACGTAAAAGGTGTTGGAACAGGAAGAGAACAAGCGATCAGAGGTTTGGTTTCATCAGGAATAAATATTATCTCAATTAATGATATTACACCCATCCCGCATAATGGTTGCAGGAAGAAAAAACAAAGGAGGATGTAGCAAAGCGAAATCCTCTCGACCGTGCCTCGCCTTAGCGAGCGGAGCACATTATCCCATTAACTAACAACACGCAATGTCTCGATATAGAGGACCGGTAACAAAATTATCAAGAAGATTAGGACTAATGCTCTTCACCAACGGAGAGAGTAAAACCAAAGCTTTTAACAAAAAAAGATATAAACCCGGTGAACACGGACAAAAAAGATTCACACAAATTTCAGAATATAACAAACAATTGCAAGAGAAACAAAAAGCTCGTTTCATGTATGGAATAAGCGAAAAACAATGCTCAAACTACTACAAAAAAGCAGCGAAAAGTGATGAGGTTACAGGTGTAAAATTCATGAAATTACTGGAACAAAGATTGGACAATGTAATATATAGAGTTGGAATTGCTTCAACAAGACCACAAGCAAGACAAATGGTGAGTCACGGACTAATCGTACACAAAGGTAAAAAAGCTAAAACACCATCAATTCAAGTAAAAATTGGTGACACATTCGAAGTTAGAGCAAAAAGTAAAAGTTCAAAAATATTTGATGAAGTAAAAAAGAGCAAACCGTCGTCACCAAAATGGTTAAACGTTGACTTAAAGTCACTAAAAGGTGAAGTAGTTGGGCTTCCTGACAAAGATGACATTGAAAGAGGAATCGAAAGCCAACTCATCACAGAGTTCTACTCAAAATAATACATTTTTTTATCATAACCTCTTCCATATAACATAAACAATCCAAAATGCACTTAATTCAAGAAGAAATAGGCATTCCTAAGGTCAAAACGGACAGCGTAAACGATAATCACGTTGTTTTCAGCATAGAGCCTCTGCCAACAGGCTATGGTGTTACGTTAGGAAATGCACTACGGAGAGTTTTGCTCTCATCTTTACCGGGCGCTTGCATCACTGGAATAAAAATCAACGGAGTCAGCCACCAATACACTACAATTAAAGGCGTAAAAGAAAGCGTTTTAGACATTACGCTAAACCTGAAAATGCTTGATATTAAAAAGGAAACGAAAGGTATATCTACGATCACTCTAGAAACATCTAAAGGAGGAAAAATCACTGGTAAAGACGTCAAATGTCCATCGGAAGTGAAAATTTTGAACCCAAATCAATACATTGCAACTCTAGAAAAAGGCACAAACCTAAAAATAGAAATGAGAGTTGAAAAAGGCGTTGGATACGTTCCGGCAACCATTAGACAAAAAGACGAAAAAGACCCTGAAATTATCCTTATCGACGCTCTTTACACACCGGTTAAGAAAGTCAGATATGACGTAGAAGACACTCGTGTAGGACAAATGACAAATCTAGACAAACTAACACTTGAAATCGAAACAAACGGATCAATTTCACCGGAAGAAGCAATGAAATTCGCTTCTAATCTGCTAAATTCTTACTTCAATATTTTCAATTCAGAAAATATGGTTATAGAAGAAGAATACATGTCAGACATCAAATCTATTCTTGAAAAAGAAAAAGAAGAAGAAGCAAACAAACCTGTACAAGAATCATACACACCTATTGAAATCCTTGGATTTTCACCAAGAACATTAAACGCATTGATTAATGGAGGGATCGGATCAATAGAACAACTTTCAAAATGTACGGAAAGTAAATTGACAAACTTAAGAGGATTCGGTAAAAAGGCGCTAACAGAAGTTAAAAATGCACTTGAGAAAAAAGGACTAACCCTTTCTGAAGAATAAACATTATCCCAACCAATGAGACACAAAGTTAAAAAAGTAAAACTAGGAGTAAATAAAGAACACACAACTGCAATTATGCGAAACCTCGCTATGTCTGTGATTATCTACGAAAAAGTGAAAACAACAACTGCAAAAGCTCATGCTGTACAACCATTCGTAGAAAGATTAATCAGTATTGGCAAAAAGAAAGAGAAAAGACACGCAATTAGAGAAATTGAACGTCTACTACAACACGAAAATGGATCAAAAAAAATACTGGAAGTATTAGTAGATAAATACAAAGATCGATCATCCGGATTCACAAGAATCACAAAAATGGGATACAGAAATGGGGACAACGCACCAGTAGTACAAATTGAACTTGTATAATATGAAAACAACTATCGCAAAAAAAGAAGAAATGAACCAAAAATGGTACATAATTGACGCAAAAGACAAGATCTTAGGTCGAATTGCTACAACCATTGCGAATAAACTTAGAGGAAAAGACAAACCAACATTCTCTCCTCACATGGACTGTGGTGATCACGTTATTGTCATTAACACAGAAAAAATCAAGCTTACAGGAGCAAAAATGGACGGCAAAAAATACTACACTCACTCCGGTTACCCCGGTGCAATCAAAGAAGAATCAGCGAAGCACTTGCTGGAAAGAAAGCCTACAAGACTGCTGGAACTGGCAGTATCCGGAATGCTTCCAAAGAATCGACTCAGAAAAATATTTATGAAAAAATTAAAACTATACGCAGGAGAAGAACACCAACATGGTGCTCAATCACCTGAACCACTTGAGGTTTAACAGCGCGAAACGCGCTCTAACAAAGTAAATTATGCCAGCAACAAAGAAGAAAAAAGAAGAAGAAACTACCCCGAAACCTAAAGCAACATTCAAAGGTAAATACTTTTATGCAAACGGAAAAAGAAAAACTTCAGTTGCAAGAGTTAGACTTTACAAGGGTGATGGAAAAATCATCATCAACGACAAACCAATCAACGAATTCGTTTCAATCAAAACTTTAATCGGGCTTATTAAATTCCCTTTCAAAGTGGTTGGAGTTGAAAAACAATATGATGTATCCGCCAAAGTAGAAGGAGGAGGAACAACTTCACAAGCCGAAGCCGTCAGACACGGAATAGCTAGAGGACTTATAGAAGCAGATCCCCTATCAAAACCATCCCTCAAAAAAGCCGGTCTCCTCACACGAGACTCTCGCGTCAAGGAAAGAAAGAAATTCGGGCTCAAACGAGCTCGTAAGGGACCACAATTCAGTAAGCGTTAGGAAATTCAGAAATACTTATGTCTTATGTAGATTTCTGTTATAATTTTCGAGATTTAATAATTCATATTTTGTATTTCCTATTAAACTCCATATGAAAAAAACAGCATTACTAATAGTTGCAATTCTTACTTTCACACTCCTCGCATCACAATCACTAGCCTATACCTCATGGACTCAAGTAAATACCAGTGGTTTCGGAGATTCTAACGATTTTTGGGTAGTAGAATTTGAAATATATAATGGCAAACTTTATGCAGGAACGTATAACGACGTAGATGGTACGCGAATTTTTGAATACAGTGGTTTGGGTACAACGTGGACTCAAATAAACGCAGATGGCTTTGGAGATCCAAACAATTTAGGCACCTATTCAATGACAGTCAATGACAACAAGCTCTATGCAGGAACATATAATTCGTCAACTGGTGCAGAAGTCTGGGAGTATAATGGGACCTCATGGACCCAAGTAAACGATGATGCTTTTGGAAATCCAATTGGAGATAATACTTGTACTATATTTTCGATGGTCTCTTTTGACGGGAAACTTTATGCCGGAATATATTTTTGGCTTACAGGTCATAGGGTAATGGAATACAGCGGGAGTGGCACCAGCTGGACACAGGTAAACTTGGACGGTTTTGATGGGGACGCGGCATATTATATGGAAATGGAACTTGCAGTACACAACAATGAACTTTATGCCGTGGCTGGTAATTTGACTACTGGCCTAGAAGTATGGAAATACAGCGGTACAAGTCCTACATGGACTCAAGTAAACGATGATGCTTTTGGAACAGCAAATAATACAGAGAGTTTTGGCACAACTATCTATAACGGTGAATTTCTTGTTGGAACACAAACAACCCCTGCTGT
>JBDRIE010000008.1:0-27865 GCA_043816165.1 Nitrospirota bacterium | reverse complement strand
GTCGGAAAAGGGGTAGTATCCCTCGAGTCACTCATTCTTTCATGGAAAGAAGGTGTATTTTTTAATCCACTTCTTTTCCGACACCCTTTCCTCAGATTGATCTTACCTAAATGAAAGGTTCCGGGCACTATACTATTTTTTTTGATGTTGGGATGGATGTGGGGTTGGTGGTCGATCTTTGAAGGTTTTATCCGGGAAGTGGGTAAAAATTTCAACTTGACGGGGAAACGGGAAAAATAAATTTGTTCAATATTTTCGTTTTAATAGATTTTTTATCGCCCCAACGAACATGAGATCAAAATTATTAAAATAATCGACGAGGGGAGCGTACACTCACCTGCGTTTGCGATGATTTTTCATCACTATCATTTACCGCTGGGAATCATTGTATAATCGCACGAACAAGCCAAAAACAGCTTGCATCTACGCACATGATTGCTACAATAAAATCGACATTTAACCCTCAAAAATATGAACAATCTACACAAGGAATTTGTTCGGCTCGGACGAGAAAGAAATAGAATAACTTATAAATTATTGGCTTTACTGCCGAAGATTGAAAAACTAAAAATTTACGAAAAGGAGGGCTATGCGAATATTTACGATTATGCCGCAAAGATCGCTGGATTGAGCTCCGGGGTCGTGGTGAAAGCTCTGAAACTTGAGAAAAAATTGCAGGACATGCCGCATTTGCAAAAAGCGATTGAAACGCAGGGGATAAACAAAGTTGGGATTGTTGCGGGTTTGGCAACCAAGGAAAATGAGCAGGAGCTAGCGGAAAAGGTCGAAAACATGAACAAACCGGCTTTGCAGGAATACAGCAAAGAGGCGAGGGGAAAAGTGACGGTTGGCTGGAAGGTTGAACTGGACGAGGAAATGATGTTTATGTTTTTGAAATTGAAGAAAAAGCTGGGGAAAAATTTGAGTAACAAAGAATGTTTGCGAAAAATCCTCGAAGAAATGCAGGTGCGGGTGCAGGAGCGGGAGCGGGTGCGGGTCAATGAAAATTCGAAATCACAAAGGCAGGGAATCGCGACCAAAAAGTCAAGACCGCAGAGGCAAGGGCAGAAAGCTCCCAAAATCCCCGGGGAAAAAGTTTCAGGGGAAAAAGTCACTCGCTATATTTCCATTCACCTAAAAAGAAAACTCAGCGAACAATGCAGTCACCAAAGTTGCCATCGCCCTGCGGAGGTCATCCATCATCCTGATCGATTTTCACAAAACCGCAATCATGAAAACCTGAAACCTCTCTGCAAACAGCACCACGAATTCGCCCACAATGGCATCTCCGAACCAATGCAGCCAGCCGATTACCAATACAGAAAATACAGGCGGGTGGCGCTGGTGTAAGGGACTTGCCTAGGGACGACCTCTAAAAATTCCTCCGAATCCACTAACTGCAGTTGATAAAAACGCGAAAAAATGGTAAAATATATCAGATTTAAGGTACGCTCAATGTCCGCCAAAAAACCGCTCAAAAACAAAAAATGAAAACAAAAATACTAAAAATTCTTCGAACAATTGGGGAGTTTGCGGCTATGATGGCAGTCATCGCGATAGTGATCAAGATAGGGCAATTAATAGATCCGGCTTTTGCGGCAGATCAATCAGCATTACCAATTAGCGAAAGTGCAAAAGAAGTTTACAAATCAGGGTCAATCCCGACACCACCGGACAAAACCGGGCAAGCCATTTTGAAAGATCTTGTCCTCGGCGGATTAGCATACGCAAAGGTGTTAATTGGGGTAGTGGGAATCCTCTATATCACGATTCTTGGATACAAACTCGTACAAGCTTCGGGTGATGAAGAAGATATTACCAAGGCAAAAAGAGGTCTTATCTACACGCTCATCGCATTTGTAATGGTGAGTATGTCAGAGGATATCGGGAAAATTTTTGATATGGAGAGGCAAACCTTGCTATCGAGCCCTCAGGATATCCTGAACAGAGTGCGATTGTTTGATAAGCAAGTTGAGATATTTATGACTTTCGTGAAGTATGTAATTGGTGCATTTGCAGCGATTATGGTGGTTCAGGCAGGAGTGAAGTTGGTTACAGCAGGTGGTGAGGAAGAAGAAGTTTCCAAAAACAAGAAAAATATTATGTACAGTGCGGGAGGTTTGATGATAATTTACGTGGGTGAAATTTTTATCAATAAAGTTTTCTACAAAGTTGATAAAAACATTTATACCGGAATTACCGGAGTTCATCCGGCAATCGATGCAAAAGAAGGTGTCGCCCAGATAGCGGGAGTTACCAATTTTATCATTTCTTTTGCAGGACCTGTCGCGGTATTGATGCTGATAGCAGGGGCGATAATGTACGCGACGGCCGGAGGGGAAGAGGAAAAAATGAACGAAGCGAAAAGATTGATCATAGCAACGATAGCCGGAATCATCATAATTTATGGTGCATTCGCAATCGTGAGTACCATTATTGCAAGCAAACTGACTGAGGTTGGTGCAATGTTAAATACATAAAATGAAAAAAAGACTCATAAAAATAGCAAAACAAGCAGTGGTGATCATTGCACTAATGACCCTGGGTCTGACGGTATATGCAGATTATGTGGCAGTTGCGGACCAGGTAAGTGTCATAACTCCACTTGAAATACTAAAAAGTGTTGGGGAAGAAACAGGGCAGCAAAGTTTCACGACCGGACAGCACCCGGAAGCACCGCCGGATTACGCTCAACCCGGTGTTGGGACTGCCACAAGCCCAATCTATTTCGCGATAGATATGTTTAGGTACGTAGTGAGTGGACTTGCTCTCATCATAATCGTTATCCAGGCTATCAAACTGGTTTCAACCGCAAATGAGGAAGAAGCCACAAAAGCAAAGACGACGCTCATTGTGGGGACGATTGGGCTATTAATCATCCAGGTAGCCGACGTAGCAGTAAAGAAAATGTTCTTTGGCGAGCAGGGGGAGGCTTTTGAGGATGTCTCCACGACAGAACTATACGCGTCTGAAACTACTCGTTATTTGAGAGGTATAATTGGTTTGGTGGAAATTTTCATTGGAGCGGTTGCGGTATTGGTAATAATTATCCGAGGCATTCTCGTGGTTACTAGTGTTGGTGAAGAAGAAGCGATCACAAAAGCAAAAAAACATATTATTTATGCTTTGGTGGGAATCGCGGCGGTGATTCTGTCGGAGGTTGTCGTGCGTGGAGTTGTTTTCCCGGAAGCCGGAAAAGCATTGCCGGACGTGCAGGCCGGTCGATTTATTCTTATAAATATTATTAACTATCTGTCTGGATTCGTAGCAATTCTCGCATTCGCAGGATTGTTCTACGGTGGATATAGATATGTAATGAGTGCCGGCGACGAAGAAATGAACGAAAAAATTAAAAAATTAATTATAGGTGCCCTAATAGCACTAATCCTATCACTGGGCGCATTCGCCCTGGTTAACACAGTTCTGGATATTCCTGCAACCTCGGAAGACGAGTTAGGTTTGCAAGAATGACATAAGAAAACTATAATCTCATTTGAAAATGTCATCTATGAAAAATATAAAAAGGATTCTCTCATTACTTATTCTGGTTTCGATTTTTGCACTCATTCCTGCAACTGCTTTGGCAAAAGTAACAGCAGGGGATGTAGGTCAATTTTTTGGTGAAATGTTTTCCACAGGTGATGACAGTGTTTCGTTTACAGACTACGAGAATGTATCTGTTGGACTGGACGAAGAAGGTTTCGCGGAAGAACTCACAGCTTCCACGGATTTAAGAGATTTTATTATTACAATAGTGAATTGGGCCCTAACATTTTTAGGACTTATTTCAGTATTAATAATTATTTACGGAGGAGTACTATATGTAACCTCCGGAGGTGAAGAGGAAAAGGTTCAAACAGGTAAAAAAGCCATAACATACGCGGCAATAGGTATCCTGATAATTTTAGGATCTTACGCATTTGTAAATACAATAATTAAAGGCGCAACCGATGATCAACAAGGAGTTGGTACAACAGGAGCGGCATTCGAAGGAGGCGGATTCAATGCATCCTCGTCTGAAGTAAAAGCCCTCGCAGAAGAGATCTTTAATGGTTACGTATTTTTGGAACAGGCAACAGAAGATTTGAAAAATATAAATAATGATGCGGAAAAAGAATCATTACACCCGGACAATTTCCCTTCAAAAGCGGACGTAATGAAATTCTTAAATAGTGTTGTAGAAAAACTCAGAAACATAGAAAACAACAGTGAACAATTCTCCAGTACTTCAGTTGCAGTTAATGATCTGCTTAGAGAAGTAGATAGATTGATGATAGACGTGATAAACGATTTGCCGGACACAGAAACATATCTTAAAGTTAATAGCGATAAGACAGATGAAATTTGTCCTCCAACAAAAGAGGCAATCTCGGATGAAGGAGGTTTTGATCAGGGATTTCTGCAAGAATTTGAGAATATGTCATGGGATGAGGCTTGTGTAGAAGCGGGTTACGATGTTTATTACACTCCCGGTCTTTACGGAGAATGGAGTACCATTATCAGATATTTTAGAGAGTTTTCACCTCTAACAACAATTTATGAAGGGGAAGATATCTATGACGCAATCCTTGATCCTTTATCAAAAGATTACGGAGTAACATTAATAAGAACTCTTTCAAGACTTCAAGAACTCTACAACGAACTATCTATAATAGAAGCGATAAACACAGGAAAGGGAGCGGAATATTTCCAAGCAATGCAAAATCAATACGGTTTTGATTCAAATATTATCAATTCGGAAGATGTAGAAACTATTGACCTTAGAGAATCATTAAACTCATATGCAGATGGCGGAGTATTAGACAAAGTTGCAAATTGGGATATTGATGTAGACACAGATATAGCCGGTCAACACCTGATCGCAGGTCTGGAAGCACACGCGGCCTTCTACGGAATTCTAACAGAACTCAAATACGTCCAAGCCAGGCTCTCAGCAAATGTAGTTGAAGGAACTTCACCATTAACAGTGATTTTCGACACAACAGGAACGGCCGACCCTGCAGGAGGCAGTATCCAAGGTGGCAACATCTACTGGGATATTGGGGGAACAAAAACTACAGACGAATTAATGGCACAATTAAGCGCTGATAGCTCAGATAATATCATTACAGATGATTCAGTAACATGTTCCAGATCAACTGAAACGATCACACCTGATAGCGAGCCGCCAACAGAAGGCGAACTAATTGGAATAACAGCAAAACGATGCGTATTCCACGTCCCTGGAACATATTCCGCGGCTATCAAAGTAAATTCAAATGCACCAAACCAATTCGCACCGGGAATCAGCGTATTGGTAATAAAAGTAAACCCACCAAAGACTAAAATCGAATTAAAAGGTGGAATAGGTGAAGGAATGGCTGACGAACAAGTAATCATGCATTACGAAGACGAGGTTCTTCTCATCGACAAACGAGAAGTAAATTTCGTCCTAGGAAAAGCCAGCGAAGGAGACGGTGTATGCCTTGACGCAACCGGAACTCAAGCAAACAGATACCAATGGAACTTCGGAAACGGTGAGCAAAGTGACTTCACAGTCGGGGGTATAAAAGAATGTTCAAAATACTTGGAATCAGGCAGCTACGAAGTTACACTCGAGGTTGCAAACGACCTCGGAGACATTGATAAAAAAATATTCAATATCAAAATATCTTCGATTGCAGCGAGAATAAAAGCATCTCCGGCAACTGAAGCATTTATAGGTGAAACTGTAACCTTCGACGCAAGTGGAGCGGTTTCCGACCTCGGAGCAATAAAAAACTACGAATGGACAATCGAAATCGACGAGGAGGCAAGTAGCAACCTTTCATCTGAAATTATCAACGATATCCGAGACTACTACGAAGATTTCAATGCAAACAATAGCGGGTCAGACTTGGTAAAAGTAGATCACGAATTCCCATTCCCGGGAACTTACAAGGTAACTGTGGAAGTAACTGATGAATCCGGACAAACAGACTCGGAAGAAATCAAATTCATCGTAAATTCGAAAGCTCCGGTAGCAATATTTGAGAACGAAACGCCAAAAACTAACCAACCGGGAACAGTTCATTTCCACGGAAGCAAGAGTTACGATCCGGACAACGACGACGATAGAATGTCGTTCAAATGGTCAATCGAACCGGATTCTGATGGAGGAAAAACATGGGAATGTATTGCTGATGGGTGTGATGATTTAGAAGAATTTGACGACCCTGATCCGATCATTAAATTCAAAGAAAAAGGAGATTATGAAGTTACCTTATTAATAGAATCCTACGGAGAAACTAATGAAACAAAAAAGACAATCGAAGTTAATAACATATTGGATGTTGAGTGGGATGAAGACCAAAAAACAACAGTCCAGCTCGACAAAAACGCTGAAGCTCAAGTCAAATTCAGCCTTGTTAGTGAAGAAGCGATCGAATATGAAGTCGATTTCGGAGATGGAGAAGTGACTTCCGGAGAATTCCCTTCAAAAGGAAATACCGCAGACGTTACTCATACTTATGATAAATCCGGAACATTTACAGTCGTTGCAAAAGTTTACGACGAAGACTACAACGACAACTTTATTAAAAGAAGAATTTTCATCGGTAACGGATTAAACCCAATTGCAAAAGTCGGATTAAGTATCAATGGAGTGGAATACGCAGATCTTTCTGAACCAATTGAAATTACAAGACAAGATGTCTTAATTCTAGACGGTTCTGAGTCGATAAATAAAGACGGTACACCAAAAGACCTGGGATTTAGCTGGGATTATGGAAGCGGAAAAAGCGCAAGCAAAACATTCACACATTCATACGACGACATAGGAAACTACACAATTCAACTGGAAGTATTTGATAAAGAGGATCCATCTCGCAAAAGCGCAGATGCCCTACAATTGAACGTTGTGGCAAAACCACCAACATTCTCATCAATTCAGGCGGTCCCGGACTCTAGAAATCCGGAACTTATTACACCGGTAAACGTGAAAATGTCTGCATTCAATGCTAAAGACGAAGATGGAGATATAGTTCAATACAAATGGTGGTATTTCGATCTGGACGATCCGGATGAACCACTCGGAGTCCAAATTACAGAAAATCCATTCGCCCAAGTCACCATTGGAACACTCGGCAAAGAAAATGAAAAAGTAGAATATGGATTCGGGCTCGAAGTTACGGATTCAGACAACCTAAAAACATCAAGCAAAGACACGCTGTCAACAGACAGAGTACCAACCATAGAAGTGGTAAACGGACCAAACGAGCCTCCGGTAGCCAAATTTAACGTAAATACGACTTCAGTATTCGCAGGAGATGAAGTAACATTCACAAGCTCCTCATCTGATCCGGACGGAACAATTGTAAAATACATTTGGGACTTTGAGGGAGACGGTTTCGGTAATGATGAACCAACAGACAAATCAGTTATGAAATACGCATACACAACCAAAAACTTACAAGGATACAACGCCAGATTAAAAGTGGTAGACGACAAGGGCGGGGAAATAATCTCGGACCCTATCACAATATATGTAGATTCTACCGCAAAAGTACCTATAGCTTCATTCATATATCAAGTAATAGAAGGAAGTAGTGGAATGAAAATCCAATTTACAAACACTTCAGAAGTAGATGAAGATGCCGGAGCAAGAATCCTAAGTTACATCTGGGATTTCGACACGAATTCATTGCTCGTATCTGCAGACAGCAACGGAGACGGAATAATTGATAACGACACAGATTCTCAACAGGAAAACCCACAACGTCTCTACACAACAGACGGCATCTACGACGTAAAACTCACAATCACAGACAACCAAGGAAATTCTAATTCATCCATAGAAACGGTTAGCGTGCCAATAGT
Organism: Nitrospirota bacterium; assembly: GCA_043816165.1. Taxonomy (GTDB): domain Bacteria; phylum Patescibacteriota; class Gracilibacteria; order UBA1369; family LOWO2-01-FULL-3; genus JAACEU01. The sequence goes on along the minus strand of JBDRIE010000008.1, from coordinate 20,029 downwards.
TGCACCACTGGAAGTAGTTGTCACACCCGAAGAAGAACCTGACACAGGACTTATAGCGGTACTTCTTTCAGATCCGATTCCGGCAAATGACGGATTTGTTTACCTATCGGAAGACAGCGGATCTGTGACATTCGATTTTTCTTCTTCAGAAGGAGCAATTGCATATTACATTTTTGATAAAAATATCCATTTCGACACAGATGGAAATGGAATAACAAACGATGATGAAGATTTTAAAACCAGCCTTCCGGGCACATGGAAGACAAATTTTGAGAAGGAATGGGGGAAAACAGTTGTAAAATTGACAGTAACTGATATATATGGAAACGATAATTCCACAACTCAGGAAATTAAATTTCAATAAAACTTATTCCTAAAAACTTATTCCTATGGACGAACAAAAAGATCCTAAAAATATTCCGGAAGATTTAGAAATGGGTGGCGCACCGGAAGAAGCTCCAAAGATCAACAACTACATGAACGATATTAAAAAGCCTGAAGATACAAAACCTTCACAAGAAACGAAACCGGAGGTGAATCCGCAAGCAGAAGCTCCTTCAGAGCCACGGCCCGAACCTCCAAAATCGGCAGACGCATCAGCGTTTTCTCCAAAACCTGAAGGTAAAACCATAGGACAAATAAAAATTGGTTCAGCCCCGGCTCAACCGGTTATAAAGCCCAAACCAAAGAAAACATCTGACCCGGTAGCCCGAAGAAAGGCAATACTGGGATGTTTAGGAGGATTTGGAGCGATTGCAATCATATTCCTTATATTATCCTTCATTTTCGTGGCACAGACAGGCGATGGAGAAAGCCCAATTGCACAACTCCTCGGAGTTAACGAGGCGTCATTTGTAAACAGCCTGATCACTCTAATCCACATCGTATTCATTCTTGTGGCATTAGTGACTTTCACATTCACAATGGTTGGTCTATTCAAGGCGAGCATGGCGAAAAAAGACGACAAAATAACGAAAAAACAGGGATTAAAAGGCGCACTCATCGCAGGAATTATCCTTATTTTCGTCCTTATACTATGGGTATTCGCTTACGCATACTTGGATGGAAAGAGAATTAGCGTAGCTCCGGGACTCACAGATCCAATCATTACAGAGCCGGAAGAAACCATTAACCTAAAGGCTCCTATAGAAATAAAATTCGACGCATCCAACCTCCCTGTAGATTCATCAAAATACAAAATCATTTTCTACGAATGGGATTTCGGAGACGGAGAAACAGGAACAGGACAAATAATTTCACATAGATTTGAAAAGAAAGGAAAGTTTGATGTAATACTGGAAGTTTCACTTCAAGACAAGAAAACCGGTGAAGAATTGCCTGCAGAATACGGTGTGACGGTAAGCGTATCAGATCAAGCATTAACCGCTACATTTACAGCAACTCCTCAATCCGGAGAAGCTCCGTTGGAAGTGGAATTCGACGCTAGTGAATCGGTAGATCCGGACGGTACAATTGAGAGTTACGAATGGGATTTTGATGAAGATGGAGAATTTGACGATGCAGAAGGAATCACAGCAACACACGAATTTGAAAAAATTGGTAGATACGCAGTAGCTCTTCGAGTTACATCAACAATCGGAGATTTTGAGATTAGCGAAAAAGAAATAGTTGTAGAAGAGACAAAAGCCCCTGAAGCAATAATTTCAGTTGTAGGAGAGCCGGAAACGTTTATTTCCGGACTAAACTACGTATTTAAAGGAGATGAATCAACAGCTCCAGCAGGAGAAATTGAGAGCTACGAATGGGATTTTAACGACGGAACAAAAATAGAAACTACAAAGTCAGTCTCACACGTCTTCCTAAATTCAGGAACATACGAAGTCACATTAAAAGTAACAGACGAAGAAGAAAACGAAGGTGAAACATCAATGGTTATCACAATCGGAGCACCACAAGGAACACCAAAACCGGTGGTGACTACAAATCCGGCAATGGCAGACGGCGTTAGCTGGGTAGAGGGAACAGTCCCCCTAAAAGTGACATTTGATGCAACAGAAACAACCGATAGCGACAACAATATAGTGGATTACGAGTGGGATTTTGATGGAGATGGAACAATAGAAGGATATGGGTCAACAACCTCTTATACCTTCTTAAATGACGGTACATACACAACAAAACTCACAGTTACAGACGCCCACGGAAACATTGGTACAGAGAGCATTGCAGTAAAGGTATTAGTAAAAGGAATAGAAGCGATAATTGAAGCTGATAAAATAGAAGGGAATGTACCGCTAACAGTAGAATTCGATTCCAGTGGCTCAACTTATGACGACGGGCGAATTACCAGTTATCAATGGGATTTCGGTGACGGAACCAGCCCAAAGATTGGTACAGCCTCAATTACACACAAATACACTTCAATTGGCACATTTACCGCCAAAGTTACAGTTGTTGCCTCGGATAACAATATGGAAACGGCGGAAATTCTCATTACTGTGCGAGAAATACCTCTGGAAGCATGTTTCCTATCCGTATTCGAAGAAGGACCGGCTCCATTGGAAACATCATTCGATCCGGGATGTGCTACGGGCACAATTTCAAACTATTTCTGGGATTTTGGGGATGGAGGTACATCAACAAACGTAAAACCTTCACATGTCTATTCTGACCCCGGAACTTACACGGCTTCGTTAGAAATTTCCGACGCAGAAAACAATGTCTCAAAAGCTGAAGTTACAATTACAGTAACTGAAGGGTAAAAATCTTCACCACAGGATTGACGTAGTGCCAAGAGTATGGTACTATATACTTATAAAATAAAAATTAAAACAAAACACTATGGAAAACATGGATGTAAACCCTGAAGCTGACATGGCTTCAAAGAAACCTTCTAAAGTGAAGGCAGTTTTTGCTGCTGTGATAGCAGTAGTACTTGTACTCGGTGGAGTATATTACTTTGTCTTTGGACAAGACCAAGCAGTACCACCATCACTCGGTCCGGGAAGTGGAACTTTACAAGGACTTATCCAAACAGGAAAATATGACTTCCTGACATTCTCTCAAGATGAGATTGATGCATGGGTAGAACCAACCGGTGACTACATTGATTTAACAGTAGACGGAAACAACCTGGGTCTGTTCACAATTTTAACAAATAAAGAGACTACAGGAGGAGATCTAATTGCAAGCCTTGATCATAGCTTAACCGGTGATTTCATGATTGCGGCATATGACAACGCAACATCTTATACCTCAGAAGATTTAAGTGAATACCATAATCAAGCGTGGATTACATCAGAACAGGACTTTTATAGTGCAGTTGGTGGTCTATTAACAAAACTGGATGAAAATCAATTAAACAATTTAAAAATCCCTGCATACAAAGCTATAGTTTTATACACAAATAAAAACACAAAAGTTTATGGAGACTGGTCTCTAGCTGGAGAAGAAGTAGAAGGATACTACGATTTCTGTTCCGGTAGCGCCGGATGGACAAACGCTGTGAGTTCATCAGATTTGAAGGCGGCATTCAAAGAGTGTGTACCTGACGAAGTATTCCAACTGGTTGAATCAGGACAAAACGAAGGAGTTAAATACGAAGAAGTTACAAAATTCATGGACGTTACAAATCTTCCGGGGAATAACACGATCTGGGCTTATTACGAAGACGCTCCGGGAACAAACAAATTAAAAGAAACTCAAGCTGTTACCGGATGTGACAAATACTCAGATCCGGACGAGTATGTGGCGGCATTGCAAACTGCAGTCGCAGATCTAGATCTTGCTGCAGTATATTGTTTGCAAGACGAAGAGACAAAAGACGCTGTTGACATTTTAATAGATTCAGTACGAGAAACTGCAACTGATCTAAGAATTGACGACAGTGCAGAAGCGTTAAAGGAAATGGTTCCAAAATTCCTGGAAATTTCTGATAATGTAACAGCAATGGGACAACTCCTACAATTCTTTGAAGTAGGAACCGCAGATGTCCTATATGATGAATATGTACAAACTGGAAAAAAAGTAATAACCGAAATTGTATTAGAAGCCTCAGATGTATTATTACCGGAAATAAAAGATTTAGTAGCTTTAGAAGGAGACAATCTAGCATTCTTGGAAAGAGCATCGGTTATGCTTGGAAAAGTAAGAGAAGAAGCGGCAAAAATTTCTCTGTTGCAAGGATTTTCGAGTGGACTGACAGAATATTTAGAATTGATTAGACACGCTGAAGTTACGATAACAGAAATAAGTCCCGGATTAGTAATGGCAGTAGATGTAATGTCATCTTTGGATGATAAAGGAATTGCGAATGTAGTTGTTGCATTAAATCCAATAGCACCTTACGACACTATTGGAGGAATTCCAAAAGGCGCATTCGGATTTGATCTGAAAATAATAAAAGATGAAGAAGGAAATTTAACAGGTTCACTGATTTACCTTCAAGCATATGAAATAGAATCTGTGGATGAGTTTGGAGTTGTTACAAAACACAAAGGAATAGAAGAAATATTTGGATATTACGCTGAAAAAATAAAAGGAATTTCAGACAAAGAAGGTGAAAAATTCCAATTACTTCCGGAATTCTTGGGTGAAACAGTTCCATTCGTTGAAGATTATGCGAGTACTGGAGACATAGCAAACATCATTGGAGTACTTAAAGTATTCATTGAATACGCTGTGGAAACAGGAGGGAACGTTACATTAATAGAACTTACTGAAACGGCTGATCTAAATGGTCTTCAATTCACGTCAAATCAATACTCACAATGGTTAGGAGGATTCTATGAAGGAGAGCCATATGAATTGAATAATGAAATATTTTATCAAGCTGGTGTGGGATCTGAAGGTAAGATTGATTTCTATTCTTACATAGTGGGCGGGGGTACGGCAGATGAAAATATAACTTTTATGGATTTGTTTGGAGATACGGCTTTAACTGTAAAACTGTGGACAATCGATATAGAAGCAGTCCAAACTTTCACTGAAGCGGAAGTGGCAACTTTCAACTTCTTTACTAGGCCTGTCTTAGCAACAGATGCTGAAAGCGCAGTAATAGACATTGATGCCGAAAAGGCATCAGCAGACGAGATGCCCAACGATACAAATTTATAATTAAATAATCCAAAATAAACATGAAAACAAAAATATTAGCCCTGCTTTTCTTGGTAGCATTAATGGGCGTCCAAGCACAATTTATTGCATATGCCGCAGAACCGCCAAGTATTAGTTCACCATTAGCAGAAGATGATACAACTCCACCAGCCCTAGGAGGAGACGAAGATGACACAACCCCGCCAGCCCTGGGAGGAGACGAAGATGACACAACTCCACCAGATCTAGGAACAGGTGGTGGATCACCACTTCCAACAGATTCAAGCCCTAGCGTTACAACCGATGAAACTAGTGAATCTTCTGAAAGTACAAGCATAATTTCAGAAACAGGTCCGGAAGTGGCATTCCTACTCATCCCAAGTCTTATCCTTGGATATGCATACAAAAAAAAGAAATAATGATATCATTGCAATCAGACATAACCCTCATATATGAAAAATAATAAAAATTTATTTCTTACAGCGGTTGCATTAATAGGTATCATCATTATCGGAGTGGTAGTTTATTCTACAATTACAAAAGTTGAAGAAGACACACCACCATCTTTGTCACTTGCACCGGGCTCAACATTCAAAGGGATGTTCGCAGATCCGGGTGGATATTACCAATATGAATCTGATGACACTTGTACGCCGGATTCTAGTTTAACGACAACAACTTTGAGCGCGGGCCAGAATTATTATTATGCCACGGAAGATCTTACAGTTCAGGAAATAGTAGATAGGATAAATTGTGTTCCTCAAAATAGAATTCGAATTATGTATCTGCAACCAATGTCACAAGTTTTTTATAGTTGGCCGCAGGCAGTACACAATGAAACAGTCACATTAGACGATCCCAATAATTTAACCGTGTTCGCAAACACAACTTTTATAATTCAATCAAAAGATGAAACAGTGATGGGGGAAATATATAGCGTAAATGAGCCGATGCCATACGATCTGGCATCAACGGATAATCCATTCGATCCGTGGAGTAATTATGGAATTATTAATTATATGGGAGATGAGGGATGGGTCTCAATAGCCGGGATCTCAAACGGTAGCTATTTAACTGAATACTTAAATGAGTCTGATTTAATAGACAGAGTTGAAAAAATATATTCGAAAAACGGATCTGGTATTAATGATTTCCAGGAAGTGGAAATTACTAATAATGTAGCTTCAAATATAGATTTCAGTGATGAGGAATATATGTTATGGATGAAATTAGCAGAAGAACAACCAGAAGTCCTAGTCCCAGATTGTGGGGGAGAAGACGCAACTCATGCCTGCATTACCGATGGAAGTAATCCTGCAGTATTTTTTCAAACAGGCGATGAAGCATGTGTAAACTGCACGGGAATCGAAGCAAGTAATCATAACATTGATGGAGTGGCAGCAGATTGGATATCAACAGGTGAATCGTGTAGCGCCCTAGGTCAAAATTTCCAACATAGCGGCGTAGTAGATACCACTAATTATGCATTTAGAGCCATTTGTGGCAATTTGGAGTTCAATTTGGAGCTAGCACCAATTGAAGTGGAGTATTATGGCACACTACTGGAAACTAACGAAAATTTCTGTACGTCATCAGACGAAACGTCTCTTCTTAAATGCGTAACAACGACAGGTAATGAGACATGTTCTGATTTAGGGAAAATTTGCTCAGAGATAGGAATAAAAAATGTTAATAATCCAAATGCGGAATACACATATGAGCTTGTTGGTGGCGGATGCAATTTGAGCATTGAAGAAATTTATCAATATCTTGACAACAATAGCCCTGGTTTTGATTGGAGTATTAATGCTATCTGTGACAGTTGCAGTTATGGCGATAGAACGCATATATGTATGACGACAAATAAAGATAAAGCATCTACTTATGGGCTGATGGCTGCTATAGTTGGATATAATGATAGTGGAGATTCTGCATGCGGACATATAGGTTCAATATGTTCAAAATTGCAAACAAGCAGTGATGGAAATACATGGATAGACGGTTTGGACAAAGAAGGAGGTGGAATTGTCCAATGTAGTGATTACAGCTATGAGGCACAGCAGGTTTATGAAGATTCACTTTATGGGTATATTTTCCCGTATTTAATTAGAGCAGAATGCCAATAGTAGCAAATTGCAAAACGTCCAAAAACATGGTATAATATACCGATAAAACAAAAACAAAAATATATGGCACCGGAAGAAATTGATCCAAGTGATCAAATAAAAACAAGAACACTATTAAGCACAAAAATAAGGAACTATTTTCTTATCTTTGTGGGTATAGCCATTCTAATTACCATATATTTTCTGATATCAGGGGGATCGGGGTCCCTTTTTAAAGGGTTTATAGGTGAAGAACCCCCTACAATCCCAGACGCAGAATTTCCCCCAACTATTGTTTCTACATCACCAATTAACAATGCGACAGATATAGCAACAGAATCCGGTCAAATCACAGTTGTTTTTGATGAAGCAGGCCTCACATTAGACCCGACAACAAACGTAACAATCTTAAGCGCAGGCAGCACAGACGATAAACAAGTTAGCCCAATATCATATGTAGAAGCGGACAAATCATTAATCGTCAATTATGCGGACCTGGAAGGGACCACTGCATATACACTTACAGTTCCGGCTGCAACTATCTCAAACGGTACAGAACCTATGGATAGCAACCTGGTTTTAGCGTTCATATCAGCAACAGCCACAACTCCAACTCCGACCCCAACCCCAACTCCAGAGCCGACGCCTGATCCGGACCCAACGCCAGCCGGAGCAGAAGATGACCTGGAAATCACCGACCATGACGTTTTCCCGGTTCAATTCAACCCATTAACAAACGAAACAAAAATTTCATACGAAATATCAGCAGATGCCAAAATTGATATAAACATCATTGATCATACGGGTGTAACGGTTCTTGATTTACTTGAGGACGAAGACGTTGAAGCAGGGGATTATTATGTTTGGTGGGATGGGACAGATGGTGACGAAGTAGTAGCATCGGGAGAATACACTTACAAGATTTACGCAAAAGATCCGAATGACGGGGAAGTAAAAGATATTAAAAGTGGAGAAGTCCAAGCTCGTTACTCTGCACTTCCCGGAGATTTCGAAGACGTAACAGAACCTATAGCTACAACTGTAACCGCTGTCACTCCAACTCCATCACAGTCTCAAGCCGCAGCCACAGTATCCCTACAAAGCGCAGAAACAGGAGTTACGGCTGGAACAGGAACTCCGGTATTAATTTACTTACTATTCCCATTAGGAGGATTATTCATATCTCGTAAAAAGAAATAAAATGGCACCAGAAGAAAATACACCACCACTACAGCCACCGGTACCACCGGTACAACCGGTACAACCACCGGTACAGCCGCCGGTACCACCACAACCAAGCTCACCTTTCAAAAGCAAAGGACTCATAATCGCAATGATTATTGTAATCGCAGCGGTAGTAATAGGCGTGAGCGCTTTAATAGGACTCGGATCAACAAGCCAGTACCAAGGCTATATCCAGAAAATCGAATACCAAACTCAAGAACTTCAACAGGAAGTTCCGGTTGAAATTCCGGTTGAAGAAGGCATCGTCAGATAAAAGAAAAAAATAAAGTTGACGCTTTCGCGATAATCTCCTAGAATACAGGTGGGCAAGTCCAGTTTATAAAAGAACCAACATGTCTCTTTTTATTACTCTAATGGTTCTAGTACTTTTGGGCTCAATTATCTTTTTTCTCCTCACATTGAGCAGATTATTTTTGTACAACAAAAAATATCGATTCCCTGAACTCAAATATACAAAACTATTTGGAATTATAGGAAAAAGGCACATGTGCATGGCGCATGGAGCTTTCACTCTATTCCACTTATTATTTACCATTTGGTTTATATGGACCCTGTAATACCTCCCAACAACAAGGACAAAATCTTCAAGGGACAACAGACTAACGAACAGTTTTTATATTTTTTCCGACACCATTGGGTCGACTTGCTTAAGGAATTGGTATTCTTCGGAATTTTCGTGATTGTAATTGGGCTTCTAATGTTTCAGATGAACACAATCAAGGAAATCCTACAGGGAAATAGGGAGATGAAGCTATTATTCTTTACAGCCTTTTTATCCGGAACGGTGTACATGCACCGTTTTTTTATAAAAATGTTAAATTATTTTGCGAATGTGGTGATTATTACTAATTCTAGAGTAATTGATCATAATAAAACCCTCTTCTTCACAGACAACCAGGACTCAATCGACATGGGTCAAATCCAAAACATTGAAAAAGTTCAGGAAGGGATCATGCCAAGCTTATTCAAATATGGAGATATAAAAATATTTCTGAATGCTTCTGACACAATAAAAACCTTCAACAGAGTCCCAAATGCAAAATTCCATTTCCGCGCACTAAGCAGGGCAAAAGAAGACCGCCAAAGAGATATAAGAAGAGGAGAAAGGGGAGAAACCCCCTTGAACATCCAACAACAACCAAACCCGATCCCTTTCGAGGAGCAGCAACAACTAAACACCTTCAGGTAGGTCCAATTTCTCTACTGCACCCCCAAATAATTTATATCATATCTATAGAACATATCAGCTATTTCTCCTCGGATCATTAAATCTCCAGGGTAATAATAATATTCGTAATCATCGACCAAATCATATTCATTTGAAAATTGGAAATAAGGACAATGCCATTCTTCGGCTGTTACATCCGTAGCCGCTCCATAAACACACGCTGAAAAGGGCGCACTTCGGACCTCCAAAAGCATTTTGAGCGCTTCAGCTTTATTCACGGTATTTCCCGGACCGAAAGTCCCATCGCTATATCCAACAACCCAGCCTTGTGCCTTTGCATAACAAACATAAGGGGCATACCAGTCAGTTCCAACATCATTAAAACAGTTTCCGTACGTGCTATTTGGAGTCACGCCACTAAATTCAACCAAAACTTTCAAAAATTCAGCTCTGTTTATACTGCCATAAGGTTTGAAACTCCCATCATCATAGCCATCAAAAACACCCGCATTCCCCACATAATTTACGACAGTACTATATTCATTCTCCGGATCCACATCCCAAAAAAGATATTCATTCCCACATTCTCCATCGGCACACCAATCACCCTCATCCGGTGTATAGTCCCATCCCACATCATCATATTCCGAATATTCCGGAGTATTAGCATATGGGTAAAAGAAATCTTCCTCCCAGTAACCATAATTATTCCAACGATTTCCCCATCCATCTACAGAACCCGGATAACCAAATGTGAAATCAGAACCTGTATAATCAGGATCTGCATACCAAAAACCATTAGAATCCCAACAATTTCCATCATAATCACATTGACCAGGAGATCCTCCATAATGGTCATATTCAACATAATCCAAATCTATAGAATCAACATAACTGACAGCATTAACGGCCACTAGTGAAGAAAGAGTCATCAGAATAGAGACTCCCAAAATCAGAATTCTTTTCATAGTAATAAGGGTTAAGAACAAGGGTAAAAATACGGTAGAACTATATAACAAACTTCAAATAAACTCAACTTTCTGTATAATAAAGATACTTTAATAAACCTTCCTATGAAAAAAATCGCACTATTTTTGAGCTTGCTAATTCTAGTGGCAGTCTTTTCAGGCTGTTCATGCTCTCTGAAATTTGGATCAGGATCCAACGATTCAGATTCCACAAAAACCGAAATCGTCTACGAAGACCATGACTCAGCAATGGAAATTTTGGCAGAACAGTATATGGAGCTCTTGGAATCAAAAGCGGAACTTACGATATTAGTAGCGGAAAGTGATGATACGGAAGCGATTTTCGAATATTTTGATAAAATAGAGGAGCAAACGGCAACCACAGTAAAAACCCTCGAATATCTCGAAGGTGAAAATGAAAAAATGTTTGCTCAGGCAACACTAAACACTATTCTGAACACAGCATACGCCGATGAAACAAATAGCTATGGAGTTGACACCGGTCTCCGGGATTACGGACTTATGCGATCAATCGGAAATTTCCTAACAAAAGATCAATACAGAGACCAGGACGAAGCAATGAGAATGGGAATCTACACAGCATACAAAGAAATCGAAAAAGCTTCCCCAAGTGATGCAGAAACACTTATCGCCCCAAGATTGGCAGAGCTTGGAATAAATGACATTGAAGAAATTTTTTACACAGACCTGGCAAACGTAGAAGAATTCTATAACAAAGAAGTCGACCAACTACCCGAAGGATACGGATCCGGTTTTCAATCATACAAACAAGAAATGTACGAAACCTTGAGAGAAGGCGACGCAAACGACATGTACAACTACATAGATAATGTAACCGCAATAATCAGCGACGAAATAGAAGAGGGAGAATATGGAGAATACGTGCCAAAACACATCGCGGATTTTATGATTCGAACAAACGGGTACGCTGAATTTCAGGGTTACATAGATCAAAGGAGAGAAAATAAATTGGCACTGGAAAACGAAGTTGTAGACCCGGACGATTTTGAGGAACCAAGTTTATACGATTTTTTCAATGACCAAGAAAATGACGATTATTATGGGGAGGGCTACGACCCAGAAGACGATGATGAAGTCATAATCGCTTACAATGAAGAGACAGGCGAGCTAATAATTGTCCCTGTAAATACTGACGACACAAACTCAATAAATCTTCCGGAAGGGGATTACAAAATTTACGCAACGGCAGACGGCAATTTACCTGTCTCAGCTGAAGACGTAAGCATTGTAAATGGGGGAACTACAACAGTTCACAATACAACGGTAAAAAATGTAGAAATAGATCAAGACTTACTAGCCTTCATCGTATCACTCGGTCAAGCACATCTAACCCTGCCTACAAAATCCGAACTGACGGAAAAACAAGAAGAGCTTGAGCGAAACATACAAATGAAAGCATACCTAGAACAACAACTTGAAATTCTAAAATCAATGGAAGGAGGCACATTCACAACCGTCTCCCCTGAAGCACGAGATAAGCTAAACAACCAACTCTCAGAGGCAAATAAAGCAATAACCTCATTAGAAGAAGAATTATCCGGATACGAAGTCTTCACAGACATCATAGGCGACAGAGAGGATGGAGAAGATGGAGAATACGCCGAATTCATAACAGCAAGTGGGAGCTGGAATGGCATGGACTCAGGGAGCATAAGCGTAGAATTTGCATCGGATGGGGGACCGGTCACAGCCTACTTTAGCGGCTGTCCGGGAGGAACCTGCTGGTCTTCAACTGCAACAGGATATTACGATGGGGGAGAAGGAGGAGCAGTATCTGGAAACGTAGACGGATATATGGAAGCAAGCGAATATATAGAAGCCCGCAACATATTTGGAAGTTTCAGCGGAAACATTTATCTCAAAGAAGAATACGCAAGCGGAACATTCAGTCTAAGCGTCGGACCATATGGTGACAGCGGAAGCTGGAGTGTAAGTTTTGATAATGGATTGGAGGACTAACCTCTATTCCACACTTTTCAGCTCAAAATTATCAAGAATATCGTCAAGAATAGCTGATGCGACGTCATAATCAGTTTCGGTAGTTGTATAAGTAATTAGCCAAACGTCAGATCCGGCACCTTCAATCGCGACCATTAACAGTTTTAGGTTGATCTCGTTTTGCAATATATCAATTTCAAACGAGCATGCGTCATATTCACCAACCTGAACAAAACACTCATCGTTCGAATAAGTTGCACCTGGAAGAACCGGAAGCAAAGTCTCCTTAATTCCAGCGATATAGTCTTCTCCAAGGTTTGTTTTTGAATCAAGCACGATACTAAATGAATCCTTAAAATTCATCAAATTAGCCCTACTATCTCCGGACTCGACATCACTGTAAAAAATATTGATAACTCCCAGAGGAGTCTCTCCCTCAGTCCATTCCCCGGGTGCCTCAAGTCTAAAAAAGTCATTATCAACCACAACTGAAACATCTTCATCATCGATCATATCTCCATCATCAATCACATCTCCAATCTTTGAACCACACGCAGTAAACAGAACAAGCGAAGCAAGAATCGCAGGGAAAATAGCGATAGAAATAATTTTTTTCATAAATTTAAGTTAGGAATAAGATAGCTGAAACATACAATACTAGTGTTTTTTTGTAAACTCAACTTCTAATAATCTTTCCAATGCTTCGACATCTTTCCCTTTTTCATTCTTCTTATTCCCAAAACAGCAAGCAGAACAAAGAAAACAAAAAGGATCCCAAACCCTATGATGTACTGAAGAATATTTTCCGAATCCCCATCCCCATCTTCCCCAAATTTCTCATCATAATACTCCTCAATATTCACTTCATAACTTTCACCGCTCTCAACAACCGCCACAATCACACTATTTCCTTCAAAATCTGTGTCAAAAACAGTCACTCGGCCTTCCAAAACATTCACCTTTAGATTTTCTCCATCATAATCGTATTCCACCTCACTTTCATTTCCAAATAGCATTCCCCAAAGATTCTTGAAAGGATTGTCGGACGCATACTTTTGAGGCATTATTATAGGAGCCGGCCTATGACCAGAATATCTTAGTCCTCCAATAGTTCCAATTGCCTCAGAAAATACGGAAAGGTCCATTCCTCGAGTATCCTTTGTCTCAAGCATAATATAAGTCATTTCAGTCTGATCCTCTGGATTATCGATTTTCTGTTCATAACCTTCAAAGCCCGAAATAACATTCGGATCGCTAGAATTCTCAAACTCCCCTGGTACCCAATAATTTTCCGCAGATCCTGTCTTGTATTTCACCACAACCTGTCCCGGCATCATCGTCACAACAGAACCTTTCGGCTGTTGACCCATAATGTCTGCCCACTTTGATTTATCAATATCTTCCGCCAAAAAAACAGTAACCTCACCTATTCCTGACATGAAAAGCGTGTGATCCTCACCAATATCAAGATAGAGCGAACCATTTTCATGCTCAACTCCAAAAGTCATTCCAGAGCGGACCTGAATAGGCACATCCAACTCATATCTTTCCCCATCCACAATCATATAAGTCATCTCTCCGGACACTTCCGCAATACCTTCCTCCTCAATATCCCCCTGCATCAACTTATCATCATCATACTCAGAAAGACGCAACTCCGTATCAAATTCACCCACGTCAAAATTGGCCGTCATATTATTGGAAGGAGCATTTGAAGGACTTATTGTCACATTCATTTGCCCATCCTTGGTCACACTCCCACTCCACACACCACTCATAGTCTGCGTAGTAGATTCGGTGGCTCCAGTAGAGGGATTTACCCAATTATATGAAACAACTGTAGTATAAGTTCCGCTAAAAGTCCCATCCCATCCTCCGGTAAAATTTCCATCAAAAAAACCTTCCATATCCATACCAAATTGATCACCAGTCCCAGTCATGTTACCATCAACTTCACCACCTCCGGGCGGAAAATCAAAACTAATAATACCACTCTGATTCACCCCACCGGCACTAGAGCTCCAATGCCCCCAAGCATGAATCGTATCTTCAGGAGCAATAAAAGAAGCCGAAACAGAAAGCGAAAACGAGAGGAACAGAAACGAAAACAAAATCAAACTAATCTTTTTAATCATAGAAATCATAGTAATAAGGTTACAAAACTACCCAATTATAGCACCGAAAAAAACAATTCCGCAACAAACGAGCCGGCTATTTGGATGCTTTGTTTGAATCTTTCGCGTTATTTCCATATAATGGCGGAAATAGATCTTTAACTCAAATCACATGAAAAAATACTGGCAAATAAAACCGTGGATGTTTGTTGTTCTGCTTTTGATACTGGTCGGGAGCTTGTTGTACGCATTTGGTGGAGGAAACTATGGGGGATTCCCGGAAAGTTATGAAAATTCAGGGTCAACGCGAAGCATGGAGATGGAGATGGCTATCGCTCCGGCGATGGATATGGATGGAGATTTCGGAGATATGGACGAATCTTATGATGAAAGAATGATAATAAAGACCGGTTCTCTTTCTATAGTTGTTGATGATGTGCGCAAATCTGTTGAAGATATTGTGAATTACGCCGAGGAAAAAGGCGGATTTTTGGTTACAAGTAATGTCAATAAATCCGGAATTGATATGAACGGTTATCTTACCGTGAGAGTGCCGTCTGAATTTTTGGACGACGCAATTGCCTATATCAAAGAAATGGGTGACGTTGAAGATGAACGTATTGACGGGCAAGATATCACAGAGGAGTACGTTGATCTCGAAGCCAAACTCGGGAATCTTCAGGCAACCGAGAAACAATTTTTGGAGATAATGAAGACTGCCGTAAGAATAGAAGATGTTTTGGCGGTACAAAAGGAACTTAGCTCTGTTCGTGGAAATATAGAAAGCATCGAGGGCAGAATGAAATATTTAAAAGAAAGCGTTGATCTTTCAAGCCTCACCGTCTATTTATCCACAGACCCTTCCACCCTTCCCGTTATAAATGAAGAGGACAAATGGAAACCCTTTGCTATATTCAAAGAAGCCTTAAGATCCCTTCTGGACACAGGCAAAGGAGTTTTGAATGCACTAATCTGGCTTGGAGTTTATCTGCCGGTCGTGATTGTTCTTCTGCTTATCGTCTGGGGAATAAAAAGATACCTAATCAGGAAGAAGAAGTAAAAAGTAAGTTACGAATATGCCTACTCGGGTAAGGTACCCTTTGCCGATAACTCCTGGTTTTTTTGTATTTCTAAATAATTTTCCACAGTAGAAACTTTTTTTCCAGACTCTTTTTCTAATTTTTTTCTCGCACCACCGGCAATCTTACCGCCTTTTCGAGCTACCACTTGATTATCAGTAAATCCTTGGACATCTTTTGTTTTTGCAATTTCTGTTGTTGATGCCTCCCCAAGCATAGTGAAAATCAACTCCAAGTCATTCATGTGATCCCGCAAATTTTCTCGCTTTAATCCTTTGAATTTCAAATATTCCGATGGTGTCATGTCAAAAGTAGCCTTAGAAATTTCCGCAGTTAGAATTGCATACTCTTTGCCTTCTCTGACATTACGTTTTCGCCATTCATCAGTCAAAGTCTCACGAATTTCAATTCCCCTCATACGTTTTTCTATCCATTCATCGGAATAACCCTTCGCTTTATACAAAGCCCTGGTCCTCTTCGTCGCGAGTTCGGGATCTTCAATCTCTTGAACTCGTTCATAGCCTACTTTTGCCAACCAACGCTTAAAAGGTTCTGCTTTAGGAGACGGAATTGACTGAATAATTCGAAAAATCCCTTCTGTATTAGCGCAATTCATTTTCTGTTTACCACCCGCTGTTTCTATATCAAGGGTACTGGCAATTTGCCACCACCCTTCGGCCAGTCCCTTATCACGACGCTTCATATCAGTTATATAGCCCTTTGGCTTTACAGAATCGGTTAATATAACTACCACGTCTACAATAACAAACCACCATTCATCATTATGAATAGTTTTGCGCACCTTCTGCCCTTTAAATATAGCAATTCTAGTTGTAACAGTTGATTCACTTTCCATAATTACAAAATACATCACAAATCTAAAAAATTCTTAAACTTTCTCTAAAAAACCGCCAAAACCGATTGACACAAAAAGCAAAAACAATCATAAAACAATTACTTCCTCACCAAGGTTTTGCTCCTTTTGGCTAACCACTCGGGTCAACAGTGCAATTGACGCACTATTTGGCAGGCTACTCGGGCCTAGTACCCTTTAATTTTTCTAGGACTGTTTCCAAAGCTTTAATTGAACCAATAGAAGTATTAATCAAAGTATAATCAAACCATATATGGCAATTAATTCGTAATTCTTTAATAATTTCTCCTAATTTTTCAATATACTCAGGATAAATAGTTCCTATAGGACTTGCTGCAGGATCATCTAAATATTTATTTTTGTGAGCAACTGCTTGATGCCTTATTTTATGAAAATTCTCTTCTTCAAATTGTTTTTTCAGATTGATTAAATCATTAATACCACTAGTGTTCCTTTTCTTTTTTCTTATATCCTCCATTATATTACCGATAGGTCTTCTATCCTCTTCTTGTAAAAAAGTATAATTATTAAAATTCACAACTGGATAGTCTTTATCAACTGCCTTTAATAAATGCTCAACCTTCTTATCATCAACTGCTGGTATAGATTCTTTTTCTTTTTTAATAATTTTTTCAAGTAATGGCCTTATTCGTACTTCTTCTCCCTTTTTTGAACACAATAAGCTGTGAATTATCCCTACAGATTCATTAAAAGCATTATTCGCCGACAAAAGAAAAAAATAATAAAAATCATCACGATTTTGTGAGTCAATATATTCATAAATTTTTTTGCAAATCATTAAATTCACATCTGCGAGATAGACT
This sequence comes from Nitrospirota bacterium, assembly GCA_043816165.1. GTDB lineage: Bacteria > Patescibacteriota > Gracilibacteria > UBA1369 > LOWO2-01-FULL-3 > JAACEU01. The sequence continues at coordinate 2,617 of JBDRIE010000008.1, read as the reverse complement.
AAACGGACAGTATCACTAACCTGCTTCCAATCTGGAATTTGTTTATTCATAACATAATGTTTTACCTTTCTGTACTCGGGTCAACAGTGCTATTAATGCCACTCTGGCTGGTTACTCGGGTCTAGTACCCTTTATAAATAAAGCATATTAAAGCTGCCATACCAATAAAAAATGAAATATATTGAAAAATTTCTACATTTATAGAAAATCTAAGCTTTGTATACACATCATCCCACAAGTTAAAAAAATCATCCTTTTCGTCTTCATCCATCCTATCAAAATCACCAAAAGTAACATCACCTTTCGATTTAATAGAAACAAAATTAAATTGAATTTTAACATCAATAATTTGAAGAATTACTCCAGCTAAAATTGAAAGTCCCAAAATAATTAATATAAATTTCAACAAAAATAAGTCCTGAAACGGACGGTCCATTAATTGAGAAATAACAAAAATACCTCCAATAATGCTCGTAGAAAGTGTGATGATATATTTACTAACAGTAATCCGTTCTTCGCGAATGGCCTTATAATTTTTCGGTGTCATATGTTTCCTAGAAAGGAACGGATTGAAAAAGTTTTTTTTCATTATTATATGTGATTTTTCAACTTATACTCGGGTCTAGCTACCATTTGGAATATTTAAAAAAATATTATCTTTATTATCCAAATAAGTAAGCCAACAATCCCAATAATAATTCCCAAAATTCCCCAAGTTGTCCCTACTCCAAACGATATGTCTCTAATTTGCTCTTTTGTCCTTTGAAAAGCAGCAGGAGACGCAAACAGCAAGCTAATCAGAAGACCTGCGATAACACCATACAATCCGAATTCCAAAAATTCTTTATTAAAAGCTAGTCCCCAAATGCCAATAGCAATTCCGTAAAGGGCCATTAATTGTATAGAAATAAAAACAGCAGTCATTATAGATTCATTTCTATGAACTGGTTCGCCAGCAACATTTATTTCTTCTCCCAATTTTTTCATCACATTTGGATCGGATGTGTTTTTACCTTGAGCATCAGTTTCAGCAATCATCTTATCAGCCAAATCAGCCTTCATTTTCAAGCTTTCTAGAAAAAAAACGTCACTATTTTTAATTTCAGATAGATTATCCAATCCTAAATGGGCAGCTTTATATTTTCCGTTCAATGCATTCTTTCTTGAATATAAATCTGCTTTAATAAGTTCTCCTTTATTTAGATCTTCAATATTTTTCATTTATATATATTTTATACTCGGGTCAACAAGACAGTATCTCTGGCTGGCTACTCGGGTCTAGTACCCTTCAAGCAATTTCGACAGCTTCTGCCATTATTTTTTCAGGAGAGTCAGTTTTTGGATCAAAAGGACGTGACACAAATCCTTCACCTGAACTTATAGTCAAATTTTTACTAGACCAATCAACACCTACACGTACTACAGAAATCATTCCTCTTATTTCTCGTTCATAATCAACCATTTCAATTAACTCCGCCAATTTTTTAAATTCAAATCTTAATTTCGCTACATTATCAAAATCTACAGTAACAATTCCTACCACTTTTTGAACCATTGTCCTACAATCCAGCGTAGCAGAAATCACATAATTAATGTCGTCATATTTTTGTCTAATAATATTCGTTAATTCATTTAACTCATTATCAGAAAAGGTCTCAAGTTTTACTCTGATCTGAGCTTTATTTAACAAAAGAAGACTTTTCACACTAATATCTGAAATATTGGAAGATTCTAAAACTTTATTTTCCATAGTATAATTAGTTATCGACTAATCTGGCTGGCTACTCGGGTCTAGTACCCTTTGGGTAGCTTTGGTGGCATTTTAGAGTAAATTGGAAAATGAGACAAATGAGACAGTATAAAAAAGGAAAAGCAATTGTCTCATTAAGATGATAAAATGGGACTATGAAAAAAGTTTTTATCGCATTTCCTGGATATAATGTTCAGCTCAAACAAAAAATAAAAACCGTTGGGGATTTAGAATTTTGGAACCTTACAAAAATTGACAAAAGTGAATTTATCGACTTAATTGAACGCAGAATTAAGCCTCTTAATAAAAATATTAAAAGAAATAATCACGCTTGGCTGGACGAAGAGAATCAATACAAGGATCAATACGATTCCAGCTATAAAGAGAGTAGTTGGGGAATTTTATTGCCAGATTACGCAGGTAAAGATAACTACGGTATAAGTTCAAGTTTGATGACAATAAATTTGTATTCAAACACCTTTCTCCCCTCAATGTTTTACGTCAATAAATGGGGCATCAACATTACAAGGCAAAAAGTAGATAACGCTTCCCACCATCAAGATATAAAATTCACAAAGAAAAAATTTCAAGAATTTTATAAGTTACTTGCTCCAACTTTAACCAGAATTGACTGGGAAGCTTATAGAGTTATGAACTGGGATAAAGAACAATGGAGGCTCAGTATTGCCTGTTTACTGTTTTATAAACTCGAAAAACATCAAAACTCAAAAGAAGTGATGACTTGGCAAAAAGAATGCGCTGACCTCGTCACAATATTCGAAACATTACTGTCTAGACACGCCAACGACAATGGCAAATATAAGATTATGCAAAGAATAGAGGCTCTACTGGGTAAAAAATTAAAAA
>JBDRIE010000007.1:0-34108 GCA_043816165.1 Nitrospirota bacterium | reverse complement strand
GGTTAGTTTCCAATGCTTGCATACATTTTCAGCAGCCCAATTGTGATCTATAACTGGAACTTTCATAATGTGTAAGTTAAATAAGACGAAATTCTAGCACTAAGGCGCACATTGTCAAGAAACCCCGGGAATAAAATGGTGATGTGTACCCCCTTTAGTAGACACTTTAGAAACCCTTAACCCTCGACCTTGGTTAGAAGATGATCTCTGTATGCAACAGGTGTCATCCTTTTTCTTGTCCACTGTTTTCTTTCGTGGTTGTAGTATCTCATATATTCGTCGATTGCCAAGCGCAACTGTTCGAACGATTGGCAGGACTTGTAATCAAGCTCGTCTTTCATGTGTCCGAAGAAGGATTCAATGGGCGCGTTGTCGAGGCATTTTCCTTTGCCGGACATTGATTGGATCATCTTCAATTCCTTGATAATCTCAATATAGGCCGGATTGGTGTAATGAAATCCTTGGTCAGAATGGATCATGATGTTTTCGTACGAATCCAATTGTATGTTTTTCACGGTCTCCGTGACCAAAGTGACTTCCATGGACAGAGAAAGATTCCATGCCACAACTTCACCGCTTGCAATGTCTTTGATAACGGAAAGATAGGCGAAACGGCTCAGAAACGGAATGTATGTGATGTCAGTACAGAAAACCTTGAACGGCAAAATCTGATGGAATTCCCTTTGTAGCTTGTTGGGGAAGGTCCTGTGCTCCAAGTTTTTCTTCATCATTTGTTTGTATGGATTCTTTTTTCTCACCATGGCGCTCAATCCATATTTCCTCATGATTCTCTGAATTTTCTTGTGATTCATGGTAGGAATCCTCATTTTAATGTTTCTCCAACCATATTTGCCTTTTCCGCTGTCAAAAACTTTCTTGACTGCGAGGTAATCAGAATAATCTTTGTCCGGTTTGTCTGCGTACTTCAGCCATTTGTAGTAACCGGCTCTGGAGACACTTGCCAGTTCGCAAAGAATATTAACATCATTTTTTAGCTCTCTGATGATCCTGTATTTTTCACACGGCCTGAGTTTGACTCCGCTCTTTTGGCCCGGAGTTTGGCTAAAAAATCATTTTCTTTTTCAAGATACCTGACCTGAAGCTCCAGCCGCCTAACTCTTTCAGCTTCGGGTGATCTGGCTCTTTTGTATCCGCCGTCTGCCTGAACTCCTGATGGTTTGGTCAAGCTTTCAAGACCCCTTTTCTTAACCATGCGCCTCCAGTCCTTGATAGTGTCTCCACAGTATTGTTTTTTCCATATACTGGTGTCAAAACCGGCCTGACGCCAAATCTCCTTTGGTTTGACTCCTTGAGTATACAAGTCCAAAGCTCGTTTTTTGAACTCGTAGGTGTAATGGATCGATCTCTCGCGACATTCAAAAACGCAAGGATTCTTTCCCAACTGGGCGATCTGTTCTTTCGAGAATATTGTTCTCATAAAATCTTTTGTTAATTGATTACTAACTTATTCTAACAAAAGAAAACTATGTACCGTGTCCACTTTTTGGGGTACAGATCATGGTGCCCAGGGCGGGAATCGAACCCGCACTCTATTGCTAGAACGGGATTTTAAGTCCCGCGCGTCTACCAATTCCGCCACCTGGGCAAAGTGCTTCTCACAAATTATACACATTTGCACGATTGATAAAAACCCAATTTTATGGTAGAATAAAGCGATATTTTAAAAATAAAAGTATGCCGGGACTGGAACTTTCAAAACATAATGAAACGGTAACAAAAGCCACAAAAAAAACTGTTTTAGTAACTAAAACAAAGAAACTCCGTGCAAAAGCCACTGGTGCTCCAGCGGCAGAATTAGCAAAGCCGGAAACAAGCAAACACCTTCCTGGCAAAATCCACGGGAAATATTACGAAATGGTAAAAAAAATAGATCCCACAGCCAAAGAATCGTACAGAAGTACAATGGCCAGCATGGAAGCATCAAAAATCAGAGAAAATTCTAGAATTCTCAAGACCTCAAACAAAAAAGAAACCGGAAAGCAAAGAATCTTAAACTTGAGAGAAGAACAAGCCAGAAGGATCGCCGCATACACTTCTAAATGCGGACCGAATTCATATATTCTCAAATATTCACCAAATCAAGAAAACACAATCGGGTGTGGAGAAATTTTCCTCACTGCAAATTTGATCAAAATTGAAAAAGATGGAAGCACGATAATTGCAAAAAGAATGGTCACTCCTTCAGGAAAACACCAAGGACGACTGGCATTCTGTGACGTAAATCCACCTCATGACTACATTGCCACACACTCCAGTGACAAAGTAACAATTCTCGACAATCAAGAAAGAGTAAACATAAACGACCCAAAAGCGGTCGCGACTCACATAAAAATTCTGGACCAGGAAGAAACCACTAGAAAAGCGCACGCCAAAAAATACAAACAAGATGAAACAGTTCCAACGCTACCAACATCAGTTTCTCCTACCGCAAAAGAAACTGTAAGTAGCTCAGAATATGGACAATTAGATAAAAACAAATCCATTCTTAGCCAAATAAGAGACAAATTGTCCCCTATACAACTAAAACATGTAGAGATCATCATAAGACTAGGTAAAGCGGTAAAAACACGAGATTTCCCCAACGGATTACCCCCAAATTTAATTGCGGCAATGATAATGAATGCAAAAATGGAATCAGACCTTAGAAACATACAATCATCTTGTAAAAATAAAAATGGTACTCGCGAAAGAAGCTTTGGTTTATTCCAAAAAAACTATGATGCATCTAAATTAAAAGGAGAAACAGTTGAAGATTTCAAAAAAAGATTCATGGATCCAGTATATAATACACAATATGTTATCAATAAAAACATTTTAGGATACACAGGAAAAAAGCTTCGTGCCGCGGCAAAAGCCGGAGCGTCCGTACAACAATTAACTTCATTATTCTGCATACACATTGAAAGACCGGCAAAAAAATACCTCAGAGGTAGACAAAGAGCATTTGCATCAACAAAATTCTTTTACTTAAAATCAAGACCAAGAGAAAATTCAATCAAAGAATGGTCAAGAACTCCTGACAGAATTGGAAGAAATGCAGGACATCCAAATGTTCGTACAAGACTTTCCAATGGACAAGACAAATGGATATTTTCAAGCAGCCAGGGAACACTAATGGAAATAGGCAGAGGACTTCTCAAAAATCCAAAAACAGGCATCTGTGCTATCGGCGCTTACAATTCAAAGAATTTCTTTAGCTATTTCATGAAAAACGTATGGCCAAGAGTAAAAGATTTCAAACTTCCCAAAAAAATCATAATTGCCGGACTATATCTAAACGGGGCAGGAAGTTGGAGTCCACAAAAAAGTCTGGAATATCACATGAGAATCGTGAATTTCTTCAAATCCAAAGGAGTAGAAGTAAAAATCGCAACTTCTCAACCTTACGCAAAACACAATAAAAGAATCAACGACTTCAACGATCTATTAAGAACAAAAGGTCTAACAGAAGATCGAATAGACCTCGCCAAAAAAGTAGCCCCAAACGGTACTTGTGAAAAAGGAACACTTGCAGACGGGCTACACCTAAGCTACAAAACACGAAAACATTTCGCTAAAGACCTCGAACAAGCCTAGTCCTTCCTCACATGCACGGTCTGTGTTGGAAATGCCATCACAATCCCCTCTTTTTCGAACGCTTCCGCCATAGTAAAATTGATTTCCTGTTGTCGATCCATATATTCATTCATATCCCCAGACATAACCGAATAAATAATCTCGAAATTCAAACTTGAATCTCCAAAGTCTTTAAAATGGCACCTATCAAATTCCGTAGCTTCAACTTTATCAACAATCTTCTTCACAATTTCATTAATTTTTTTCAATTTAACCAAAGAAGTTCCATATTCAACTCCAATATTCGTCTTTACCCGACGATTCTTCATTTTCCCAAAATTCCTAACTTGACTGGAAGTAAGCTCACTATTACTCACAACAAGTTCATCTCCCTCTAACGTTATAACTCGCGTTGTCTTGAGACCAATATATTTCACCTTTCCGGTTTGAGTCCCGATCATAATCGTGTCCCCCACCACAAAAGGCTTATCAAAATAAATAGAGAATGAACTAAACAGATCCGACAAAACATTCTGCACCGCAAACGCAATCGCCAAACCTCCAATACCTAAACTCGCAATCAAAGAAGTAATATTCACCCCAAGATTCGACAAAATCAACAAAATCGCAACAATCCAAAGCACTATCCGTACAATCAACTTAATTCCAACAAAAGTCGTCTCCGCCTGCACACCTTTTCCATCTCTCTTGGAAGCAAAACGCATGAGAGCATATTCGATCAGGGTCTGGAGAGTTTTCACAACCTGATAAACAACTACAACCAGAAACACACCCGTAATCACCTTTTCAGCCGTAGGATTCATAACAATCATCCTAAGAGGAAAATACAAAGCCACAACAAAATAAAACAAAGGCGAAATAGCTTCTATCGCCTTTATCAGTTCGTCATCAAAACTATTTTTTGTTTTCTTTGCCAACTTACCAATTCTCCCAACAACAATAATCTTGAAAAGCTTGAAAATAATAAAAAGACCAACAAATACAATCAACGCAAACCCATAATCATAAACAGTATTCCCCCACAACTCATACATTAACAATTTTTCAAATCGTTCCATACTAAACTTAATTTATCTTATAACTTAAGGTAACAGTAAGTTGAACTTCTTCCTGCCCCGGCTCAACAACGGGAACAGGAGCAATAGAACTAGTCCCATACGCCGAATCGTAAGACATAGAATCATCATATCCTTTTCCATAATCATAAGCCTCGTACTCGTAATAACTCAAAACTTTTCCAAGATCCAATCCTGAAGCTTCCTCTATTGACTTAACTTTTTCATTAATCTTTTTGATAGCATCTTTTCTAGCTTCTCCTTTTGCGGCTTCCGTATCATCAACAACAAAACTCACATCACCGATCACATTTGCACCTGCTTCAACCACTTTTCCCATAAGATCACCAACCAGATCAAAATCAGTCAGCTTCACCTCAACATTCTGATCCAAAGCATATCCATCAAGATATTCTCCACGATCTTCCGTCCATTGATAATTAGGATAAAGACTATAATTTGTAGTTTTTATATCTTCCTCCGAAATATCAAGATCAGCGAGAACTTCCATAACCGCATTCATTTTTTCAGTATTTTCTTCCATTACCGCTTCGGAAGTTTCTGCTTGTGAATAAACCCCTAAGTATATTTTTGCTGTATCAGGCACAACATATGCCTTTCCTGTAGCATCAATCGAAATTTCTCGAGGATAATTTCCACCCTGTGTATTCCAATAACTCTCATAAACTTTGAATCCCCAGAAAACAAATAGTCCCACCAAAAAAACAATAACAACCTTCAAAACATTACCTGAAAGCTCAAATTTCTTATCTGACATAGTGAATAAGGTTAAAGATTAACGCCGGAATTTTACATTACTCTGAGAGAAATAAAAAGAGAACATAGAACTAGACACAAAAAAACCTCCAAATAATGGAGGCTCCTTTGTTTTAACGTAGAATCAAGTTACGCAACTAAGCTAACTTTTATAGCGTTAGGACCTTTTGGACCGTCAGCGACTTCAAAAGTCACTTTGTCCCCTTCGTTCAGGTCGTTAAACTCTACATCTACAAGCTCATTTGAATGGAAGAAAAGATCTTTTTCTTCTCCCTCTCGAGAGATGAATCCGAATCCTTTGTCCGTAACAAGACGAGCAATAATTCCTTCTTGCATTGTGAAATGTTTAAGAAAATTGATAATGTATCAAACTTTGAATGTCTAGAATGAAACTCGACTATGCTCCCCTTGGACAACAATATGTTTTGACCGACAGAAACTATCATAGTTTAACAATTTGGTCAATTCAAAAGCCAAAATGGTGGGTCAGCCGGGGCTCGAACCCGGGACCAATTGCTTAAGAGGCAACTGCTCTACCAACTGAGCTACTGACCCACATAAAGAGACCAAAGGCCTACACCAAGACAAGTAGCAGGAGAAAATCTAACACAAGCGAGCTTTCTGTTGCAAGAAAATATCCCCCACCGCTATACTTCCTCTCGTGAAAAAGATTCTACTCTATACAGACACTCCTCAAATCGGAGGAGCAGAGCTCCAAATGTTTCTTTTGGCTAAATTTCTTGATAAAGAAAAATTCGCTCCGGTCCTGGCCTGCAGCGCATATCCGGAACTTGATAATTGGTGTGAAAAATTTGAAAAAGAAGGAATTGATGTCATTCGTCTCGATGTAAAACATAAGCACGACCCACGCCATTACACCCAATTAAAAAAAATCATTAAAAAAGAAAACATCGATCTTCTACACGCCCACATCTGGAACCCGGCAAGCTGTAGATATGCGTATGCGCTTGGAACAAAAGTCCCACTCGTTACAACAGAACACGATCCATTTCACCTCCCGGCATTCAAAAACTTTTTCAAAAAAAGAAGTCTCAAGAAAGTCAAAAAAATCATCGCAATTTCACAAAACAACAAAGAACTACTCGAGAGTATTTACCCAAAACAAGCAGATAAGCTAAAGCTAATCCACAACGGCATCGACACAACTTGGTGGCAATCACAACTCCTCCGAATCACAGAAGATGACATCAAAACAATCAAAAAAGACATTTTCAAAGCAAAAGAAGACACATTCATCATCACCTGCATCGCCGAACTTCACGAAAGGAAGGGACAAAAATACCTACTGAAAGCCATCCCTAGCATCGTCGCCGACTTCCCGAACACAAAAGTTGTTCTTATCGGTAACGGGCCGGATCGTTGCAACCTGGAAAAACTAATTAAGAAATTAAAAATAGAAAGACATGCGATTTTGCTCGGAAAAAAGAAGAGAATTCCTAGATTACTGAAAAGTTCGAATATATTCTGCCTCCCATCGAGACGTGAAGGTTTCGGTTTGGTGAATTTGGAAGCAATGATGATTCCTTTGCCAATAGTCGCAACTAAAGTCGGTGGAATTCCGGAAGTTGTCACGGATAATGGAATATTGGTCGAACCTGAAGATTCCGGTGCTTTGGGCGAAGCTTTGAAAAAACTAATCTCTGATAAAAATCTTTGTGAAAAAATGGCTCATGCCGGTTATGAGCGAATTTTGAATCATTTCGATGCTAAAAAAATGGCTGAGGAATACGAAAAAGTCTACTCTGAAGTAATTTTCTCTTGACGGTGAGTATATACTCACCTATACTGCGGGCACGATGAAACTAAAAACCATATACATCTGTCAAGAATGTGAGTTTGAATCATCCAAATGGACTGGGAAATGTCCACAATGCGAAGCATGGAATAGTTTTGTAGAAGACGTTGTTAAAACTTCTTCCTCAAAATCTCCATTATCAAAAACTCCTAGAAAGGTCCTTGCAACCATTCCCAGTCCATTAATCCAAAAAGATTCAAACGACAAAAAATCTCTAACTCACATTGGAGAATTTGATCGAGTTGTCGGTGACGGATTAGTAAAAGGAAGCCTTACACTACTCAGCGGAGAACCGGGCATCGGAAAATCCACCCTCACGTTACAAATTGCCAACCAATTGGCAAAAATCGAAAAAACATTATTGATATCCGGAGAAGAATCCATATCTCAAATAAGCCAAAGAGCTTCTCGTCTAGGTTTAAACGAAAAAAACTTAACCGCAATAAACGAATTAAACCTTGAAACCATCCTCGAAACCATAAAACAGGAAAAATCATCTTTTGTAATAATAGATTCTATACAAGTCATCTCCAGCATGGACCTACCATCATCAGCCGGCTCAGTCACACAAGTCCGATACTGCACCGAACAAATTATGGAACTGGCAAAAACAACTTCCACTACTGTAATCCTAATCGGTCACGTAACAAAAGACGGAAATCTAGCAGGCCCAAGAGTTCTAGAACACTTAGTAGACACCGTAATCCATCTGGAAGGCGACAGATTCCAACAATTCAGAATTCTGCGTGCAATCAAAAACAGATTTGGATCCTGTAACGAAGTCGGAATTTTCGAAATGAGCGAAAAAGGTCTCACAGAAGTAAAAAATCCATCAGAACAATTCCTGGAAGGCCGAAAAGAAAATGCAATCGGCTCAGTCATCACAGTTGCTATGGAAGGAACCCGTCCGTTTTTGGTTGAAGTACAGGCACTCGTTTCCACAAGCCCATTCGGATATCCCAAAAGAACCGCAAATGGATTTGACCTGAACAGACTCCAAATTCTCATAGCCGTCTTAGAAAAATACGGAAGACTAAATCTCCAAAACCAAGATGTTTTCATAAACATAGTAGGAGGAATCAAGTTAGCAGAACCGGCTGCAGATTTAGCAGTACTTACAGCAATCGCCTCTTCCCTAATCAAAAAATCGATCCCAAGCACCAACACAATATACGGTGAAGTCGGACTCTCAGGCGAACTTCGTAGAGTTTCTCACTCAGAAAAACGAGAGAATGAAGCCAAAAAACTAGGATTCACCAAAATCCTCAGCTCAGAAAAATACAAAGAAATTTCTGCCGTCCTAAAAACCATTACCGATTCAACCTAAAAAACAATCCCTCAGCATTCTCAGTAGAAATCCTGGCAATCTCCTCTGGCGAAGATCTTTTTATTTCCGCTATCTTCTCCACGACTTCGGCAACATACGAAGGCTCGTTTCTTTCGCCCCTATGACCTTGAGGAGCCAAAAACGGACAATCAGTTTCAACCATAAACTTATCCATTGGAGCTTCCTCCACAACTTTTAGTAAATCCTCAGTATTAGGATATGTAACAACCCCGGTAAAAGACGTGAAATAGCCCTTATACCAAAGCTTTCGCGCAAATTCTATATCACTGCTATAACAATGAAAAACAGCATTTACATCAAACTCATCCAAAATTTCCATAGTATCCTCATCCGCATCCCTATTGTGAATAATAACAGGTAAACCAACCTTCTGAGCCAACTTCAACTGCATACGAAAAGCCTTTTTCTGATCCTCTTTAGGGACATCCGCCTTAACGTAATCCAAACCACATTCCCCTATCGCCACAATTCTTTTATTCTCCTCAATCAATCCAGCCCATTTCACCATCAATTCATCACTTATATCCAAAGCATCATGTGGATGCAAACCCAAAGTCGCATAAAGCTCATCATATTTCAAAGACATCTCATGAGATCGAATAGCATCCTTCAACGTACAACCAATATTAATAATCTTCCCAACACCCACCTCTTTCGCCCTTTCAACAACCTGATCCACCTCCCCCTCAAACTTATCGAACATCAAATGTGCGTGCGTATCTATAATCATTATCTCAAAATTAATTGACTTTTTTATTCTACACAAATATGGCAATCTTTACACCACAACTTAACACTATCGAAGATGATAATAGTAATGAAATCCAAAGCTTCTCAGAATCAAGCCGCCCATATCATCCAAGAGCTTGAAGAAAAGGGGCTAAAACCGGTTCCACTTTACGGCGTAGAACGAACAGTAATCGCTGTAATTGGAGAAGAAAGAGATCTAAATGTTGGACATTTGGAATCTCAACCGGGAGTAGAAAAAGTAATGAGGGTCGTCAAACCGTTCAAGCTGGTAAGCACTGAAACCAAGAGCGAACCGACAGTCATAGAAGTCAATGGAGTACGAATTGGTGACAAAACACAGTTTGCAATAATAGCCGGACCTTGCGCAGTAGAATCCCAAGAACTGATGGATGAAGTAGCCTCGAAACTTTCAGTCATGGGAGTAAAAATCATGAGAGGAGGCGCTTTCAAACCACGAACCGGCCCATACTCTTTCCAAGGACTGGGAAAAGAAGGTCTGGAAATTCTGAGAAACTCTGCAGACAAACACGGAATGGCAGTAATTACAGAAATCCTTGATGTAAGAGATGTTGAAATAGTTGAACAAAAAGCAGACATTCTACAAGTCGGAGCAAGAAACATGCAAAACTTCGAACTCTTGAAGGAACTCGGAGGAACAAGTAAACCGGTTCTGCTCAAAAGAGGTCTCTCAGCCACAATCGAAGAAATGCTACTGGCTGCGGAATACATTCTGTCACACGGAAATCCGGAAGTAATGCTATGCGAAAGAGGAATTAGAACATTCGAAAAGGAAACCAGAAACACTCTTGCATTAGCTACAATTCCTTTAGTTCAGGAGCTAAGTCATTTGCCAATATTAGTTGATCCAAGCCATGCAACCGGTAAAAAATCATTAATTGAACCAATGACAAAAGCTTCTATTGCTTGTGGAGCAGATGGCGTTATCATAGAAGTACACGCCAACCCGGAAGTAGCTATATCAGACGCTCAACAACAAATGAGACCTGAAGAATTTGCTCAATTGCTCGAAAACATAAAACCAATAGCCACTGCCGTCGGAAAAACATTCTAACTTCTCCTACCTATGCCTATAATTAGACTTCGCCTAAAAGAAAAGGTAGTAAAATCCCATAATATTTATGTTGAAGATGGGATTACAAAACGCATTCCAGAGATCCTGGAAAAAACGGAAGTTGGGAAAAAATATGCAATCATCACTGACACCATTGTTGAAAAATTGTTTGCAAAAAAACTACAAAACGCTCTTAAGAGGAAAAAAATTAAGAGTGAAATTATTAGTTTTAAAAAAGGCGAGCAGTCGAAAACAATGACAACAGCTGAAAAACTTGGCGAAGAAATGATAAACAAAGGATTTGATAGACAAGACGCTGTAATCGCACTTGGAGGAGGAGTTGTTGGTGACTTGGGAGGATTTGTGGCATCGATTTATATGCGAGGAATCCCCTACATCCACGTTCCAACAACACTTATGGCTATGGTCGATTCTGCAATTGGAGGAAAAACAGGAGTCGATTTGAAAAATGGTAAAAACCTGATGGGTACGATTATTCAACCAAAAGTTGTTTTCGTAGATATGGCCTTCCTGAAAAATTTGCCTTTAAAACAAATTCAAAACGGATTAGCAGAAGTCATAAAATACGGAGTAATAAAGGATAAAAGACTGTTCAAATTTCTTGAACAAAACATGGAAAAGATTTTAAAAAAAGATCCAGCGGCACTTAAATATATTTTGAAGAGATCCATCAAAGTAAAAGTAGATATTGTTCGAAAAGATGAAAGAGAAAAAACAGGTTTGAGAGCTACGCTAAACTATGGACACACCTACGGACATGCATTGGAAAAATTATCCGGATACAAACTTCTGCACGGTCATGCAATAAGTATAGGAATGGTGATTATAAACAAACTAGCAGTAGCAAAAGGAACATTGAAAGAAAAACATGCAAACCGCATAAAAAAATTGCTAATATCTGCGGGTCTGCCGGTTACAACTATGAAAAAAATTACCAAAAAAGATCTATTGAGTGATAAAAAGAAAGAAGGAGATTATGTAAACCTCATTTTGGCCACAAAAATCGGCAGTGCAACAATAGTCAAAGCAAAATGCAAATAAGTATTACAACTCCGGGCTCGAAAAGTATTTCAAACAGAGCACTTTTTCTCTCTGCTTTTTCTGAAAAACCAATTAAATTCAAAAACCTTGCAGACTGCGACGACACTGCTTACATGTTACAAGGACTCAAGAAGCTAAAAGGTTCGTCTCCAATAAAAATCTATACCGGAAACGCAGGAACCACGACCAGGTTTCTTACGGCACTCGCAACTCTTTCAGGCAAAAAAATAATAATAGATGGAGACAAACGAATGAAAAAAAGACCAATTGATCCACTTGCAAAAGCTCTTAACAAGCTCGGAGCAAAAGTAAAAACCACTAACGGCTGTCCCCCACTAACCATCGAACCACAGAAACTAAAGGGAGGAACAGTTTCAATCCCGGGAAATATCAGCAGTCAATACATCTCTGCGTTACTAATGCTCGCTCCGTTTGCAGAAAAGGAGACCACCATAAACATTGTTCAAAAACTTTATTCAAAATCCTACATAAAGATGACTATTAAGCTAATGAAAGCATTCGGAATCAAGGTATTGAACAAAAATTTTAAACAATTCAGAGTAAAACCGCAAAAAATCAAATTCCCCTCAAGCTATACAATCGAAAGCGATGCTTCTTCTGCCTCCTACATAGGTGGCTACGCCGCATTGCACCCAAATAAAACCATTGCAATCAAAAACCTTTCAAAAAAATCAATTCAAGGAGACATCAAATTCTTAAGCCTTCTTGAAAAAATGGGGAACAGCACACCATTAAAAGCACTGGGGAAAGTAGATATGAACGAAACACCGGACCTGGTAATGACGTTTGCAATACTTGCAGCTTATGCAAAAGGCACAACCCACATAACAAACATCGCAAACCTACGGATAAAAGAAACCGACAGGCTTCATGCGCTCAAAAACGAACTCTCAAAACTGGGAATTAAAGTAAAAACTACCAAAGACTCAATAAAAATAGAAGGAAACCCAAAACTCATAGAAAATCCACCCACCCACAAGATAACAATAGAAACTTACAATGATCACAGAATGGCAATGTGTTTCGGAATGATCCAAGATCTGATTCCGCACTTAAAAATCAAAAATCCAAGCTGTGTATCAAAAAGTTACTCAACCTTCTGGAAAGACCTCAAGCTAATGCAGAAAAATGGAAGATAATTCAGTCACAAAACTCTCGATTTTCAACAGCATCGTAAAAATGCTTATAACCGCTATGTCCTTCTTCCTAGGAGTTTACTACAACAGCATTGGCTTAACAGGAGCACAAATCGGAATCATCTTTGCATTAGGAACAATAACTAGCATTATAACAATTCTACCTTCGGGTCTTAGTAATGACAGACTAAAATCAAAACACTTAATTGGAATCGCTCTGACACTAATAGCAATATTCTATTTCGGACTTTCGCAAACACATAATTTCTACATCATAGCATTAATGGCACTTCTTGGAGGAATGGGAGGAACAATCTATACAACTTCATCAGAAAGCCTATTCTACAAATCAACAAACAAGGATCAAGTATCTAAGAAAATAGGAATTTTCCAAGGACTAAACTACCTAATGGTCGGGCTAGGAATGATTTGTGCAGGATTTCTCCTCGAAAAAAATCTGCCATTTGAAAAATTATTTTTCTTCTTCGCCATCGCATTCCTGGCAATGACCTTAATAAGCCAAATAACCCTCCCGAAAAATAAAACTTCACAATTTGCGTTACTGCAATACAAAAAGGATATTTTCAGACCAAAAATATTACTCTTCTTACTTATAATGTTCCTTTTTGCAATCCATTTCGGAGCAGAATCAACAACTTATGGACTTTTTCTCAGAAAAACACTCAATCTCACAACACTCCAAATGGGTCTATACATGGGATTTGCAATCATGACTATGGCTCTTGCCGTACAGATAATTTCAAAAAAACTACACAAATGGAAAACTCAATACATACTGGCAATGGGTCTTTTCATGAGTGGGGCAGGACATATTTTGATGACGATAAACGACCCCATCATCTCTGCCTTCTTCAGGATCTTTCATGAAATTGGAGACGCAGCAATGTTTTTCTTCGTATATTATGGAATTACAAATCTTTTTGACCTAAAAAGAATAGGAGGTAATGCCAGCATCTTCACATTCACCGCAACAATAGGTTCAGCAACAGGCGCAATCATCTTCGGACCAATGGGAGAATCACTCGGATATCATGTCCCATTAATAGTCAGCGGATCAACTACTTTACTTGCGCTCGCATTAAGCATACAATTCCTACACTACTTTGACCATCACCATGAATACAGCAACCATGAATATAGTTCTAACCGGCCTTAGAGGTAGCGGAAAAACAGAATTAGGAAAAATTTTGGCAAAAAAACTTAAATGGAAATTCATTGATTTAGACGACAAAATAGAAAAAGAAGATAAAATGAAGATAGCAAAGATAGTCGACTTAAAAGGTTGGGAATATTTCCGTGCAAAAGAATCAAAAATAGCAGCACAGGTCGCAACACTCGACAATACTGTAATCGCGACAGGCGGTGGCACAATGATAGACAAAGACAACGAAAAAGAACTAAAGAAAAACGGCAAAATAATTTATCTCTACAGAAAACCAAAAGACAGTATCAAATACATTGAGAACGATCCTAACAGACTTCCATTAACAAACCATGAATCCATTACAGAAGAAGTGGAACAACTCTACAAAGAAAGAAATGATCGATACATAAAAAGCTCAAATCTAATTTTTCACAGGACTGAAGATCTAAATAAAGATGCCAACGAA
This sequence comes from Nitrospirota bacterium, assembly GCA_043816165.1. Classification (GTDB taxonomy): domain Bacteria; phylum Patescibacteriota; class Gracilibacteria; order UBA1369; family LOWO2-01-FULL-3; genus JAACEU01. Next base: position 19,843 of record JBDRIE010000007.1, on the reverse strand, counting down.
CTTATTAAGAAGTTCGAACTCTAAGGATTGTTCCCTCCGAAAGCCCCTCTTTCAATTTCAACACCTTATCCCCCGCCCCTCCATGAACCGTCTCAACAGGTTCATTTTCCATATCGAACATTTCCTCGACTTTCATCAAAAACTGATCTGAAAGGGTCATAACCTCAACTTCTTCACCTTTCTCTAACCGATTCCTTATTTCAACTCGATATAAATCATCACCCAAGGCCTCTCGCACAATCCCAATAAACTTATGAGTTGAAATTGGAGCATTTTTTTCATAATAAATATTTCCCTCTCCAGGAAATCCCTTCAAAAAACCCGGAATGAATCCCCTATTCGCAGTCTTCTTCACTTCATCGACCAAACTTTCATCAAATTCCCGCCCCGAAACCATATCATCAATCGCCTTTCGATAAGCCCTAGTAACAGTCGCAAGATAATGTTCGGTTTTATTTCTTCCCTCAACCTTAAAACTACAAATCCCAGCATCCATCAATTCCTTCAAATATGGCAACAAACACATATCACGAGAATTCATAATATGAGTTCCATGCTCATCCTCCTCAATCGGCATAAACTCACCCGGACGCTTCTCCTCCTCAAGTCTATATTTCCAGCGACAGCTATGCGCACATTGGCCCTGATTCGCGTCTCGACCGGTCATATATGCAGAAAGCAAGCAACGACCACTATATGCCACACAAATCGCTCCATGTACAAAAAACTCAAGCTCCATATCAGGAACTTTTTCATGAATTACCTGAATCTCTTTCATCATCAACTCCCGCGGCAAAATCACACGTGTCACTCCCTGCTTTTGCCAAAACTTAACTCCCCTCCAATTCAAAACATTCGCCTGCACCGAAAGATGAACTTCTGCTTCGGGATAAACCTCCCTCACAATTTCCAATACACCCGGATCCGCAAGAATAATCGCATCAGGCTTCACTTTATCCCTCAAAAACTCAATATGATGCTTGAAAGCCTCAACTTTCAAACCTCGAGGATATATATTTATCGTAACATATAAAATCTTCCCCGCATCTCGAATCAACTTCACGCCCTCCAGCAATTCATCTTCTGTAAAATTCTGTCCACCACTTCTCATGCTGAATGTCGGCAAACCAAGATAAAAGGCGTCAGCCCCATATTGTAAACCAATCTTCAATTTGTCCAGATTCCCAGCAGGAACCAATAATTCAGGCTTTTTCATGGCCCGCAAATACTATATGCTAATGATCGATCATGCAAACAAACTTTCTCGTTATTGGTTCAGGAATCTCCGGACTCAACTTTGCCCTTCACGCCGCAAAGAAAGGTAAAGTTATTTTAGTTACCAAGAAAAAGTTGATCGATTCCAATACAAACTTCGCACAAGGAGGAATCGCAGCTGTTTTAGACAAAACTGATGACGTAGAAAAACACATAAAAGACACTCTTGAAGCCGGTAATTACCACAACGACAAAAAAGCAGTTAGATTTATGGTAGAAAATTCCGCACAGGCAATATATAGACTAATCGATCTCGGAGTTGCTTTTGAAAAAGAAAAAGGAAATTTGAAACTTACAAGAGAAGGCGGCCACAACAAAAGAAGAATCGCATACGTTGGGGATTATACTGGACAAGAAATTGAAAGAATCTTGGTAAAAAGAGTAAAAGAACATTTAAATATCAAAATTATAGAAAATTGCTTCGCCCTCAAATTAATCACACACAAACATACATGCTACGGAGCCCAAATAATTTATAGAAATCAAATCGATAACATCTTCGCCGACCAAACAGTCCTGGCAACAGGAGGAATAGGACAAATTTATTCAAACACTACAAATCCAGCTATCGCTACAGGTGACGGAATAGCAATGGCAATAGAAGCCGGATGCAAAGCCCAAGATATGGAATTTATCCAATTCCATCCAACCGCTCTTAATAAACGAATCACACCAAGATTTCTCATTTCAGAAACCGTAAGAGGAGAAGGAGCAAAACTTCTGAATTCCAAAGGAGAAAGATTCATGACAAAACGCCATAAGCTGCGTGACCTGGCTCCAAGATCAATTGTTGCAAAAGAAATTTACAAGGAATTGGAGTCCGGTCCGGTCTACCTCGACATTTCGCACAAAGATCGTAAATTCTTAAAGAAAAGATTCCCAAAAATCTACGCAAAACTAAAATCATATAAAATTGATATGGCTCGTGACCCAATCCCGGTCACGCCGGCAGCTCATTACCTATGCGGAGGAATAAAAACAGATCTCTCCGGTCGCACTAAAATCAAAAATCTCTTCGCATTCGGCGAGGTAACAAAAACCGGAGTACACGGCGCAAATCGCCTCGCCTCAAATTCACTCCTGGAAGCATTGGTTTTCAGCAATCAAATAGTAAAAAAATTAAAACCAAGCAAAAAATTAAAAATCATAACAGTAGACAGACCACAACTTTTGCCAAAGACCTCAAAAGAAACCTTCCTCGCCAAAACACTACGAAAAGAAATCAAAAAAATAATGTGGAAATATGCAGGAATTGTTAGAGATAGAAAACTTATAAAAAAAGAAGCCATCCCAGCTCTAAAAGAAATAATTTCACAACTAAACCGCGTCCGCGAAACAAACCAAACAATCGCCGAGACCTCAAACATGGCTAACACCGGTCTATTAATCCTAAAAGCCGCATCAAAAAGAAGACGAACACTCGGATGTCATTTTGTTGAATAAATTAGGCCGCAATACTTTGACTTTTTTTCAAGAGTTTAGATATTTTCCCAACTTCACTTTCAATACGTCCACGAACTTCATCCTCTAATTTTTCAACCTCCAATTCAGCAAACTCCCTTAAATATTCATCCAATAATTGCCTTGTTATATGATGAATCTCACCAGCAGGTGGAGACAATTCTAACTCTGCAATTGATCGTTCTTGTTTACTCTCTGCTAATAAAGAATAAGCAGTGTCACTACAAATTGAACGAAATCGGTTTTCTTCATGGATCTCGTTTATACATCCACTCAAATTATCGTCTGATGGATTTTTTGCAAACTCTGCATCGCTCAAGGCTAAATCCTGTGTTTTTGGGGTTCTTTCTTTCATATTAAATTTTGTTAAATCAAAAACAATTATCCAGCTTATCGAATATTTGTCAACCCGTAGGTTCATTTCCCAACACTCTCCAACTTCTTTTCTTGATCAGCTATTGCCAAAGATTCAAAAATATCCCCTATGTCACCATCAATAATTCCGGGAAGATTGCTCCAGTTTTTATGAATACGGTGATCCGTAACACGATCTTGAGGAAAATTGTATGTTCTGATTTTTTCACTACGATCTCCGGAGCCAATCTGACTGGCACGCTCATCACCTCTTTCCTTAGCCAATTCCTCTTCCTTCATTGCATACAAACGTGCACGCAAAACGCTCAAAGCCTTATTTTTATTTTTCAACTGAGATTTCTCATCCTGACATGTAACTACCAATCCGGTCGGGAGATGAGTCATACGAACCGCAGAATCAGTAGTATTCACACTCTGTCCTCCAGGTCCACTAGACCGAAAAATATCTATCTTCAAATCCTCATCTTTTATATCAATGTCCACCTCTTCCGCTTCCGGAAGCACTGCAACGGAAACCGCAGATGTATGTACACGCCCCTGACTTTCGGTAACAGGAATTCTCTGGACACGATGAACTCCACTTTCATATTTCATTTTGCCATAAGATCCGTTCCCACGAACAGCAAATATCATTTCTTTGATACAACCCGGCGCCCCCTCACTTTTGCTCATCAACTCAACCTTCAAACCTTCATTTTCAGCATATTTAAAATACATTCTTGCTATCTCTCCCGCAAAAATTGCCGCTTCATCTCCTCCGGCACCCGCACGAACCTCAACTATACAATCTTTTGAATCATTTGGATCTTTTGGTAACAATTCAACCTTCGCATCCTCCTCAAGTTTCTCCAATTTCTCCTCTGCTTCTGCTAATTGAGATTCTGCAAAACCCCTCATCTCTGAATCTGATCCTTCATTGAGAATACCTTCAGCCTCTTCTTTTAATCGAACAGTATCTCTAAACTCCTTAGCCAAAAATGCGGCCTTTTCAAGCTGTTTATATCTTCTAGACAAAGCTCTGTACTGATTTTGATCAGCAACCACATCAGAATTGGCCAACTTGTTCTGAATTTCCAAATATTCTTTTTCTAATTTTTCTAATTTATCTAACATACCAAGTCATTCTACTTAAGAAACAATAAAAATTCTATCTATTCCTGCATGATCCTTTTCTACAGACCAATTTTGATCAAAAAAATTGCCCAGCAGTTCTCGCATCTCTTTACCCTGCCCAAAGCCAAATTCACCAATCATCGTTTCAAAGCCAATCTCTTTATCTCGCATCTGTTGAAACATTTTTTTATACAGCTTTAGTCCCCCGTCACCGGCATACAATGCAGAGTGAGGTTCATATTTTTTCACATTCTCTTCAACCGGACCATCAACTTCATCAATATATGGAAGATTCGCCACTATCAAATCGAATTTCGCCCCTTCCTCTACCGCATCCAAAAGATCACTCTGATAAACATGTATCAAATTCTCAAAAGAATATTGAGAAACATTCACCTTCGCAACCTCCAAAGCACCTACAGAAATATCCACAGCTTCTACATGCCCAATCTCCCCTTCAGCTACAGAAAAGCCATGAACAATCGAAATAGGAATACATCCACTCCCCGTTCCAACATCCAAAACCTTAAACTTCCGTCCAGCCTCGTCATTTGCCCTCAAATAATCCAAAGCCTTTGAAACAACATGTTCAGTTTCCGGCCTGGGAATCAAAACCCTTTCATCAACAAAAAAATTCAAACCAAAAAACTCTTTCTCACCCAAAATATAAGCAATCGGCTTCCCACTCTCCATCTGTTTCAAATATTCACCGAACAAACTGCAAGCAAACTTATCAACTTCCTCATCCCTATGAGCAACCAAATACTCTCGATTAACTTCCAACACATAACAAAGCAAAACCTCCGCCTCCAAAACCGCAGTTTCTCTACCGGCCAAAGCCTCCTTTCCCTTATTCATCAAATCAATTATTTTCATAACCCGGTAGGACGCCTGATTAAAACTTAGTAGAACTTACTTCGCTCTTTCTGGGAACGGTAATGCTCTCGCATAACAGCCAATTTTCTCGTTTGTCGCCTTGAATCATCTTTTGTGTGATATCTCTCACCACGAACTTTCAAAAGTTTCCGACTAGCTTGAACTTTCTTATTAAAACGAGTAATTGCTCTCTCGTTTGATTCTTTATCGTTTTTCCATATTGTGACTCTCATATTTATTTCATCCCCTTTCCAATGGTCGTTAAGTTAATAAGCATGAGCATTATAAGGATTAATACCCAAAAATCAATATCTTCTTTGTTTGGAGATAATAAAATATATTTGCAGAAACAATCCGCAGCGTAGCGAGGACGTTTCGAAAATATATTTTATTATCTCCAGACTAGATATCCAAATTCTGCACCTTCTTCGCGTAAGCCTGTATGAATTTCTTTCTTGGCAATACCTCAGAGCCCATCAAAGTATCAAAAACCGTATCAGCACGTTCCGCATCTTCTATTGAAACTTTCAACATCGATCGATTCACAGGATCCATAGTTGTCTCCCATAGCTGATCAGGGTTCATTTCACCAAGACCTTTATACCTTTGAATTTTTATTGTTTGTTCCCCACTACCCAACTCTTTCATCACTTTTTCTTTTTCCTCTTCATTATAAGCATATCTCATTGTCTTACCTTTTGAAAGTTTGTACAAAGGAGGTTGAGCAATATAAATATAACCATCCTCAATAAGTTGTTTGAAATATCTGTAGAATAAAGTCAAAACAAGAGTTCTAATATGGGCACCATCAACATCCGCATCCGTCATAATCACAACTTTGTGATATCGAAGTCTCGCAATATCAAAAGTTTCACCAATTCCTACACCCAGAGCAATAACCAGGTTTTTTACCTCATTATTAGCCAAAATCCTATCTAATCGAGCTTGCTCCACATTCAAAATCTTACCTCGTAATGGTAAAATCGCTTGAGTTTCCCGATCACGGCCCTGTTTCGCACTACCTCCGGCAGAATCACCCTCTACAATGAATATTTCCGATGATGCCGGATCTTTGCTTGAACAATCCGCCAACTTTCCAGGTAAAGTCATTCCCTCAAGAGCACCTTTTCTAATAACCGTATCACGAGCGGCCCTTGCGGCAAGCCTGGCACGAGAAGCCAACAAACATTTACCTATAACCGCACGAGCATCTGTAGGATTCTCTTCCAAAAATTCATTAAAAGCTTCGTTAAAAACAGATTCAACAGCAGTTCTCATCTCAGCATTCCCAAGTTTTGCCTTGGTCTGTCCTTCAAATTGTGGATCTCCCAATTTCACGGAAACTACAGCCGTCAGCCCTTCACGAACATCTTCAGCCGTCAAATTATCATCCTTTTCTTTCAATAAATCCGCTTTTCTAGCATAAGCATTGATAGTACGAGTCAAAGCAGACTTGAACCCTGTAAGATGCATTCCACCTTCTGTAGTATGAATATTATTCGCAAATGTATAAATAGTCTCTTGGAAAGAATTATTGTACTGAAGCGCAATTTCAATTATTCCTTCGTCAGTTTCTTTTTCTATATAAACAATTCCACCAATAGTATCTTTGTTGTGATTCAAATGCTGAATATAAGATTTTATTCCTCCTTCAAAATAAAAACGATATTTTCTGCCACCTTCGCGTTCATCCATAACAGATACCTGAACACCTTTTGTAAGATAAGCTTGTTGCCTCAGTCTATTTAAAATAGTCGGAAAATCAAATTCAACAGTATCAAAAATTTTTCCGTCAGGATAAAAAGTAATTTTTGTACCACGTAGATCAGTCTTTCCAGTAATCTTCATCTCACCCCCTGCATCACCACGACGATATTCTTGAAGATAAACATTTCCATCTCTATAAACTTCGGCAACAGTTTTCTCCGAAAGTGCATTAACTACACTCACACCAACACCATGAAGACCTCCGGATACCTTATAACCTCCATCTCCAAACTTACCTCCGGCATGTAGAACAGTCATCACCGTCTCAAGAGCTGATTTTCCGGTCTTTTTGTGTTTATCAACTGGAATTCCACGTCCATTGTCGTAACAAGAAACACCACCATCTTTTTGGATAGTAACAACAATCTCTGTACAATATCCCGCCATTGCTTCATCAATGGAATTGTCTACTACTTCCCATATTAGATGGTGTAAACCACTAACATCAGTAGACCCGATGTACATTCCCGGTCTTTTACGAACAGCTGACAACCCCTCCAATACCTGAATCTGGTCAGCACTATATTCTTGAACAGCTCCTTCCGACATAAAAAATTCAAGTTATAACACGGAAGGAGCCTATCACAAGAATTAAAACTTGTCATGATGATTTTATAAAAATCCCTATCTCAAAACACCTGCACCGGAGTCAGAAACCTCTTCCTCCATCAAAAAATCTTCCTCAGCAGAAGCCATACTGGATAATTCTTCCAAAGTATATTCACCATCCAACACAACCGACTCACCTTTTACATCTAAATACAAATTTATAACTTTTTCCCCATTCATCACAAAATCAAACGTAACAGCAATATCATTATTGTCCTGTTTATTAACTTCTTCTACTCTATAAATCGCATTCAATTCATCAACAACACTCACATCCTCCATTTCTATTTCAAATCCATAACCGGCAATAAGTTCTGCAATATAAAGTCTGGCGGCTCTCTCAGCAACACTTTCAACAGTAAGATCTTCATCTCCCAAATCCAGTTCCGTCAAATTTGCAAACCGTTCCTGCAACAAAGACAACAAGTTGTCAAGCTTCACAGCTCTATCAGAAACAAGCTCATTATAAGTATAAACCTCCCCCAACGACTCCTTATCCCTATCATATACCGCATCAAATGGATAACCTCCAATCACTCCCCTAACAACAACATATCTTTCATCCGAAGAGGCCAACTCATCCACTTCAACCTCGCTAATCTCTTCATTCTCCAAGAAAACAGCCTCAATTGCGGCCATCACATCCTCCACAGTCACCTCAGCAACGACCTCCCCCAAAACCTCTTCCTGAATATTTATAAAATCCCAAATCTTATCCTTTTCTTCCAAATAAGTTTCATATCTATCCTGATGATTTAATCCATAAGTCTTAGAAATATGATATTCGGGGCTATTTAAATATCCCCAAAAATCACCAATATCCTCAAGCCTGGTCTCAAAAAGCTCAATCACAGCCACGCTGGCATCATCTACCGGCATAAGCTCGTCAATTTCCTCAACCAAACGAGAAAGAATCTGCTTCGCCTCCGAAACTTCAATATCTTCATCAAAGAAAAACTTCATCAATCTCTTCAAGAAATCAATTTTATTACTAATAAGTTCCTGAGCCAACTCCTCATCACCATCAAACAATTTCAAATACTCCTGTTCCAAAACATTCTTCATTGCAAAATATCCATCACGATAAAAGACTGAAGATCTCAAAAATAAATTATCAAATAATTGATTTTGAAAAGTAATGTAGTCTTTATAAAAATCCATATTGGGCTTTTCTCCATCCAAAGCTACACTATCCAAATAACTATAATATTGGTTCAATGCTCCCTCAGCCTCAAAAGTTCCGGAATTAAATCCTTCATAAACATCATGCCAAATTGTCCCCATCACTTCATATTTGTCACGACCAGTCATAAGTTTTTTCTCCAACAATTTAATCAAAACTGAATATTGATCAGATTCCGGACCAAAAATCGAAAGTTCATTTATATAAGAATCATACCTATTCAAAAACTCTTCACTCCCTAACATTTCCATCGACAAACCTGAAATGCCGGCACTAAATTCATCAAAACTAATTGTACTGGAAATGTCATCCCCCTCATTTGCATAAAAAATCGCATCCTCCAAAGACGCAAACAAGTGATCAAAAACAATCCGGTATTTTTTATCCGGAACAAAAGTCAAATTTTCCTCAGCCCAATAAATAAAATTATCAATCATAGAATCACCTGTAGCAAGACCGTCAAAAATAATTTCCGAAATTTTTTCTTGTCTCACAAGTTCTATATATTTAGCATCCTTAGACAAATTTTCTTCAGTCCACTCAGATGCTCTCTCTGACGAAGCAATCGCGGAATATTTGAATTCTTTAACAAGTTTCAAATACAAAAGTGACTGAAGTTTTGAAGTAATCTTTTTTAGTGGAATCTCAACCTGAGTATCCCTAGGTACCAATAATTTATTAACAAACATTGAAGAATAAGGATCAACATATTCATCCACAACAATTCCATCTTCTAAAAATCCAACATAAACATCTCCATCATATACAGAAAGCTTCACCCTATCCCCATCAAATTCTAAATTAAACGCCGCATGATCCGGAATAATTACTACTCTTTCAGCTACAAAATTTACTTTTGAATTACTGATAGTGAAATTTCCCCAAAATTTTGCAGAAGCCATGTTAAAGACATATTCATTACCGAGAACAGAATCGACAATCGCAGAATTTAAAAATCCATATTGACCTTCATCTGCAAATCGCACAATTCCCCTTTCCGGGATCAAATTATCATCCACATAATCAAATGATGAAAAAACATCAATCTGAATCTCATCAGAAGAAACAACTCCACTCTCAAGAAAATAATTTCCTGCAATCGAAGCCGCCCCTATCAGAAAAAAAATGATAATTTTTACTAAATTTCCAAGAATCAAACTGCTGGATTCGCTCTTCATCACGGGCTCCGGCTCAGGCTTTGGCTCAGGCTCAGGCTCCGGCTCAGGCTTTGGCTCCGGCTTTGGCTTTGGCTCCGGCTCCGGCTCTTCCACAGGACTTACTACCAACGTTTCTGAAAGTTTTTCTTCTTCAGAAATCTCCTTACCTTTCTTTAGAGGAACTTTTTTTTCTTTCTTCTTTTTTCCAAATAGTCCAAATAACATAAATGTTCAAAATTTAAGTTTCAGCCCCTTCAGCCCCCTCAGCCTCCTCTCTTTCTTTCAGAATTTCTTCCGGATTCGTAGTCACAATCTTGTCTTCTGTATACGAAGCAATTATTTGAATCGCCACATGCTTCAATCCGGCAAAGAAAAGTCCCTGACCAACTCCACTATTCAAGAGTACATATTTTTCACCTTCAGTAAGATTAAATATCTTCGCCAATGTATCAACCGCACTTGGAGCTTGTTTCAATAGCAGTTGCAATGATGAGTTTGTAATAATAGGTTTTCCATAATCACTCTTGATAAAATCTTCAACATCCTGTGTGATTGTTGTCACACCCAGATAGTATTTTCTTGCACGCTTCACAAGTCCATAAAGGAATTTCGCACTATCCTCATGTTGCATCATTGACCAGGCCTCATCTATTACTAGGATCCTTTTCTTAAGCTTACTTCGAACTTTATTCCAAATATAATTTAGAATAATATACATTGCAATCGGACGTAGCGCATCCTCCAGATCTCTGATACAGAAGACCATAAGTCCTCCCGAAAGGTCTACATTTGTAGGCTTGTTGAATATTCCGGAATAAGAACCGACAGTAAATTTTGATAATCTTTGAACTAACGAAGTAGCACCTTCCATAGAATTTAAAATCTGATAGAGATCTTCCATTGTTGGAGGCTCAAAAGAAGAAGGATCTACAACTTCCATTGTAATACCTTTGAGAGCATAAACATCAATAAGAGCTTTATCCAAAATCCCCTCCTCTTCCGGAGAAAGTCCACCAAGCATCAATTTCAATAATCCTTGAAGAGTTAAAATATTTGACCGAAGCAAATCCCCGGATTGAGAGTCCTCACCCTCCATAGGTTTTGGCAGATCAAAAGGATTTATACGTCTATCACTATTCAAACTAAGTCTCAAATAATTTCCACCAACAGTTGTAGCCAAAGATTCATACTCATTTTCCGGATCAATCACTATTACATCTGTTCCCATCATCATCAAACGCAATATTTCCAGCTTCACTCCATACGATTTACCTGCACCGGATTTCGCAAATACAACACTATTCGCATTTTCCAGAGCAAATCTATCAAAGATAATTAGCCCGTCATTATGTCGATTGATTCCATACAAAATACCTTTATCAGAAGTAAGATCTGATGAAGTAAACGGGAATGTAGTCGATAAAGGACCGGTATTCATGTTTCGAATAGTGTAAAGCTCATCCAAACATTGTGGCAATGAAGCGTTAAAACCATGTTCAGCTTGAAGCTGACATCTTTTCGTCATAATTAATTTTCCTGCAAGCAGGCTTTCCAACTGCTTTGCAACTTTTTCAAGCTTCTTCTCACTTTCTGAATAAATCGTAAAATATAGCGCAAATTGGAAAAATTTTTCCTGTCCTCTTTGAATTTTTGTACGTAACACTTCCGCATCTTCCAGGGCAGTCTCAAGCCCTGGGTCACGAACATGACCTTTTTCCGCTTGGATTCTAATACTGGACTGCATCTGAGCCACCTTCTTTTTCAAGGTCTTCATAATAGTTCCAGACTCAATCGGATAAATAAACTGAGAAATATCCATTGTTACATCAAAATTGACAACCGGAGCAAGCCAGTTTGCATTTAGATAACGAGGATAAGCAAAAACATAGAATGTCCGCGCATAAACCCCATCTATTCTTACAGAATCATATTGAATATCCATTGAAGAAGGAGCAATAAGATCTTTGATAGAACTAATCCCCTCTTGGTAAATCTTTTCCGCCTCAATATATTTTTGTTTTTCCTCTTTTGAAATTGGAACCTGCTTCCCATTCTCATCCGTGACCGTCGCATTTTTGTCGATCTTTTCTACAACATCCTTGTTTTTGCTTGTTTTAAAAACAAATAATGACTTTATGTTGTCAAAAAATGATTTTTTCTTACCTGCTGTCGCAGCGTCCTTTACATCCTGTGCAGCTGTAACTTCCTCCTTGGTTTTTTCTTCATCAATTTTGTGACCGGTTGCAGGATCATAGCCGGCTTCTTTGAGTTTTCCTGCAGCCTCCACATCAACCCTTTGTACAACTTCCAATGAAGGTAAAACTTCAATAGTCGAAGAAGGATCTTCACCAATTTCTGTTTTTGAAGGTTTTTCCGCTTTTAATTGAACAACATGTTCCGGAGCACCCGCTATTTTATTTGTAGCTGCCTCCTCACTGGATTTTTTCATCCACTCGGGAGTTTTTTCAAAATCTTCCACTTTTCTTGGCGAAAAAACTGATTTCCCCTCTGCAACTAATTTTTGTTCCTGTGTTTGGGCCTGAACTTGTGTTTGTTCGTCTGCCATTTGTTTTTGTTTTTATCTTTAAATTTCTTATTATTTTACCAAAAAAACGCACTTTTTACAAGGGTCCATAGGCATAAACTGCAATAATTTTCCCTACAATTATCAAAAAAACTATGCTAGTATTCCGGCGCTAGATTAGTCATAACCAATATACCGTGCCAAAAAATGACAACAATTCCGATAAGGATAATGAAAATTCCGAAGAAACTCCGGAAAAAACTCCCAAAGAAACTCCTGAAGAAACTCCGGAAGAAAATAATAATTTAGAGCTTTTTGAAGAAGATTCCATAGGAGAAGTCATAAAAGACCGTACAAACCACAGAAGCATTTCTGATGAAATGGAGAATTCATATCTGGAATACGCTATGAGCGTAATAGTTTCTCGTGCCCTACCTGACGTTCGCGACGGCCTAAAGCCGGTACACAGAAGAATACTCCACGCCATGAACGAGATGGGACTAAAATCAAGTAGTGGATTCCGAAAATCAGCAGCGATTGTCGGTGAAGTTTTGGCTAAATACCACCCACATGGTGACACAGCAGTATACGACTCAATGGTAAGAATGGCTCAAGATTTTGCAATGAGATATCAACTGGTAAGAGGACAGGGAAACTTTGGATCTATCGACGGAGACAGTCCAGCCGCAATGCGTTATACAGAAGCAAAAATGGAAAAAATTTCAGATGAAATACTTAAAGATATTGAAAAAGAAACAGTAGATTGGAGAGACAACTACGACGGAAGACACCAAGAACCCAAAGTCCTCCCTACAAAGCTCCCACAACTCCTTCTCAACGGAACTACAGGTATCGCAGTAGGTATGGCAACTTCAATTCCACCCCACAATTTGGGAGAAGTAATCGACGGCTTAATTCATCTTTCAACCAATCCGGATGTAACAATAGAAGGATTGATGGAATTCATAAAAGGACCTGACTTCCCTACCGGAGGCATACTCTACAGCATTGAAGACATAAAAACCGCTTACACAACTGGCCGAGGAGGCATGGTTGTAAGAGCAAAAACTGATATAGTTGAGAAAAAAGGAGGAAAATTCGCAATCATAGTCAATGAAATTCCATACCAGGTAAACAAAGCGAATCTTGTTGGAAAAATTGCTGATTTAGTTAGAAACAAAAAGATTTCAGGAATCATAGACATCAGAGATGAATCAAACAAAGATGGAATCAGAGTAGTAATTGATCTCAAAAAAGACAGTTACCCTATGAAAATTCTAAATCAACTTTTCAAACTCACACAACTGCAAAATTCGTTCAATATGAACATGATCGCTCTTGTAGATGAAATACAACCACACTTATTGGATATTAAACAAGTTCTCGAACATTTCATCGTTCACAGAAAAGAAATAATCGTAAGAAGAACTCAGTATGACCTTAGAATTGCAAAAGCCAGAACTCACATATTGGAAGGATTGAAAGTCGCACTCGACAACATCGATGACATCATAAAAACAATCAAGAAATCTGAAACAAAAGAAATCGCACTCGAACAATTGATAAAAAAGTTCAAACTATCAGAAGAACAGGGTAAAGCAATCCTCGAAATGAGATTGCAAACTCTGGCAGGATTGGAAAGAAAGAAAATCGAAGACGAACTCGCGGAAAAACTGGCATTAATCTCAGAACTTGAAGCAATCCTAAAAGATCCAAAGAGAATTCTAAAAATAATGCAGGACGAATTCGCAGAAATTAAAGAAAAATATGCAGACAAGAGAAGAACCGAAATCATTCCAACAGCAATAAACCAAATTTCGAATAAAGACACAATTCCAAACGAAGAAATGATGGTGATGTTAAGTAGAGAAAACTACATAAAGAGAGTCCCAACCTCCACATTCAGGGCTCAAAGACGTGGAGGAAAAGGAATCATCGGAGGAACAACAAAAGACGACGACGAAATTAAACTAATCAGATTCGCAAACAACCACGACGAATTATTCTACTTCACAAACAAAGGACGCGTCTTCAAATTGCCGGTTTACGAAATTCCGCAAGCCTCAAGACAAGCAAAGGGACAAGCAATTGTAAATTTACTTCAACTACAAGACGGCGAACAAATAACTGCGATCCTAAATTCACACGAAAACTTCACTGGAGATTGCCTGGTTATGGCTACTAAAAAAGGTAAAATCAAAAAAACATCAGTAAAAGATTTTGCAAACGTAAGAAAATCCGGACTAATAGCAATCAAACTAAAGAACGACGACTCATTGGAATGGGTTCGAGAAGCATCAAAAGACAATGAAATCTTAATAGTTACAAAAAACGGAAAGTGCATTAGATTCAACGAAAAAGACGCTCGCCCAATGGGTAGAGCTACACAAGGTGTCCGAGGAATCAGGCTAAAAGATGGCGACATAGTAGTAGAAATGGATGTCATTAAAGACATAGAAAACAGCGAACTCATGGTAGTAATGGAAAATGGTCTGGGGAAAATGACAAAAACTCAAAATTATAGACTCCAAGCAAGAGGAGGCTCAGGAGTAAAAACCGCTAACATAACTGCAAAAACAGGTGTGATAGTCGGTGCAAAAGTAACCACGAAAGAACTTGATGCGGAATTAATAATCATGTCAAAATCCGGACAAGTAATAAGGCTTCACAGCAAAAATATCCCTTCTCAAGGACGTGCAACTCAAGGCGTTTACCTGATGAGAATGAAACCTTCTGACAAAGTCGCATCAATATCATTATTCGTAATAGAAGGCGATATGGAAGAAGAAGGCTCAACACAAGAAACAATTGACGCAAAACCAAAAAAAGAAGAAGCAGTTAAAGCTTAGTTCTTTATAATACCCTATGAAAAGTATCCTCAAAACGTTAGCAATAGTTTCGTCTTTCCTGTTGCTTTCTACTGCCGTTTTCGCGTACGGCGGTGATATATCTATAAATAGCCAAAACATCCAATTTTCTACCGGAAATTTTATGGAAGGTTCTCCGGTTAGAATTTATTCAACAGCTACAAATTTTAGCAATCAAGATCTTCTGGGTGTTGTAAGATTCTTTGACAACGACGCGCAGATAGGAGGAGATCAGGCAGTTTCACTTTTCGCGGGAAAAACAGATGACATTTTTATAGATTGGATTCCAACATATGGAGAACACAAAATTGCCATAAAAATCTACCCTTGGGAACCGGAAATCGATGACCCCTCAAACAACTGGATAGTTACAGAAATATTTGCAGTCCAAGACACAGACTATGACGGAATCCCAAACAAAACAGATGACGATGATGATGGTGATGAAGTTCCTGATTCACAGGACGCTTTCCCATTAAACTCGAAAGAACAATATGATACAGATGGTGATGGAGTCGGAAACAATGCTGATACAGACGACGATGGCGATGAAGTCCCGGACGAATTTGACGAAATGCCGCTAGATCCAAACGAAACAACTGACACTGACAATGACGGAATTGGAAACATTGCAGACGATGATGACGATGATGATGGATTAACAGATACAAAAGAGGAAAATATAAAAACAGATCCAATTGATTTTGATACTGATGACGACACATATAACGACAAAGAAGACGCATTTCCTTTAAATCCGGAAGAATGGCTCGACACAGATACGGACAAACTTGGAAACAACAAAGACACCGACGATGACAACGACGGAATTCCAGACGTTGAAGATAATTTTCCACTAAACAAAGGCCCGGTAATCAAATTCACAGACGAAGATTTCGAAATAGGGCTATTTGAAACGCACTTATTAGATGCGTCCCCTTCCTTTGATGAAGACGGAGAAATTGTAAGTTATTTATGGGAAATAGAGGGAGAAGTACTAGAAGGAAATTCAGTTACATATTCATTCAACAAACTCGGAGAACACAACATTAAACTAACAATAAAAGACGATAGCGGAGAAATTCGATCACAAGAATTCCAAGCAAACGTAATGAACACAAGATTCCACATTCAACTATACGCAAGCATATTTCTAATTCTTCTTGCATTGGTAATATATTTCAAGTATATTTCCGAAGCAAAATTTTCGAATAACGAACAATAATGAAAACCGATATTCACCCAAAATACCAAGAAATTACTTTTTCATGCGCTTGTGGCGCTAAGTTCGTTGCGGGATCAACAATCGAAAAAGAGTTTAAAACTGAAATCTGTTCAAATTGTCACCCATTCTATACGGGTAAACAAAAACTAATAGACTCTTCCGGACGTGTAGATAAATTTAGAGCTAAAATGAAGAAAGCTCAAGAGAAAGCCGAGAAAAGTGTAAAAAAGGTAGAAAAAGGTGAGGAAGAAGAAGCAGCAAAGGAAAGTACTGAAGAAGCTACCGAAAAAGCTGCAGAAGAAAAGCCAAAGAAAGAGAAAAAATAATTTTCAAAATAGACAAATCTAACCTATACTCCTAGTTAAGTTAATTTTTTGCTATGACAGGAAGTTCAATAGGCACAAATTTCAAGGTTACAACATGGGGAGAATCGCATGGACCAGCCATCGGAGCTGTAATTCAGGGATGCCCACCAAACCTAAAACTCACAGAAAAAGACATCCAAATAGAAATTGACCGCAGAAAACCCGCAAAATCCTCAAAAATAAGCACAACTAGAAGAGAAAAAGACAAAGTGAAAATTCTATCCGGAGTATTCCAAAACCTTACAACCGGAACACCTATTTCACTTATAGTAGAAAACAAAGACATTCGCTCAAAAGATTACGAAAAGATCAAAAATATATACAGACCGGGCCACGCTGACCTCACATACGACTTGAAATACGGCATTAGAGACTACAGAGGCAGAGGAAGAGCATCCGGCAGAGAGACTTTGGCCCGTGTAATGGCAGGAGCAATTGCAAAAAAAATCCTCAAAGAAAAAACAAAAACAGAAATTTTCGGCCACACAATCCAGGTTGGAAACATAAAAGCTGAAAAATTCACAAAACCCTACATCGAAAAAAACGAACTTCATTGTGCAGATAAAGAAAATACCAAAAAAATGATAAAATTAATCGAAAAAACAAGAAAAGAAGGAGACTCCATAGGCTCAATAATAGAAATAATCATCAAAAGCCCTCCAAAAGGACTTGGAGACCCGGTTTTTGACAAGCTTGATGCAGAACTGGCCAAAGCTATGATGTCTATTGGTGCAGTAAAAGGAGTGGAAATCGGATCCGGATTCAAAGCCGCGGGAATGAAAGGAAGTGAAAATGACGACCAAATGGTAGCAAAAAGCGGAAAGATCAAGGCACTTTCAAACAATTGTGGAGGAATACTGGGAGGAATTTCCACAGGCGAAAACATCATAATACGACTCGCTATCAAACCAGTCCCTTCTATCAGCAAAAAACTAAAAACAGTCACAAATAAAGGCAAAAATACCACAATAAAAACCCTCGGCCGCCACGATTGCTGCCTAGCCCCACGAATCATTCCGGTAGCCGAATCAATGGCTGCAATAGTCCTTGCAGATAAGCTTTTGTAAATACACCTAAACCAGCGCCTCCCTCCTGTATATTCGGTATTTGTAATCGGCGGAGCGCATTGGCTCAAAGATGCCGTTATGCGCGAATTCGTGGTGCTGTTTGCAGAGCGGTTGGAGGTTTTCGTGACTACGATTTTGTGAAAATCTGTCAGGATGGTGAATGATTTCCGCGGGTCGGTGGCAACCCGGATGGCTGCAGCGTTCGCTGAGTTCTCTTTTCCGGTGAACGGAAATGTAGCGGGTAACTTTTTGCAGTTGCCCTGGTGCTTCCAATTTTTCCCCGGGGATTTTGGCCTGTTTCCTGGCTTGCCTCTGCGGTTGCACTTGTGGCTCCGATTTTTCCTGCATTTCCTCGAGGATTTTTCGCAAACATTCTTTATTGCTCAAATTTTTTCCCAACTTTTTCTTCAATTTCAAAAACATAAACATCATTTCCTCGTCCAGCTCCACCTGCCAACTAATCGTCACCTTTCCTCTCGCTTCTTTGCTGTATTCCTGCAAAGCCGGTTTGCTCATGTTTTCGACCTTTTCGGCCAGTTCTTTCTCGTTTTCCTTTGTCGCCAGACCTGTCACGATCGCAACTTTGTGTATCCCCTGCGTCTCAATCGCTTTTTGCAGATGCGGCATATCCTGTAATTTCTCTGTGAATTTTAGAGTTTTCTTCACAACTTCGGGGCCAAGCCCAGCGATCTTCGTGGCATAATCGTAAATATTCGCGTAGCCCTCCTTTTCGTAAATTTTCTGTTCATTGATTTTCGGCAGCAGGGCCAACAATTTATAAGTTATCCGATTTCTTTCCCGCCCGAGCCTGACAAATTCTTTGTGTAGATTTTCCATATTTTTGAGGGTTAATTGGTTGATTTAATTGTAGCAATCGTGCGCACAAGAGCAAGGCTTTTTTGGCTTACTTATGCGATTATACAATGTTTTTCGAGATGGCCGGTCATAGTGATAAATTATTGCAAAACACAGGTGAGCATGCGCTCACCTCGTCGATTATTCTGAAAATTTTGACTCAATATTCGCGAAAGTAGAAAAAAATTCATCAAACCCAAAATATGCGATAATTTTATTTTTCCAATTTTTCCGTCAAGCCGAAAAAATCCCCCTTCACCAACCGCACAACAAAGCCGATCACGAATAATGATTATAGAGAATAAAAGGCCACCTTATAGACCTGATCTTTTGTCCTTCTTTCCATTCAACCACAACCTCAAATTCAGCATAATCGTCAATTCCATCAGCCTCAGCATCAACAAGGTTCAAAACATTTATTCCACGGTAAAAAATCGAATTATCGCCTATTCCCCCATAAACATACCTTTCATACCCAGCCGAAGTATCTTTTTTGAGCCGATAATTCTCATCACTGCCGCCATTTTCCAGATCCAGTCCTCCGAATATCTCGGTCAATTTCCACTCACTGCCGCTAACCTCCGGAATATAAGAACCGATTACGGCTTTAAATGCACATCCGGGACTCCCATCAGGATCAAGTTCCAGCCAGCAACCCAAATCATCCGCCTGAAGCAACCAATTCGTGTCACGCACACTATTCACTGTCTCGACCGCTTCCATGGCAAGATTTTGCGCGATCAGATAATTTTTGGAAAGAACCATCGTCCTGGTGCCACTATCAACAAGAGAAGCAATAACCATTGTTCCAATACCGAGAATCGCAATAGCGAGCAAAGCCTCGGCAAGAATAAGCCCCTTTTTGTTTTTAAAAATTTTCATATTAATCTGCGCACAATCTAAAGGAAAAAGCACTATTTGTAAATTATTTTCCATTTTGAATATCCATATCTTTGGATTATAGTAAAATTGGTAAAATTTTATACCCAATATGAATGAGAGCAAGCAAGCAAGCAAGCAAGCAAGCAAGCAAGCAAGCAAGCAAGCAAGCAAGCAAGCAAGCAAGCAAGCAAGCAAGCAAGCAAGCAAGCAAGCAAGCAAGCAAGCAAGCAAGCAAGCAAGCA
>JBDRIE010000006.1:0-11340 GCA_043816165.1 Nitrospirota bacterium | reverse complement strand
AGAAAACAAAGAAAAAGATATCCTAGTAAGTAAGAAAATCCTCAGAGAGGTAGTGAAAGTCAATCAGATTCAGAAAGGAACATTAGGCGAAAATGCCAAAGAAATATCAGGAATGGACTACATTCAATATATCCTCAACGGAGGCACAAACTTTGAAAGGAGCCAATTTCTAAAGTGCATAGAAGGACAATTATTGTTAAAAGGAGGCGAAGTATCAATCGAAACCGGGTTTTAAAACTTTATGCCATCCTCTTGGGGCTGGTTTTTGGAGAAATTCATAAATTTCTTTTCGGCTTAAAGATTTGGTTGGTGATTTTTGTTTAGTATTTAATATAAAAAGCCTAAAGGGCCTCCACTTATCAATAAAATATGCACAATTGAAACGAATTAAATCAAACAAGTTCATATTCCTTCTGCCCAAGAGTATAGCTCGTATGTTGCTAACAATTATATCTGCCAATTGTAATCCAAAATATTTTTTGGAATCTCCATATTTGATTCCCTTGGAGAAAATTTTCCCTATATCATAGCCATCCATTCCATCTACTTTACATAAATACTTCTCAAGAGGGTGTCCTTTGTATACAGTTCCCTCAATTTCAACCATTCCTCTTCCAGAAGATTTTGTCGCTAAAAAAGAGGGCATTACATCATTTATATAATTTAACATTTTCTTACTGCTTTTATTATCAAAAACGAATTCGAATGCTTTAAAAGCACGTGCATATTTTTTGTTTGAATAATATACAATTGCTTTTTGTATGGTCTCCTCTAATTGCTTTGTCAGTAATACTATTTGTAAGTAATCTTGATCACTTATCTTTTTCTTTGATCCAGACCATCCCTTTAATCTCAATAAATCTTGTTTCATAGTTTCCGCCTTAACGGGGCCTTTCATATACCTATCCAATGATTCCTGAAATTCTACAGCTTGCCCCCTCCTAAATTCGTCTATCATGGCTGGAGTATGGATTTCAGCATCAAAGACATCAAAAGTAATTTTTATGTCTTTATTTTTTGAAATAAATTGAAATACCCTTTTTAAGCTATTCTCAGATAAAGCAAAGCCTTTCACTTCACCTTGAGCATCTTTTTCTTCCTTCTCTAAGGTTTTATAAAACTTATTAAAAAATTTTTCTATTTTATAATCTAAAGATTCTGGATACATCACTGTAGCCATTACAGAAACATCAGCAATCTTGGTGGTAAAACAGCCACTTTCATCTATATATATTCTCATATGCTTTTACTATAGCATCAAAGAGATTAAGTATATAAGAATCTCACGATCGCCACTTGCCCTATACCACACGGGTCTAGTACCTTAAACAAGCCCAAAAGAGCCTTTTCGGAGCAAGTTGAGAGGTTTCCTACATAACACCTTCGCCTCAAGGCGACGGGTCAAAGATGGCTTGCTTAAGCCATTTGGCTGGGGCGGAGGGATTCGAACCCCCGAGTGCATGGACCAAAACCATGTGCCTTACCACTTGGCGACGCCCCAGTAGTGGTCAATCAAGGTCTCACACATTTTACATTCCGAAATGATTTCGTCAATGCTACAATCAAATTCGAAAATAATTCAAAAAATCATGCAAAAAGTATACATAAAGGATCTCAAACACCACGTGGGGGATACAGTCACAATTCAAGGATGGATGTACAACAAGCGCTCCGGCAAAAACATCCATTTCCTACAGCTGAGAGATGGAACTGGAATGATCCAGGGAATAGTCTACGAACCGGACGTGGATAAAAAAGTTGCAGAAACTGCAGAAAAATTAACAATGGAATCCTCAGTCCGAGTCACTGGAGAAGTAACAGCTCACCCGAAACACGAGGACGAATTCGAATTGCAGGTAAAAGAACTCGAAATCATACAGCTTGCCGACGAAGACTATCCGATCACGAAAAAAGAGCACGGCCCCGACTTTCTGCTTGAAAACCGCCATCTTTGGCTGCGTTCTCCGAAACAGAGAGCTATTCAGATTGTTAGAAACACCATTATTAACGGAATTTATGAATACCTGAACAGCCAGAATTTTATAAAAATTGACGCCCCCATATTTACACCGAACGCCTGCGAGGGGACTACTTCACTATTTGAGGTCGAATATTTCGATGAAGGAAGCGCTTATCTTTCGCAGTCGGGACAGCTTTATATCGAAGCGGCGATTTTCTCCGTGGGCCGTTGTTTCGATTTTGGACCCGTTTTTCGTGCGGAAAAGTCAAAAACGCGCAGGCATCTGACCGAATTTTGGATGATGGACGCGGAGGCGGCATTTGTTGAGCATGATGAAAACCTGGAAATTCAGGAAAATCTGATTTCCTATGTTGTTGAAAAAGTTCTGAAAGAAAATCAAAAAGAGTTAAAGATTTTGGAACGTGATATAGAACCGCTAAAAAAGATAAAACCTCCGTTTATCAGAAAAACTCACAAAGAAGTGGTTGAGGAGTTGCGGGGAATGGGATCGGATATACAGGAAAACCATGATTTAGGAGGCGATGATGAAACTATGCTAACGGAAAAGTATGACAAACCTATATTTGTGGAAAAATACCCTGCTGAAGTGAAAGCTTTTTACATGAAACGTGATCCGCAGGATCCTACAAGAGCTCTGTGTGCTGATATGCTCGCGCCTGAAGGTTATGGGGAAATAATCGGCGGTTCCCAGCGTGAAGATGATTACGATACATTGATGGAAAGAATAAAAGAAGAAAAACTATCGGAAGAAGCATTCAAATGGTATACGGATTTGAGAAAATACGGCTCTGTACCGCACAGCGGCTTCGGAATCGGACTGGAACGACTTACTGGATGGATTTGTGGAACAAAACATATTCGTGAAACAATTCCATTCCCAAGATTAATAAATAGAATTTACCCGTAGAAATTTGCATAATAATCTCAATATAGTAGAATTGAAAAAAGTTAATAAACATTCCTATGGACCAAGATAATTCACAAAAGGATCCCCAAGATACTTCACAAGCTGGAGGAACAACTCCACCAGTCGAAGACCCCGCTACTGCGGCGGCGGAAGATCAACCTACAGAAACTCCAGCGGAGCCAACAGTAGAACCAGTCGCTGAAGAACCAGTCGCTGAAGAACCAGCAGCTGAAGAACCAGCAGCTGAAGAACCAGCAGCTGAAGAACCAGCAGCAGAAGCCCCGGCAGCAGAAGCCCCAGTCGCTGAAGAACCAGCAGAAGTACAAGCAACCGAAGCCCCAGCCTCCACAGCCGCGGAAGATTGCGGATGCCCGGAAATCACGGAAGCGGAATGGGACAAACAAAAGAAAACAATCGACAAATCTTTTTACAAGACCTGGTCTCCACGCCTTTTCTTCTATCCATTCTCATTTGCGATTGATATCGCTCGAGCGAAAGCAGGAGCACAAAACGCGAAGTACGTAATTCCTGAAAAGGCAATGATCCTCGATACAGGAGGAATGTTCTGGTCATCAGTAATGATAGAAGTTACGGGAGAAAATACTGAAGACAAAAACGTTGTGTCGCTAAAAGGAAAAGAAGTTTACACAAAAGTATCAAAACGACCTTGGAATGAAATCAAAACTGATATCGAAGAGTTAAAAACAGAACTTGGAAAAGAGCCATCCGAACTTTACCTTTGGTACACAGCTTGTCCGAAATGCATGGACAAAAAAGAAATCAAGACCGTTTTGATTGCAGTACAGTAGAGGACGGACAAATCTGATTTAGAGGACAAATTTCGCATTTAGGCCTTCTTGCTATGCAGATTCTTCTGCCATGCCAGGTTATGAGGTGAGAAATAATATGCCAATCCTTTTTCGGTACAATTTTCATCAACTCAGCTTCTATTTTTACTGCATTTTTAGATGCAGACAACTTTTTGCTCACCAGACCAAGCAAACCACTGATTCGGATAACATGTGTATCGACCACAATCCCTTCACTTTTTCCAAATCCCTCATTCAAAATGACATTCGCAGTTTTTCGTGCAACGCCCGGCAATTTCAAAAGCTCATCCATTGCCCCGGGAACTTTTCCTCCAAAATCCGACAAAATCTTCTGAGCCGCAGCCTTGATGTTTTTCGCTTTATTTCTATAAAAACCGGTAGAGAATACGGCTTTTTCCAAATCCACCAATTTGCATTCCGCAAAATCGCGAACATCAGGAAATTTCTTAAACAAACCCGGACTAACCAGATTCACTCGAGCATCTGTACATTGTGCAGACAAAATTACGACAACCAAAAGCTGAAAAGTATTCTTAAATTTAAGCTCAATCCCTGCATCAGGATATTGCTTCTTGAGTTTCTTAATTATTGGAAGAATATTTTTCACACCTCCAATTATATACTAAAATTAAAATCGCTCAATCGCCTCGAAATTTAAATCATAAACAGCTTCTTCCCAATCATCGAAATATTTCTCTGGCAATATAGAAATTTGGTCCTCAGTTAGAATTTCAAGAGGTAAATAATCTAATGGATCCGCATAAAGTCCATTCGACAACACCTCAAAATGTAGATGAGGTCCTGTAGTCATATATCCGGCACCTTTTGTCCCCGGCATTCCACCACTCAACCCGATTATAGCGCCTTGATTGATAAGATCGCCCTCTTCCACAAGAATACTACTGATATGCCCATAAACCGTCATAAACCCTCCCGCATGAGCCAGAATTACGTAGCTATACCCATAACCATTATCACGAGTTGTATAAACCACACCTTCGGCCGCCGCACGAACAAAGGATCCCTGATAAATTGGAATATCAATCGCATTATGCTGCACTCCAAACGCCCCAACATAAGTCGGATCATGGAAGTATGCACTCAAACCACGATCAGGCTGAGCCGGCCAATTAAATCCATCAGGATTCACAGGCCCACTTCTATATCTGTAGTCATACAAAACTTGAGTTTTGTAGTCCAAAAGCGAAAGATAGTCATCCGGATCGAAATCCGCGCCTTCTTCTTCTATCTTTTTCTCGATAAATGCGACTGCGTTGCCCAGATTCTTCACATCACTCAAAAGTTCTTCCTGTTCCATCAAAGTTTGCTCCAATAATTGTTGATAAATATCTTCCTGACCTTTAGTCAAAGCCAATAAATTCTCTTTTGATGCCTTTTGGAGTTCCAGTTGTTGTTTTTCGGTTTCAAGTTCTACCTGAAGTCCCTGCAATTTTGCCTTTTTCTTCTCCAATTCTTTCTGGTGAATAAGAAGCTCTTCCGACAAAGAGGAAAGTTCCTCAATCATTTGTTGACCGGCTTCGTTCAGGAGATCAAAATATTCAATTTTCTTCAAATTATTCCCCACACTATCGTCAGCGAGTAAGAGTTTGAAGGCCTGAATACCTCCATTTTCATCTATTGAAAAGTAATTATTTTCTTCTTGGTAAATGATTCGAACATAATCACCAATAAGTTCTTTTTGGTATCCAATTGCAATTTCTTTTATTTCTATTTGTTCATAAAGGAGAATAACTTCGTTTTCTTTTTCAACGATATTTTTAATAACATCAATTAATTTTGATTGTGTAAGAACGATAGAATTGTCCAAAACCTCAATCTGTTCGGACAAAGTCATCTTATTCTCGGAAAGTTCGTTCAATTTTGCATCTGTATCCGAAACCGTGTTCATAATTTGTCTGTATCCGGCCTTTGTAAGGTTTAATTCTTCTTTTAGTCTAGATAAAAATAGCTCCTGTTCTTCAGCCTTGTCCTCGATTCCACGATCCACCTTTTCATCCTCAAAATCCTCAGTAACAGGCACAATTTCCTCTTCGACATTGATAGATTCTCCTTCAGCAAAACTCATAGTTGTGTTCGCAACTAAAATCGCAAAAATCACTAAAATTCCTAAATATTTGTCTGTTTTTGTGCTCATATTTGTTTTAAGTATCTATGTATTTTACCATTAATAAGCTAAAATTTCAACACGCGGCAGCGAAGCGAACGCGCTGCGAGCTAAGGCGAGCATAGCACGAGCGAAGCGAGTACATTTTCCCCTTGCAAAAAACAAGCTTTTTCCATAAAATCACATAGCTAGACACGTAGCGAAGCGAAGTGTCCATCTAACAATAAAAGCATGTCACATAAAAAAGCGGGAGGATCAACTAATAACGGTCGCGATTCAGTAGCAAAGCGCCTTGGCGTTAAAGTTTTTGGTGACCAGGCTGTAAAAGCGGGAGGAATTATTATTCGTCAAAGAGGAACCAAATTTTTCCCGGGCGAAAACACAGATATGGGGAAAGATCACACAATATTCTCAAAAATTGAAGGAAAAGTTTATTTCACGGAAAAAGCTCTAAAAAAATATGACGGTCGAATCTTCAAAGACAAGATCGTTAATGTGAAAGCTGCCTAAAAGCATATAGATTATGTCTTTAGAATCATTTATTGGGTTAGACAGCGGTGAGCCGATGTCGGCTGCCTCTTTGGAGAAACTTCGCGAAAAAATGAAGGCCGCTTCCGCACAGATAAAAGCAATTAAGAAAGAAGAAAAGAAGGCCAAGAAAAAAGAGTACGATCTGCTAAAGGTCTTGCTGAGATTCGTAAAATCCAGCCACAAAAAAGACTTAACTCTCTTGATTTCACGAGTGCTCGAAATAAACGTACCGGCAAACTTTATTCTAACAATAATTCTACTGGGCAATAAAGAAATCCAGGAAGAGGTCGGGAAAATACTAATGCTCAACGCGCCTACATCAGACGAAAAAGCATTAACGTTTTTTGGGAAAGACGAAACACTGCCATTAAAGATAAAAATCGAACTCGACAACTGGATAAAAGACATGCTCGCCCAAGCAGAAGAATATCCACAGAAAATGGTTAAAACCGGCTACAAAATCGAATTCATTGAATTGGAAAAAGAATACGAATTTGATGAACAAAAATACGAAGAGAAAAAGGCCGTCCAGCCGGCTCT
Source organism: Nitrospirota bacterium (assembly GCA_043816165.1). Classification (GTDB taxonomy): domain Bacteria; phylum Patescibacteriota; class Gracilibacteria; order UBA1369; family LOWO2-01-FULL-3; genus JAACEU01. The sequence continues at coordinate 4,426 of JBDRIE010000006.1, read as the reverse complement.
AATAGAACTTCTAGCCTTCGTAGTCAGCGATTTCCTCGCAAACCACAACCTCCCGGAACCCAAAGCCAAAACCAGAGAATTCGCAAAATTCATACTTAAAGGAATCCTCGCAAAAACTGAAGAATCCTTAGACCAAAGAAAACTCCTGGAATAATTATTCCTGTATAAAACCTTTCAGCCTCAACTCCTCGACAACCTCCTCCGCAGGCTTATCAAGAATATTCATTTCACATATATAATTAGCAATCCGTTGAGCCTCGCGACCATCCACTTCTTCAAGTCCGCATTGATAAATCATATCCACAAGTTTGGAAACATGCGCACTATCAAGCCCATACTTGATACTCAAATCTATGAGAAACTTATTTTCCATGCTTCCAGTTTACACGATGTTGTATTTTTAACACAATCTGATATGATCCCATCGAATATTTCCTACCTATGAAAAAGTTCTGGTTAATATTTGGGGCTATAATTATTGCAACACTCGCGTATTGGGGTTACGCATTTTATGCTGAAGAAAATGGGGTATTAGAACGAGTATATGAAATAGAAAGAGCCAACCTCACAGAAATTATCACAGAAGTTGGAACAATTGTACCGATCAAAGAGGTCGACCTCACTTTTCCTATGACCGGAAAAGTAGCAAAAATTCACGTAGAAGAAGGGGATAACGTAAAAGTAGGGGATGAATTGGCGCAACTGGAAACGTCGAAACTCCTCGCAGACCTAAACAGTGCAAACGCGGCGATTCAGGAGGTGCAAGCATCACTGAACAAACTCATTGCCGGAGCAACAGCTGAAGACCTCCAAATTTACGAAACCGGAGTTGCTAACGCCGAAACTAATCTGGAAAAACAAAAAATCGCTTCAGCAACAGACATCGTTGAAGCGGAAATAGGTGTCGAAGCTAAAGTTACAGCCCTGGAAAGGGCAATAAAAGAAAACACGGTCAGTCTTGAGCAAGCCTATGAGGATGCCATCGACACAATTAATGACAGTAACACGCGCGCGGACGCATCACTTGGGATTATCAATTATATTCGAGACATATATTTCAGCAGCGGGAACAACGATTCGCTACAAGTAACAACCAAGTATCTTGCAACAAAAGAAGACTACGACGACCTCCAGGGCACTCTCGATGGCATCGACGAAACGGCATACGCGACCGTCGATACAGCTCTCAACGAAATGAGGGAATTTCTGGACAACCTTGCTGAAGTCCTAAGTTTTGTCAGTGACCAGCTAAAAGACGAACCAAGAGTTACAGTTTCGGTCATAGACGAAGGATATGTAGACACTGAAAGGACAAGTATCTCTACGGCAATCGCAAATATCACTTCAGCAAAGCAAACTATCAACTCCGCGACAGAAGACACAGATTACCTCTATGCCAATGGAGGAGTAGACGCCGCACAATCGGCCCTCGACCAGGCCGAAGCGGCCCTCGAATCTGTAAAAGCTGAATGGGACGCAAAAATATCACAAGCTGAAGGAGAGCTCCAACTCACAAGAGACCAATTAGTGCAAGCTCGTGCACCTGCCCGAGAAGAAGACATAGCGCTTTACCAGGCCCAATTAAATCAATCAATAGCATACGCAGACCTAATGCAACAAACACTAAACGACACAAAGCTCCAGGCGCCATTAGACGGAGTTATTACCCAAATCTATACCGACATAGGAGAATTGGCTACGGTCAGCACTCCGGTGCTTTCCATGATTACAATAGAAAGATACAAAATCGAAGTATACATTTCCGAACTGGACATTGCCCAAGTAGAGCTCGGTGATGAAGTCGAAGTGACATTCGACGCATTTGGATCCGATGATATGTTTATGGGCAAAGTAATGAATATCAATCCGTTTGAAACTGTGGATGATGGAGACATTTTCTACGAAATCACTATCGAACTTGACGAAGAATATGATGCGGTCAAATCAGGTATGACAGTAAACATCTCTATAAAAACTGCAGACAAAGAAAACGTACTTGTAGCCCCTTCTCGATACATTGGCGAGGAAAATGGAGGAAAGTATTTGAAAGTGTTAAATCCAGATGGAGAAAGTGGCGAAGAAGGTGAAAAATACGATCGAGTAGAGGTTGTAACCGGATTGAAAGGCCGAGACATGACCGAAATAGTTTCCGGTGTTGAGGAAGGGCAAGAAATAATTCCTTATTACTAAGAAAATGTACGATATAGTTTGTGGGATGAAATTGGGCAAAAGATGCTCATTTCACAGTACTTACAATAAGAAGAAATATGAATTTTGTGGTAAAAACTGCAAAAACGAATTTGATAAAACACCAAAAAAATTTATAAACGGCACTCCGGTCATCGAACTCCGTGACGTCCACAAAGATTACCAACTCGGAACGGTAACAGTACCCGTCCTGCACGGACTTAGCCTTCGGATATGGAAAAACGACTTCGTAGCTTTGAAAGGTGTGAGCGGGTCCGGGAAAACGACTGCAATGAACATTATTGGAGCTTTGGATACTGTCACAAAAGGAGAAGTATTATTAGACGGAAAAGATGTAAGTAAAATGTCCGAGAATCAATTAGCAAAAATAAGAGGATCAAAAATTGGATTCGTGTTCCAACAGTTCAATCTCCTCGGAGCACTAAATTGTGAGGAAAATATACAGCTACCAATGTTTTTCAGAAACGGCTTGGAAACTGAAAAAGACCAAAGAACTGTACAGAAATACATAAAATCTGTCGGTCTCGAGCACAGAAAAGCCCACAAGCCACTGGAAATGTCCGGAGGTGAACAGCAAAGAGCCGCAATTGCTCGCGCACTTGTAAACGACCCCGAAATCATAATCGCAGACGAACCGACAGGAAACCTCGACTCAGAAACAGGCAAAACCATCATGAAAGTCCTGAAAGAATTAAACAAACAGGGCCGAACTATAGTTGTTGTAACCCACGACCCGAATATTGCAAAAGAGACAGGTAAAATTTTATATCTAAAAGATGGGGCATTAGTAACATCAGAATCGTAATATGTTCAAAAAATTCCTATTATTAAGCATCAGAAATATCAGACATCGCGAATTGCGAAGTTGGTTGACGATCCTTGGGATTGTCATCGGGATCGCGTTGATCTCGTCCATAGTTTCGCTTGGAAAAGGGCTTGAACAGACCGTTATGCAGCAGCTTCGGATGTTTGGTGGGGATCTTATTACGGTTTTTCCGGGAGACGAATCGAATCCATTATTAGGAATTCTGGGAGGAGGATCGATTAGGGAGAAGGAAGTAGAAGCTGTGGCGGATCTACCTGGAGCAAAAATGGTAATTCCATTCGATATAGAGTTTGTAACTGTTGAATTTAAAGGAGAGGAGCAGTCCACATTGGTTCATGCAAGCCCAATAGAACAATCAAAAATTTTATATACAGAATCACGCGGACTAGGCATTGACACAGGGCGTTGGCCCGAAAAAGAAGAGTCCTCAGAGATAGTGCTTGGTTACAGGATAGCGACAACTTTGTTTAAGGATATAATTCACGTAGGGGATGAGGTGAGAATAAAAGGGAAGGAATTCAGAATTTCAGGAGTTTTAAACGAAATAGGGAGTAGCGAAGACGACAATGCGGTCTACATGTCACTCGACAATATCGAAAAAATCACAGGATCAAAATCAAGCTACATGATGATTGCAGTGATGGTTGAATCAACTGAGGACATGGAGAAAATTGCAGAGGAAATTAAATACAGAATGAGGCAGGTTCGCGGATCAGACGATGTTACTGTCTTAACCCCCGAAAAAACCGAGAACCTGGTGGGGGACATTATAGCGCTAATCCAAATGGGAGTGCTATTTTTGGGGCTATTCTCGATAATTATTGGTGGAATTGGTGTAATGAACACAATGTACACATCGGTGCTCGAAAGACGTCGAGAAATTGGAATAATGAAGGCGATTGGAGCAACAAACTCAGATGTTTTGAATATTTTCGTAATCGAATCCGGAATGATTGGCGTGATCGGGGGGATAGTTGGGCTCATGATCGGTATAGGATTGGCAAAATTAGTAGAAATATTTGCAATTCAGAGCGGATTTAAACTTCTAAAAATCTACGTCAGCTTCGAATTTATCGGCGTAGCATTGTTGTTTGCATTCTTACTAGGTGTAATTGCCGGAGTTCTACCGGCAAGACAAGCTTCAAAACTAAATCCGGCAGAAGCATTAAGGTACGAATAAGACAGTGTATCTCATTTCATAAGAACGAGCGGATACGTAGTTACAGAAACTTTAGCAAGAGCTGCCGAGTTGTCTATGGGGTGAGTGATGGGGCTCGAACCCACGACCCTCTGGACCACAACCAGATGCTCTAACCAACTGAGCTACACTCACCACGATTTTTTTAACGTTCCAATCTTACTTACTTAGATGGGAAAATTCAACAAAAAAAA
>JBDRIE010000005.1:0-5275 GCA_043816165.1 Nitrospirota bacterium | reverse complement strand
TCGGCTTCCTCAAGATCAAAACCAATCTCATTCACGATATCAAAAAGGTCAACAAGGCCAGAGACGATGAAGTAATAATTCTGACAACCGGCTCGCAAGGCGAAGCGGTTTCAGCTCTCACAAGAATTTCGCTCAACGACCACGCCCAAGTCAAAATCAAAAAAGGCGACACAGTCATAGTCTCAGCCAGCCCGATCATCGGCAATGAAAGATCAATTTTCACAGTCATCAATAATCTCTGCCGACTCGGCGCAAGGGTTATCCATAACCAAATCATGGACATCCACACTTCCGGTCACGGCTACCAGGAGGAACTCAGCCAAATGATCAGAACCGTCCGCCCAAAATACCTGATCCCTATTCACGGCGAATACTTCATGCGCCACGGGCACATGGAACTCGGCGTCAAGGCAGGTATTCCCGAAAGCAATTGCATAATCGCCCAAAACGGCGACATCCTCGACGTTTCTCAGCAAAAAGTCGAACTCTCGAAAGAAAAAGTCCCTGCAAACTACATAATTATCGACGGTCTCGGCGAAGGAACTATCGGTTCCCAAGTAATAGTCGATCGTCAAACCATGTCCCTCAACGGAATGCTGGCGATAATCATCCCAATCAACAAAAAAACAAAACAGCTAAGAGACACCCCAAACATAGTCTCACGAGGATTTATGTACATGCACGAATACGACAAAATCACCCAAGAATTAGCAGAACTTACAGGCCAGGCCTACAAAGATTTCATCATAAAACGCCCAAACTCTTCACGAAAAGATGTCAAAAACTTCATCAAAGGCGTCGCCGAACGTTACACCCGCCAAAAACTGGAAAGAAAACCTTTAATCTTACCGTTGGTTTTCGAGAGTTAAAACTCCGCGACATGATCGCTTCGCTTCCTGTCGCTGTGGTGGGCAGGGAGGGATTTTTAGCCCCCGAAGGCAGAGAGTCATCAGGTTTTTCATACGCCAAACAAAGCTTCATGGTGGGCAGGGAGGGATTCGAACCCCCGAAGGCAGAGCCAACAGGTTTACAGCCTGCTCCATTTGACCGCTTTGGTACCTACCCACGATTTGCAGAGGGATTATACCGAACATCCCCGATCAAGCAAAGGTAATTTGATCTCGAATTTTATCTCGAATTTTATCTTGAATTAAAAAATAACAAAAAGTACACTAAACAAAGACCAAAAAAACTCATTAAATAAACACCTATGAGCAAACAAAAAATATTCACTGCCGGCAGAATCATAGCTCTTCTTGGAGCGACCCTACTTGCTATAAGCGCATTTCTCCCTTGGGGTAAAAGCGCTTATGTATCAGTATCAGGTACGGGAGGAGACGGATTAATCCAAATCTCAATCGGAATCCTCGCATTCCTACTTCTTTTTATCAAAAGAATCACAATCTGGTTTCCATTATTATTGGGAGTAATCGGATTAGCCATTGGCATAATCGATTTTGCAGTAATGTATGACGCAATTCAAAGCCCAAAAATAACCGAAGGAGAAATGGGAATTGGGTTATATGTAACAATCGGAGCAACAGGAGTGATAGTACTTGGGACAATCATTGAAATTTTTGAGGAAAGAAACAAGAAACTGAAAAAGAATCTTGCATATCTGGACGACAAATAATACAGCCATGGCAACAACCCCAGCTTACGCTTCAAAACCTTAAGCCCCATTTCGCTATTAGCATAAATCCTGCCATCCGGATCTACTCTCACAATTACAGGAGCCACATCGCCCAGAAGAGGGACGTACAAAATTTCAGAACCATCTGTATCGTTAGCGGGAACAAGTTCAAAGCCACGTTCCTCAATAGCTTCTCGGGTAGTATCTAAAAATAAATTTTCAGCATAACGAGGATCATTTATTCTTTCTTCAGAGGGAGATAAAAAATTAGACATAGTTCAAAATTAAATTATTGGTGAAGAATCTATACAAAACCTGTAAAAATGTCAAAGCCTATTTGAAATTCCCAAATTCCAGCGGCACCAATATTTTTTCATCCGCTTTTAGCTCTTGCATAATAGCCTGCAAATCATCGATAGACCCTGAAACAACCCTGAGAGTTTCTCCCTGAATCAACGGCTTAGCCTTTGGAAAAGACTCTCGAATTTTCTTTGAAAGAACCTTTGCCGTTTCCTGATCCAAAGCTTTTATCAATTTCATTTCCTGCCTCACCCTCATTCCACCAATTTCCTGTACAGTCTGCCGGTCCAGAATCTTTGGAGACAGGCTCCTACTGATCATTTTCTTTGTCAAAATGCCATAGATTGACTCGATATGCATTTCACCTTGTGTTGTGACCTTTATGGAATCCTCGGAAAGTTCAACCTCCACTCCCGCATCTTTCAGATCATACCTGTTGAATGCCTCTTTTTTCGTCATTTCCACGGCGTTTTTCAACTCCTGGAAATCAAACTGCACCGATACATCCATTGAATGCTCCTTTGCCATAGAGAAAGATTAGATTATGCTCTCGTACCCAAAAAAATCAAAATCCCTATTCCAAGTGCGATCAGAACAAAGACGACAAGAAAAACCTTAGAAAGCCCTTTTCGCACTTTTACAAACTGCTCTCTCTCTTTAGGCGTCATTTTGCCAGCATTCTCCCCACAATACCCGCAGGAAGTCATACCTTTTTCTAGATCATGATCACAATAAGGACATTTCATAACAAAACAATAAAATTTTCTGGAGCCACCTATCGGATTCGAACCGATGACCCTCTGTTTACAAGACAGATGCTCTACCAGCTGAGCTAAGGTGGCACTATATAAAATAGCAGCGAAATTCTATTTAAAAATCGCCCCAAAGTCAATTTGAATTGCCCTACAAAAATGCTATCCTCTCCGTATATGATCAATCAAATGTGTAAAAAAGATGAGCCCTTAAGCAATCACTGCACCTTCCGCATTGGCGGACCCGCAGATTATTTTTATACGGCAAAATCTACAGAAAAAATCCAACCCCTCATCGAAGAAGCAAAATCCCAAAACCTCCAATATTTCATATTCGGCGGTGGCAGCAACATTTTATTTGACGATAAAGGTTTCAGAGGATTGGTAATAAAAATCGATACGAAAACCATTACAACCAAAGACACGGAAATCACAGCAGACGCAGGAACCACCATTCCCGAACTCATAAAATTCGCAACAGAACAACACCTCCAAGGCCTGGAAAAATGGATAGGACTGCCCGGAACAGTCGGAGGAGCGGTAAGAGGAAATGCAGGGTGCAACGGTCTCGAAACCGCCCAAATCCTCACCGAATGCCAAGTCCTCGACCCGGAATCGGGAAAAATCACAACATTACAAAACAAAGACCTCGAATATGATTACAGGGAAAGCACCCTGAAACATTCAAACAAAATCATACTCAAAGCCACTTTCAAGCTAGAACCGTCAACCAAAACCCCCGAAGAACAACAAAAACTCACAACCCAAACCAAAACCAAACGCTACGACACCCAACCCCCGGGCTTCTCCTCGGGCTCATTTTTCAAAAACCCATCTCCGGAAAATCCCGCGGGAAAACTCATCGACGAAGCCGGCCTCAAAGGAACCCAAATAGGAAAAGCCAAAATTTCGCCCAAACACGGCAACTTCCTCCAAAACCTCGGAGGCGCTACAGCAAAGGATATTCTCGCCTTGGCAAAACTCATAAAACAAGAAGTTCACGCTAAGTTCAACATCAATTTAGAAGAAGAAGTGCAAATCCTCACAGAATATGGTAAAACAGAAACGTAAATACTTGCCACGTATAGGCATACTTGATATAATCCAACGGAAAAATAACTAATATTCCTATGAGAACACTAAAACAAGCACTAATCGTATTCGCGCTCATGACTGGTGCACTGATGCTGTTTACCTTTATCCCTGATGCACTGGCGGCGACAGGAGCAATCAGCCCGGGAGACCGACCTGATATAGTACCTGGGGGATCACTTCGAGGACTGGTTTTGACAATTATCAACTACTTCCTTGGATTCTTAGGACTTCTGGCGGTAATCATGATCATCTACGGAGGAGTAACTTATGTAACTTCTGCGGGTAATGACGAAGCCGTTGGGAATGCAAAAAAGATCATTATGTACGCATTGATTGGTATAATCATAATTCTACTATCATTTGTAGTAGTAAACACAATTCTAGCAGCCGGAGAAGGAGTGGAACCAGCCTAACATGGCCTAGAGAATAAACTTATTGACCGCTTAAAAGCCCTGCAAATTGTGGGGCTTTTATTTTACCAAATTCCATCCCTTACCAAATCCCCGGAATAAGTTTGTATGTAACCTTTTTTGTATACTCTGTATACCCTTCAAGTTCCTTTTGCAGGGTTTTATCCTCGAATTGAGTTCTTATAATGAGGGCGAATGAAGACGCCGCTGCGGGGATGAGTGCATACAGCGAGCCGAGCGCCAGAGCGATAGAAAACACCATTATTATTGCGACGCTATACATGGGATGCCTTACGTATGCATAAGGCCCTGTTGAGACCACTTTGTGATCTTTCTGGATTTCAACGGTTTTTAATAGGTAAGAATTCACTTTCATTACCAGAAATAGTAAATATGAAGTAATAATGAACCCCAAAAACCCAATCACTTCCCAGTAAACAGGAATACTGCTCCATTTATATCGAACCACATCGAATCCGGGAACGATTATTAATGCGATCATCCCTATAATGAAAGGGATCATCACGATTTTATCCCACAATCTGGGTGGAATCTTCATTTCCATTCTTTTCCGAATAAGCTCGGGATTATGTTTGAGAAAATACAACGCCATGATTGAGGCATATCCCAGTTGTAATACTAGGTAAATCCACCCCTCCACCCAATTCAAAGTTCCCGCCGGCCAGAACAAAACCAGCATCATAACGGGGATCGCGATTATGAATTGAGCGACAAGCCAGATTTTAGAGATAGGTTTTTTCATAATATTGGGGGTGAGTCAATATGGTTATTTCACCCGTTAATCTTTCTCCATGTTTTTAGTTGAAAAGATTCTATTTCAATAAATCGTCTAGTTCACAGGAAAGCAAAGTTGATTTATTAAGAAAAATTTGTTCTTTCGGATTTAAATTATCAGCGGTCATTCTGATGAGCTTGGTCGTTATTGCGTCACCAAGCATGATGCGATTTGTTTTCTTTAAATAATTTTCGGTCTTCTGATAAAAGAGCTCGGCATATTGCATTAACAGATTTGGTGATGGAGGACGGCCTGTCGATCCGCTGCTATTAAATTCAAAAAGTTTTTT
>JBDRIE010000004.1:0-22482 GCA_043816165.1 Nitrospirota bacterium | reverse complement strand
CGCCGCGAACTCATAAATCGAATGAAACCCGTGCTTCCGGTACAATCCGCGCTTCTCGACTTCCGGCAAAAGCGCTTCAAATTTTCGCCTCCACATTCTCGCGTTTCTGCCGTATTCTCTGCATAATTCGTACAATTTTTTATCAGTCATTTTTCAATTGGTTAATTATATTGAAATGCGCTTCAAATATACCAAAAATCACAACCCGAAACAACCCAAAAACGGCTTGAGAAAGCCATTATACAACATTTCCCGACCACACGGAATCAACCCGGCCTCAAACGTCAAAAACGGTGAGCAAAACCTCACCTCTCGCGCCGTTTTGCAGCACCGACCGACAAAAAACTCACGCGACCCGCGAAAAACAGCTCACACAAAAAACCAGCGCCAATTCCGGAACCACCAAAAAACTGTCAACACATTTTTTACACCTTCCACGCAAAACTCTCGAAAACCAAAAAAAACCGCCCAAAAAACCGTCAACACATTTTTCGCACCCTCCGCACAAAACTCTTGAAAAACCACCAAAAACCGCCAAAAACTGTTAATACGAAATTTACACTCTCCACGCAAAACCTCCAAAAAACCCACAAAAAACACCAAGAAACTGTCAACACATTTTTCGTATCGCATGTACTCAAATTCCAAAACCACTACCAAAAAGTCGTCACTATGAAATTTCACATTGCTTGCGCGAAACCAATTCTCCACGAAACCAAAAACCGTCAACGCGAAATTTGTGTGAGTGAGGGTCTTGCCTCAATTCTATGTTCCCTGTTCCTGTTCCTGCGGCTGAGGCTGTGCCGGAACTTGCGCCAGAATTTGTGTCTCCGCAATTTGCGACTCCAAAGCTTTCTCGGTATCAGCGTTCATATCCTTTCCGTAATAGATTGTGCGGATAGGCCATGGAATATTGATGTTTGCCTTGTCAAATTCAGCTTTGATTGAAGCAATGAGGTCACTTCGGATTACCAACCATCCGCTTCTGGATTCAACCCATGCCCGGACTATGAGGTTTATTGAGCTGTCCGCAAATTCGTCCAGTATTACCATTGGTTTTGGTTGTGCCAAAACACCTTTGGTAGCTTTTATAGCTTCATTGCATTTTTCGATCGCGAATTTCAGATTTGTGCCGTAATCCACACCTACGATTACTTCAATTCTCCTGAATGGATTACTTGTGAAGCTTGTTACAATATTTGTGAATAGTTCCGCATTCGGAACAATTACTTTTGTTCCATCCAGCGCCTGTATCACAGTCGCTCGTGATTGAATCTCCACGATTTTTCCGACTGTGTCGTTGATTTTTATAAAGTCATCAATTGTAAAGTGGCGAGACACGAGGATCATAACTCCCGCGAGGAAGTTCATGATCAGGTCGCGAAGTGCGAAACCGATACCAAATGCACCGGCTGCGATGATTGCTGTAATGTCTATTCCGGCAATCTTTAAAGCCGCCGTAACACCGAGTGTTAAAACCCCCGCATTTGCCACTCTTCCTCCCAGTGCTTGTATTCCTTTGTGCTCTTCCTCAATTCCCTTTTCCGCAATCTTATTTTCCACCGATCTTTTGATAATTTTTGCGATAAAGACGCTGAGTACGAATACAAGTATGGCCGCAATCCAAAGTGGTAGTTGTGTAACTATGTATTCAACTATGCTCGCAACTCCGCTACTTTCTTTTGCTGCCGCTTCCGCTGCGTATGCTAATGGAATTAACATTTGTTTTTATTTATTTTTATCGTGGTATTATACCATGCTTTGTGGTGGAAATCAACTCCGGAATTGAAAAATCCCCAGGTAGAACACCCCGCTGTGGCGTTGACATATGCTATACTACCCGCATGAAAATATATGGCGTTATAGGTTATCCGTGTGCGCATTCGATGTCTCCCGTGATCCATAATGCGGGGTTTGAGGCGCTGAACATAGATGCGAAATATGAGATCTTCGAAACTCAAGACCTTGCCGGTTTCATAAAGAAGGGCGGATTTGATGGTCTGTCCGTTACGATGCCATACAAGCAGGAGATTATTCGGTATTTGGAGCAGATTGACGATGCGACTAAGGCTATTGGGGCGTGTAATTGTGTAAATGGTACGCATGGATTCAATACGGATTCGTATGGGGCCATGGTCGCGCTTGAGGAAGTTGCTGCAATCGGCGGGAAAAATGTGTATCTGCTCGGGACCGGAGGTGCGGCGAGTGCGATTTATTATGGTTTAATGGAGGAAAGTGCGAATGTGACCGTGTTTAATAGGAATCTTGAGGAGGCTTCAAAGTTCATGGATAATTTTGGGGTTTTGGTGAAGCTTTTGAATGAGCTTGATGAAAATTTCGATATCTTGATAAATGCGACTTCGTGTGGATTTAAGAGTGATGAGTCGTGTGTGCCAATGGAGATTTTGAAGCCGGGAAAAGTTGTAATGGACGTTGTGTATGAGCCGCTTGAAACAAGATTATTAAGGGATGCGAAGGCGGCGGGATGCACGACTGTGTCGGGAGAAAATATGCTTCTGCATCAAGCCGTGAAGCAATTTGAAATATGGACAGGCGAGACCGCCCCTGTGGATATTATGAGGGGCGCTATTTATTCTTTCCTCAAGAAATCCGCGCCTTCCTCGTCCTCCGCTTCAACTATTTCTTCTTCTGTCGGCTCTTCGTCTTTTTCGCCATAGTCGTCTCCGTAACTAACGGTTTGCGAAAGGAAATCGACTCCCCACGTTGAGTAGACGCCGTGGTAGATCATTCCGATGAGTCCCGCCATGAATCCGATTGATGTCCAAACTATTGGGAGTACTCCAAACAGAAGTGTGTTTATTTGTTCTGTTGCTTGGTAGATCATGAAAAGCAGGCCGGACGCAAAGAAAATTGCGAAAATTGTGGAGTATACACCGAGAAGCGAATATTTTGGGTCGGAGACCATTTCCAGGATGAGGACACTGGCCATTGCCCCGAGCATGATCTGAAGTCCTGCCGGGAATGCCATCATCCCGACTCCGAGGTTCGCCGTCATCAGGTAGATTGGCGCGGTGAGAGCGAAAATTACGATATTTATGAGGAAAATCTGATATATCGAGGACGAAAGTTTTATGTAACGCTCTCTGTCGGTCAGTCCGAGGAACAAAGTCCCCAAAATATTCGCACCGCATGATGCCAAAAACATCATTGCCATTACCAGAAATACAAAGATGGGATTGATATCAATTTCCGCTGATTTTTGCAGTGCCGGTTGAAGTACGGAAGCCGTAAGCATAAAGAATACGATGAGTATCAATGCTCCCGCTACTCCGCCTCCTATCCCGGCACCAAGTTTCATCAGAAATCTCAGGAATGTAACCTTAGGTGGTCCGATTTGTGGTTCTGTCATTTTGAATGTTTGTTAGTTTTACTGATTCTATCATAAAAGATGATTACAGAAAATATCCCAACGGTGACAAATGCATCCGCGAGATTAAAAACCGGCCATATCCATATCTCTATAAAGTCTACAACATGCCCATGCACCACTCTATCGATGAGATTGCTCACCGCCCCACCGAATACCGCCCCCACCGCTATCTGCGCGTATGTGTTCTTTAGATTTAGGTGATTACTTGCGAGTATCAGCCCTACGATGATGAGTACTACGATCAGTGGAAGCAGAATCGCGTATGGTATTTGTATGCCAAATGCAATTCCGGTGTTTCCGCTTACCTCCATAAATTCTTTTGCGAAGTATTTGGATATTTGATCGAGAAAAATCGCCGCTACTGTTACCGCCCCGATTGTAAGAGTGTACTTTTTCACACCCCTATTGTACCATACGTAGGCTTATGAATAGGTTCGCAAAAGCAAATTCCGATCATATTTTGGCGTTAGCAGTGTTCGTACTGCTTGTATTTGGGCTTGTGATGATCACCAGTATCGGGGTGCCGAAGTCCATACAACTTTCCGCACCGGATATTTTGTATCCGAACTGCAGTGACGACAATGTGGATTGTTATCTTTTGTTTAAAAACCATCTTGTCAGATTGGGGATTGGGGTTTTAGTGTTGCTTTTGTGCTCGAAGATTCCGTACACGTGGTGGAGAAAGTTTTCGATGGTGTTTTTCGGCTTTGCTTTTTTGTCTTTGATTGCGGTTTTGCTTCTTGGGACAAGCCACGGAACAATCGCAAAAAGCTGGATCTCGTTTTTTAGCGCGTCTTTTCAGCCCGCTGAGTTTGCCAAGCTGGCTCTTATCTTGTATTTAGCTCACTTTTTTGAGCGTAAAAGCGACGAGGTAGCCACGTTTGAATATGGATTTATTCCTTTTACGATTATATCTTCGATCATTATTCTACCGGTCTTGCTGCAGCCCGATTTCGGTTCGGCGATTGTGATGATGATGATCTGCGTGGCCGTATATTTTGTAGCCGGAGCGAGCAAGAGGCACATAGCTTTAGGATCCTTGATCGCATTGCTTTTGGGAACAATAGTTATATACAATGTTCCGCACGTACAGAAGAGATTTACGGCATTCTTAAATCCAACCATCGAATGCGCTGAGGACTACTGCTGGCAGTCCGAACAAGCAAAGATCGCGGTAGGGACCGGCGGAGTATGGGGACGCGGTTTGGCGCAAGGAATCCAAAAGTCATATTGGCTTCCACAGGCTACGGATGATTTTATCTTTGCCGCATCTGCGGAGGAGCTTGGCTTCTTGCGCACAACACTCATCGTTCTCGCATTTCTGGTCATAGGCTATCGCGGCTTCCAAATATCGAACCATTCGCCAAACCGCTTCGCCCTCCTCGCCGCAACCGGTATAACGGCATGGATACTTGTCCAAGCATTTATGAATATCGCTATTAATGTGGGGCTGTTCCCTGTTACGGGAATAACTCTGCCGTTTGTTAGCTATGGAGGATCGTCTTTAGTTGCTACACTGGCGGGTGTTGGAATTTTATTAAATATATCTAAACATCAAACCGCAAATGCGTATCGTTTTGACAGGCGGAGGGACAGGCGGGCACGTCATCCCAAACGTCGCTATATTAGAAGAGCTCATTAAGAGGATTCCGAATGAGAACCTCTTATACATAGGGTCGAAGAAAGGACCTGAACGTGAGCATATTAAACGCTTTGGCATCGAGTTCAAATCTGTTCAGTGCGGAAAGTTGCGCAGATATCTTTCTCTCAAAAATCTCGTTGATTTTGCCCGCATGCCTATCGGTATTTTGCAGGCTCGAAGAATCTTAAAAAAATTCAAGCCGGACAAAGTCTTTAGCAAGGGCGGCTACGTTAGCGTTCCGGTTGTCATCGCGGCAAGGATGCTAAAGATTCCCGTAATCCTGCATGAATCCGATCTTTCGCCGGGACTGGCGAACAGGATTTCCGCAAGATTCGCCGACAAAATCTGCGTCTCATTTAAAGAAAGTAAAAAATATTTCCAAAAAAAAGAAGTCATTGTCACCGGAAATCCCGTTCGCCAACTTATCTTTAACGGCGGCAAAGAAAACGGCTTTAAATTAACCGGCTTCGACTCCGACAAACCGATCGTCCTTGTTATGGGTGGAAGTTCCGGGGCGCAGGAGCTCAATGATCTCGTCTATAGCAGCCTCCCTGTACTCCTCCGACATTGCCACGTTGCTCATATAACCGGCCGCGGGAAGGGCGGTCTGGACAATATTAAGGGTAAATTAAAGGGGTACAAACAATTCGAATACTTAAACGATGAACTCGCCGATCTCTACGCGATTACGGACCTCGTGGTAACCCGCGCCGGCGCAAATACTTTGGCGGAAATTTCCGCGCTTGGGCTTCCTTCCGTACTCGTGCCTCTTTCAACGAAAGCGAGTCGTGGAGACCAAGTCGAAAACGCGAAACTTTTTGAGGAAAAAGAAATGGCAATTTATCTCAAGGAGGATTCTCGATTTGCACAAACTATCACTACGGCATTGAAGCACTTGGACAGCTTTAAGTGCGTAAAGAACAACGCGGTGGAAAAGATTGTAGCCCTACTCACATGAAAATCGGTGTAAATGCCGGATTTCTAAAAAAGCCCTATACCGGAATAGGCCAATATACTCATTTTCTATACAAAGAACTTCTCAAATCCGGCGATGAATACGTCCTGATGACTCCTGAGAAAACCGGCTTCAAAAGTACGTACGTACTAAATGAGATCAGTGCCGGTCCGGATTCCGTAAAGAAGACATATTGGGAGCAGATCCAGGTTCCTCAATTCCTAAAAAAAGAGAAGGTTGATGTCGCGCATTTTCCGTATCCGTGCAATCCGTGGTATCCGTATAAGATTCCAACCGTTGTGACTATTCATGACACTATTCCTTGGGATTTCCCGGAATATACCCCAAAGGTTCTTTCAAAGCTCTATCACTATCAGTCGAAAAGAGCCGCGAAGAAGGCAACTAAAATAATTACAGTTTCAGAAGCTTCAAAAAAAGACATTATTCGTCATCTGAAGGTTCCGGCTTCAAAGGTGAAAGTAATCCATAATGCGGCATCTCCCGTCTTTTCGCACGACATTAAAGAGGATAAATTAAAGGAGATCCTGGACAAGCACAACTTGAAAAAACCGTATCTTCTATACGTTGGCGGCTATGACAAGCGAAAAAATGTAAATATGTTGTTGGAAATTTATAACAAGTACATAGCTCCGAAATATGGAGTGGATTTGGCGTTGGCGGGTGAAAAACTCTATAATTCACCGCTTTATGATGACCCCGATAACTTGACACAAAACCCTAACAATAGTAGCTTAAAGGCGAGGGGGCACGTGAAACGACTTGGTTTCGTGTCGAATGAGGAACTGGCTGCTATTTACCGGGGTTCTTTGTGTCTTCTGCATCTCTCGAAAAAGGAAGGTTTTAATATCCCAATAGTCGAGGCGGCAGAGAGTGGAGCTCCACTGATACTATCTGATACGGAAGTTCATAGAGAAATTGCAGGTAATGGAGCGGACTATGTCGACCTCGAAAATGAGAAGGAGATAGCAGGAAAGATCGAAAGGGTAGTGAAAGATGATCATTACCGAAGAGAGTTACTTGAAAAATCATCACACCTCAAAGGCAAGTACACCTGGGAAAAGGCAGCCGAAGAAACATTGGCAGTCTTTAAATCTTTAAAATGATTTTGCTTCTCATTACAATTTTAATCGGTATCGGATCGGTACTGTTTTTGCTGTTTGCGTTTATACGACTACATCATCACAGAGAGAGACATCCGTTGCCCGAGAATAAATACACTTTGCTTCTCGGGTTTATTGGTATAAGGCATGTAATGTTTTTGCACGCGTTTTCTGTTGCGGCACTTGTTATTCTATCCGCTTCATTTGTTCTTAGTCTACATCTATGACAACTGAGGAACACAACAACACGAACAATAAAGATAAGCACTTCAAGGGACAGCATCCGCAGGAAGAAGTTGAAGTGTTTTGCCGCAAACATTGGATTGTGCTTGCCGGCCCAACCTTCCTTTACGGAGTGTTTATTGTGGCCTTTGTTCTTTTTCTGGTACTAATGAAGAAAGTAACATTTATAGATGACGAGAGCTTTGTTTACCAGGGCCTTTTTATTGTCGCTTTAGCGCTGGCAACCTATTATGTGAATCGATATTTTGTGCGTCTTTATAATTTCTTTCTCAATGTTGTTATTGTTACGAATTTCAGAATTGTCGATTTGAATAAGTCTTTGATTTTGCATGACACGAAGGAAGTTATAGACATTGCCAAGATCCAGAATGTAAACAAGCTTCAAGATGGGCTGTTCCGGAATTTGTTAAGTTACGGGCAGCTTGTTATTACACTCTCTTCATCTTCCGCGATAAAAAATTTTTATTACATACCAAATCCGAACTTCCATTTTCGTGTGATTAATCGCAAAAAACGAGAATATGTTTTTCAAAAGATGGTGGAGCGTAGACAGACTTATCAGGGAATTGAGCCTGTTTTTCCGGTTCAGGATGCAAATCCATATGCAGAAAGAATGATGGCTGAGTAAAAAAGTATTGACGGTGAGTGATCGCTCACCTATACTAGTGGCGAGTAATTAACAAGAAACCTATGAAAATCTTAACTGAAAAACAAAAAGCGGTGCTGAAGTTCATTGAGAATTACCAGATGCGCAATGGACACTCTCCCACTCTGCGCGTAATGCGCGAGCATTTTGGGGTCAGTTCGGACAATAGTATTTTGAAGCATTTGAAAGCGCTGGAGGCGAAGGGTTGCATAAAGAAGGATGACTCCCCTCGCGGAGGTATTGCCCTTTTGAGCAAGATTAAGGAAAAACTTTCAAGCAGTACCGTTCAGGTTCCGGTTCTTGGGTCTATTCCCGCCGGAGGACCTGTTCTGAGCGAGGAGTATATAGAAAAGTATATGGATTTTTCTCCGAGTGATGTTTATAAGCCGGAAAAATCTTTTATTTTAAGAGTTCGCGGTGAAAGTATGAAAGATGCGGGCATTTATGACGGGGATTTGGTTATTGCGTGTTCGACAAAAGAACCCCGCGCGGGAGACGTCGTGGTTGCTTTGGTTGACAACGAAAATACTGTCAAAAGGTATATGAAAGAGAGAGGCCGTGTTTATTTGAAGCCGGAAAATGACGCGTACAAAAATATTTATCCCGAAAACGAGCTTTGTGTCCAGGGCGTCGTCACCGGGCTTGTTCGCAGTTATTATTAATCTTTAAGCGCCATGACTTTAACATTTCAAATCAAATTCGCTCGTAAGACTCCGGTGCGCACACATCCTCGCTTTACAAATAGGCGAAGACTTTCTATTTTAAAGAGGGTTCTCCGATATTTTAGATCCGGACCCCGCAAAGAGCATGTCAGATCCAGCAATATCCAACCTGTTCTTGGTTAGTCTTCGCCACCATAGCTCAGCTGGTAGAGCAATCGCTTCGTAAGCGAGAGGTCGTCGGTTCGATTCCGACTGGTGGCTCCAGAAAGCCAAGAACCTCGAATTTGAAGGGTCCCCACGACCAATAGCCAAAGGCTTATAGTCATCGGCTATTATGAAAATGAATATTAAAGATCTACACGAACAGTTCTGTGATGAAGCTCGATTCATCAAGAACTTTAGTCCTGCCACTATCAGTTGGTATAAGGTTAGTTTGAAAGTGTTGTTGAAGCATTACGGTGGAAAATTTGTTGAATTGCAAGATTTCACCTCGGAACGAATAAGGGACTTTCTGTACAATGGAAGGATAGAGCGCAAGTGGACCCCAGAGACGTTTATTTACTACCACAAAGGGCTGAAGTCGTTCTTCAAGTGGTGTGTTGGTAGGGGCCATCTGCACGTCAATCCTTTGGATGATATTGAGAAGCCAAAGCTAGATAAAAAGCTGCCGAAATCCATTACGAAACAAGAGGCGCTAAGGCTTATGGAGTACTCTTTTAACGTAAAATACACTTATAGACATGAGCGCTACAGAAATCAGGCTATTTTTGCTGTGATGTTGTATGCAGGATTAAGGGCAAACGAGGTATTACATTTGAAGCTTCATGAAGTGGATTTAATTAACAATCTGATTCATGTAAATCATGGAAAGGGAGGAAAAGACAGGGTTGTGCCTATTTGTGGAGCTTTAAAGAGGCTATTGCGTGAATACCTGCGTGACAGGACGCGCTTGGGACGCGATTCTGTGTATTTTTTCACTTCAATTCGTGGAGATGTTCCTTTCACTTATAGCGGACTTAAGAATGTTGTCGCTAAGATTAGAAAGCTTACTGGTATTAATTTTTCTCCTCATAAGTTGCGGCATACGTTTGCGACGCTGATGTTGGAGGGTGGATGTGATATTTACGCATTATCAAAAATGCTTGGACATTCGGATATAAAGACGACTACAATCTACTTGTCTGCTTCTGTGAGCCATTTGCAAGAGCAGGTGATGAAACATCCTTTAAATTAGTTGTTATGAAAAAAATACTATCTTTATCTCTCATCATTCTAGTGCTATTTGTTTCTGGATGCTTATCACAGAGCTCTGAAGATTACTATATTGATGAAGGTATGGAGGAAGTTAAAATTGGCAATCCCTATTCCTCTGGAACTGGACATTATGCGGGTTATGAATGGGCGAAAGATAAAGAAATAAGTGATCCTGATAACTGTGGCGGGAATTCACAATCTTTCATTGAAGGTTGTAGGGCTTATACCAAAGGTTATTAACAATTCATCATGAATATAATCAAGAAATATTTCCACCAGTTGATCCTCGTTTTACTCATATTTGTTGTACTCCTTATCACGTATTATCTTTTGTATACTTTGCCAAATTTTCATAGGGAACAATTAGAACTACAAAAACAAGAGGTTGAGGCAAGGGAGAAAGACTCTCTTGTTGAGCTGGAAGCACAAAATGAGGCGAAACAAGCTAGACAACAAAAAACAATTAAGCTCAATGAATGTCTAGAAGAGGCCGAGTGGAGATACGGAGAATTACAAGAGTTTTTATTTCAAAAGGCTGAGGAGCCTGATTGTCGGAATAATTTCGCTTGCATGACCGTCAACGCGGAATCCAGGGATGAAATTAAATTAGATTTGTCAGATGAAAAAGATGAATGCTTTAAATTGTATTCGAATTGATTTTTTTACTTTTCAAACAACCCACTGCCTAATAGGCTGATGGTTCATATCCTTAATTGCAAGGTCTCTTGTTCACAAGCTGTAGTAAATCTATGATATCCTATGATTCTGTTCACATATCCTTTGTGTATTCCGTTTCGTTATTACTTGTCATCAGGTTGGCACTAGTTGCATCTTTCCCTTTCCGCCTGAATCCGTGGCGACCTCTAAATTGAAGATAGGAAGTTTATATTTACCCACTACGTATGCAATGAGAAAGTAAGAGTCGTTGTCGGGCAAGATCGTTCGTTGTAGCAACTTCGTTAAGGCATATAACCTAATTCTTTAATCTCATCTTGAAATTCTGAAACAAATTTGTTGGATTTTAGTATTGTTTCGTTTGTAAAAACGTCTATAAGTTCGCTATCCACTATTATTGGAACATCTACACCAACCCCGCTCCATACGTATAGGTAGAGACAAGAGTCGACCTTTGGGCTATAGAAAACACTTTCTACCGTACTAATAACACCATCCCTGCTCCATTCATACTTTTTACGCAATTCTTCTGCATAACTGTAGCAATCTTTGTTTTTTTCGAAATAACTAGCTTCTTCATTCTCTGACGTATTCTGTTCATAGCTTATACAGCCAGGAAATATTAACAAGACGATGAGGATGATTAGAATTTTTTTCATAGTGTTATTTTTTTGGATTGAATTTTCCGATAGCAATGTAATAGAAAGTTCCACGAATTATGTAAAATACGAGAGTAACAATAGCTACCAATAGGAGATATTTAAATGGATTCTCAAAACCTGATTTATCAAATCTTAAGACCAAGACAAGCAGCACGGTTACTGAGAATGTTGTTACGTAGAGCACTTTAAGAAATCTGTACCAAACTTTTGTTTTTAGATGTGAAATTGTATTTTTCATTGTAATTATTACTGTCTGCTAAATTTTACACAGTTTTTGATTCTAAAACCACTTTCTCCACCATTCTCAACATATTCAATAAGTCCCTTGTTCACCAAATCTAGTAAAGCATTATCCCATTCTTTAGCCTCTTCTTCTGTCATGCCATCTGTTATAGCACACAGACATTAAATTTTGATTAAAAAATCATTAAATATCCTTGGACATAATGGCACAAAGGCGGCTACAATACTGGTGAATCGCTTGCAGAAGCAGGTGATGAAACACCTTTTAAACTTTATTATGAAGAACTTATTGATTGTTTTTATACTAACTCTGAGTGTTTTTAGCGGGTGTTCGAATAATTATGATTCTGGTGGGTATGTTTATGATGAAGAAGATTGTGACATAAAAGGAAATATTAGCTCAAGTGGTGAGAAGATTTATCATGTCCCAGGGTGTACAAGTTATGATAGGACAGTGATTAGCACCGAGAAAGGAGAGAAATGGTTTTGTAGTGAAGCTGATGCTAGAGATGCGGGCTGGAGGAAGGCATATAATTGTCCTTAAAACTTAAATGTTAATGAAGAATCTAATTCTGAATGTGTTCTATTGGTTTGTAGGAGTTGTTTTGCTGCTCATTGGGTTGGTTCAATTCTCCAATACCTACTATGTTTCTTCCATACTGTTGGTAGCATCAGCATTGTTGATTCTTCCTGTATCTAAGAAGTATTTTTTTAGTAAAGCAGGGCCAAAGGTGTTTGAATATAGGGTCGCAATAACTGTTGGCATGCTTCTTTTGGGTTTCCTTTCGATTGGCTTTAATGCAGAACCTGAAAATCCAATACGAGATACAGTAAAGGGAGGACGGGCTGTTACGGAGGTGACAAATTTGGAAGAGGATGATTTGCCTGAAAGTGTTACTGAGAGCGAGGGGACTTTTGAAGTCGTGAATGTAGTTGATGGTGATACTTTAGACGTAATGATTGAAGGGAATAAGGTTAGAATTCGTTTAATTGGAGTTGATACTCCAGAAACTGTCCATCCCAGTAAACCTGTGGAATGTTTTGGTCAAGAGGCTTCTACTTTTGCAAAGGATACCCTTTCGGGCAAGATTGTTAGACTTGAAATTGATGATTCTCAGGGGAATGTGGATAAGTACGGGAGAATATTGAGATATGTGTTTTTAGAAAATGATGTTAATTTTAACAAAATGTTAATTGAAGAGGGGTATGCATTTGAGTACACCTATAATCTTCCTTACAAATATCAGGTAGAGTTTATTGAGGCTGAGAAACAGGCAGAATTGAACGGAATGGGCCTTTGGGCTTCAGGTGTTTGTGATTATGGGGAGGAAGCGGAAGTTGTAGTTGCTCCAACGCCAGAACCAGAGCCAATGCCAGAAACGTCCAGTTACTCGTGTAGCGTTTCAAAAAATTGTGGCGACATGACATCTTGTGATGAAGCGTATTATTATCTGCATACTTGTGGAAAGGGTGGTTTAGATAGAGACAAGGACGGAGTACCTTGCGAAAGTCTATGCAATTAAGCTACAGGTGTTTCCGATTTTCGAATCTTAAAACGCTTGGTCGCCAAGTGTACGCCATCAATCATATCAAGTTTGTGTTTTCTGTATTTGTTTATGGCTGAAGAGATTTTCTTTATTCTTTTATCAATTTTCTTCGTTAGGTGGTTGACTGTTTTAGAAGCCGCATTTGTTAATTCCCCCAGATCCTTTAGTAGCCCCTTTTTCAAGTCATCAATCTTTTGAAGCAATATTTCACGTGGACCCTCTTGCTCAAAGATTTTTGCTAAATTATCAATATATTGAGCACGAAATTGTTCTAGCTCGGTGTTACGTACAACCTTTTGTTTATTTGTTCTATTTTTCTCACTCTTAGATGCCCAGAGACACATATGTAAAGATAAACTTTTGACAGCAAGTGAGAAAAAGTTATACACATATAATATAACTAGCAACATCCCGTATATTAATAATTCTGGAATTACGAATAAGAAATCGTATTGAGCAAAAGCACTTCTTCTATCGTTTTGGGTTCCTTCTTTACTTAAAAGCCAGGCTGTCAATAATACGACAGGGAATAGGAACAACCTCCACATCATATTCGTGTATGAATCAACATTATCTCCAACCATAACTATTACGAATAAGCCTATTCCCAAAAGAAGGGAAACTCCGTTCAAGGAAAACACAAGGTAGGCTAAAGTTCTTTTCACAATTCCAGGATTTTTGTGAAATTCTACTATTATTCCAAAAATACCAATAAATAGTATCGGGAAGAATAAGCCAGCTAGGGGAGGGATAATTGCCCAAATAGGGTCGTTCATGGCGTATACATCAAGTACTCCCTTGAAATTGATGTATGTCATAAAAAATTCCATTATAAATAATGATATGATGACCAATGTGGATTTTAGTTTTTTCAACTTTTTAATGAATTTTGAGCCAAGACTTTCTAAATGTTTACTGTTTAGAAATGACAAATCTTCAATTTTTGCTGTTAAGGTTCTAATTTTGCTGTTACATTTTTCAATTTCCTCATTAAGGGCGGTGAAATGATTTTCAAGCGCATTCTTCTTAATTATATACTCATCTTCAAAGGTGGATTTAATATTATTTATGTCGTTTTCAATATCAATATTTCCCAAATCATCAAAGTTACGGTTCATTTTTAGAATTGAGCTATCAAAATTACTTGATAGAGACATTATCTCTTTTTCGCATGACTCTTTTGAGCTTTTGAGCTTTTCTAATTTTTCATTAAGTATTGCAACTTTTTCATCATAGAAGCTCAATTTATTGGATACAGACAAATGGACTACTTCGTCAGTGAAAGTAGTCATTTGGGTTGCTACATTAGCGTTAGCATCTCTCTGTGCCCATAAATTCTTACCAAGTTGCTTTATTGTACGTAAGCCATTCCTGTAGCCATAAACGAAATCCGAATAAAGAAAAGCCCAAGTTGCTATTAACAATAATGCAACAATAGTGCCTACTGCCAAAATAGCAGAATTATAGTCAACTATGGTGTTCAAAAGGGTGTTCATAATTATGTAAGTTTATTGACAATTCTTTCTAGCTCACTACTACAACTATCCCAAACTCTTTCTTCTCGCAAATCTAACAAGTCAGAATTGATGTTTGGCATTATGGAGTCTAGCCTATTTCCTTTGTATTTAAGAAAGAAATAGTTGTCATAATTTCTGTTATAATAGCTCCCGCAGTTAACCGTGTCTTCTTCTTCTTTGGTTTCATTACATGAATTTACTTCTCTGTTATGGCTATCTGCTATCCAGTGCCATTTTTGACAGCTTTCTTCGTCAATTCCATAGCTATATTGGCCACCTGAATATACTGTTGGATACTGGACGTTGTCATCAATAATAAAAAGGACTTGAGCAATGACATCCGTGCTTGCAGCATTTACTGTATTTACTCCTGTCTCAAGAAAGTCGTAGAAAGCAACTGTGTCATTTTGGGTGGCAAGAGTACCCATATAGGTATTTACTTCTCTGTAAAAATCAGTATTGGAAAATATAGGGATTGTTTTTGAGGTTTGAGCAAATAGCCCATATTTTTCCTCTGTTTCTGAATTGCCTTTCCCACTGCTGAATTCAACTATTTTGTGGCGGTTTTTGTCACTGTTTACTATTTTAATTTCTAGGGGAACATACTCAAAAGATAATGCTAGCGGCATGGATGGGTCATTAGCTAAACTTACTAAGAATTGATCGTTTATTTGAGGAGGTGACTTTTGTAAAATGTCAGAAAAAGCTTTTTTCAGGTCTTCTTCGTTGGGCGTATTTGAGAAAATAAGGACATAAGATTTTTCGGGCTCAGTAGCATTGATGGATACGTAATCATTTTGAATATCAAAGGACTCTGTACAAGGACTTGTGATGCAGCTTTTGATTAAACTCTCCTTGTCAATAGTTGCAAAAATATTGGCAGATTCAGAATGCATAGGACTTGTTAGAGCTATGGTATCGGTCTCTTTATCACAGTTAGAAATATATTTTTTCAAATAGGGGTCGTCGGCAGAGATTCTGCATTCAAAGCTGATTTTAGAGGGGTCCTCGCCACCAATCTTGAAATATCCCCAAACTGCCCCAGTCAAAAATAACATCACTATTATTGCAGTGATTGCAGCTGCTATGTATTCTTCCTTTTCAGCTTTATTATTTGCGTTTAGCATGACTCGGGATTACGGTGATAATTTATAACCTTTGTTTGATGGAATGTCAAGCCTGAACGACATTTGAATGAGGTTACTTTGCACGACTATTTTCTGATTCTGATAGTGTTGTATGTACATTAAAAATATCAACAGATTTTGAAGAAGACCATATTATAATCCACTGCCAAGCAGGCAAGTGGCTGTGGGCTTGTTTGTTGTGTCAAAATCCGAGAGGCTTACAGGTTGGGAGACTTGACAAGTTTTTTTGCGAGAAATAGCATTGTACAACATCAACTTACGTTCTGTTGAGAAATTTGCTATTTTGCGGTTGTAGTAAATGAAAATGTATATGAAAGATTGGAGTGGTTTATCTAAGGCTCAAAAGAAAAAGCTTATGTATATATATGACTTGCTCAGAAATGAGGAGTTCATATCCTTTATGGATGAATACGATCGGCTTGCAGGCAAAACGATGGAGAAAATCGGAAAAGGGAAAAAAGTGGTAGACAAAGAAGATCCTTCTTGTCAGTTGCTTGGAGTATTGGCTGCAAAGTACGGACTTGATTTTGAAGATCTCATTTTTATTGTAGAAAATGATCACAAATGGGCGTTGAGGAAAGGATACAACAGAATTCCTTCTGTGTGTACGCTTGAAGATAGATGTAACGAAATTCAGGGGGGTGACGTTAGGCTTCAAACAAAGCATATTGCTTATCCAGTGGCTATTGGTATTAATAGGCTGGCTTCTCAAAGAGACGTGACTGATTTTGTAAAGAAACATTGGAAAGAAATAGAGCAGTTGAATAAAAAGTATCGGAGAGGGAAGGTCCTAATAATTAAAGAGAGGCAGTTGGATCATGCAATTGTAGATTTTATATACGAAAACAAGGATAAGAAATGCAAGGAATTAAAGAGCTTGTTAGATGAGAGATTTCCTCATAATGGGTTGGTGTATTATGAAATAAACAATCTGATAAGGGAGGAGCGGATTAGAAGAGAAAAGAAGATAAATTTGAAGTCAAAGTAATGGTTTAGTGTACTACGTTTAATTTTTATATTTCTTTTTGTTTTGTTGCTAGCCTATTAACGTAATAGGTTTTTTAGTAATTAACATCAATTAACATGAACAAATTCTTCGAGACATACGACATTTTCCTGAGTTCAACATTGGTTTCACTAGACTTTTCTTTGTACCGCCTAGACAGAAAGGGTGGCAAGAGAGTCAAGTTCTTATTTGAACGTAAAGAAGGGCTTGATGAAGCTATACAAGGGTTTTGGGGAAGACGGTTGAATATAGAGCCTCAGATACTTTTTGCAAGTTTAAAGATGCTTAAAAGCAGGATTTACTCCAACGATTAAATATTAACATTAAAATCAATGGCTAACCGAAGAATGATCAGTAAGGACGATGTGGAATCTCTTGTATTTGGAGAGCTGACTGTATTACAACGCTACCTATTCTTTACAGTCATGCTTTATGCGGATGATGACGGCATAATGCCTGTGAAGTTGGTTCGAACGAGATGTTTCCCATTTGATAGTGATGTGAAAGAGAAAGATGTTTGTTCGGACTTGCAGAAGTTGCAAGAACTATCTTTCCTTATCCTTTATGAGGATGATCAATATTTGCAGGTTATGGACTGGTGGAGAAGACAATTTATAGACAAGAAGCTATACAAGCAGACTACACATCCTTTGCCGCCAAGTTACAACCTACGACCTGAAGATTTAAAGAAGTATGATCGTTCTAGAAGAGTTCTAGAACAGAATAGAGTAGAGAAGAATAGAGAAGATGAGAATAGACCATATCAGAACAGAGAAGATGAATTGGGTAAGAAACCTTATTTACATGATGATGGAGAGTGTAAAGATTACCCCGAATATCCTTTGTCTTCTTGATACATATGACGACTCGTGCTTACAAAGCTTAAAAATATGAATATTTTAGAAACACACCAAAGGTTTAGACGCTATTGCGCCTTAGAGGAGGGCCTGAGTCCTGTAACGATCAAGAGTATGCGCTCTTACGTCATGACTTTCGTAAAGCGTTCGGGAACTGAGAACGTACGAGATATAACTTTGAACGTACTGCGTGAGTTCTTCTACGAAGGAAAGGAGGTATATCAATGGTCCTATAGTCATTACGTGAATCATCGCAAATACATGAAGAAGTTTCTGGACTGGTGTGTCAAAAACGGTTACTTGAAAGCTAATCCTGCTTTGGAGATAAATAAGCCCAAGAAGCCCCAATCTCTACCGCGACGACTCACTGACATCGAAGCTCAAAAGATTCTGTACACGACCTTTAATTATCCTTGGTGTTACACGTTTGAGATGTATCGTAATTACGCGATTCTAGCCACTTTCCTTTATACGGGGCTCAGGTGCAAGGAATTGCTTGAATTGTGTGTCACAGGTGTGAATTTAAGCTCTGGGAACATCCTAGTTGTGAATGGGAAAGGGACTAAAGACAGAAACGTCCCTATCCACTTCAAACTGAAGCGTATCTTGCAAAACTACGTCAACGAGAAGAAGCGGCTGAAGAAGAATTCCCCTTATTTCTTTACTGGCGTCAAAAGTAACAAACCTTTGTCTTACAAGAACGCTTCTGCTATCTGCAAGAAGGTTTCGATCGAAGCTGGCGTGAAGTTTACTCCTCATTGCCTTAGACATACATTTGGCTCTGTGAGCGTCGAACAGGGATTGAATGTAGTAAAGCTACAATCCATCATGGGCCATAGTAGCTTGGCTTCAACCATGATTTACTTAAAGATGAGTTCAAAAAGTTTGCAAGAGAGCCTGAACAAATTGGAGCTGTTTTGAATTTTAGCGGCTACCGTTATTAAACCAGAAGGTCGATTTCTTTAATAGAACTTGTTGTAATTAAAGTTTGAGGGTGTATAATGCTAATAGTGATATTTGTTATTAACGTTTGTCACCTATGAGCGTAGAGCGTGCAAAATTAACTCGTCTACCTATATCTCTAGATTTTTCTTTAGATTTGATGAAGCTTGCTTGCAAAGCTAGTCTCGAGGTGGGTAATTTAAATGGTTCGTTGAAGTCTATTCTTGATTCCAAGTTACTGATAAACCCCCTAACTGCGAAGGAGGCTGAGGCTAGTTCTGCCATAGAGGGAACTCAGGCAAGTATTTCGGACTATTTCAGGAGTGAGCTTGGAGAGCCCGTTGGGGCTAAGGATATTGACGAACTTATTAATTACAGAATCGCAATGGACGAAGGTTTGAAATTATTAGATAAAGTCCCTTTTTGTGGTAGGTTGGTTAGAAATTTACATCGTGTTTTATTGAGAAACGTTAGGGGGCAAGAAAAAAATTGCGGCGAATGGCGTAGTGGAGATGTTTGGATTGGTCCTAAGAATTGCAAGATAGAAGATGCCTATTATGTTGCTCCTTTATGTACCGAAATTCCCGATTTGATGAAAAACATAGATGACTATGTGCATAGCAATAATATTGACCCCTTGATACAAGTTGCTATAGTTCATTATCAGTTTGAGGGTGTACATCCCTTTTTTGATGGCAATGGTAGAATAGGGAGGCTTATTATTCCACTGGTCTTGAAGCACAAGGGAGTTCTGGATGAACCTGTCCTGTACATCAGTCGCTTTCTTG
The DNA here is from genome assembly GCA_043816165.1 of Nitrospirota bacterium. Lineage (GTDB taxonomy): Bacteria > Patescibacteriota > Gracilibacteria > UBA1369 > LOWO2-01-FULL-3 > JAACEU01. Next base: position 3,183 of record JBDRIE010000004.1, on the reverse strand, counting down.
AAGAAAATAGAATTAATTATTACGCTGCCCTTAGGGGTGTTTACACCGAAGGGAAGTGGGAGGAATGGATAAGATTTTTTTTAGAAGCTGTTATAGCTTCGGCAAGGCTTGCGCAGTCAAACGTTGCTAGACTTCGCAAACTTTACGAAGAGTATCAGGATATTGCTAAGTCTTCTGATTTAAAGCATGCTCAAGCGTTAGTTGATTTGTTATTCTTGAATCCTTACGTTACACGTCAAAAGTTAAGTAAAGATCTGAAGACTACACATCCAACTGTCAAAAGATTGGTTGATTATTTTTCTAGCAAAGGGGTTCTGGTCGATACTGATCCCGAGAGGAAGAGAGGCAAGCTCTATGTTGCCTACAACCTTTTTAGCGTGGTAGAATAGTTTCAGCTATTAGTCGTGGACTATTTACCAGTTATTAGACATTAGCTCTTCAAAAGTCGCTTATACAAGCCAAATACCTGCAATAAAGGCTATGGGTAGCGCTTCGTAAGCGAGAGGTCCCCGGTTCGATTCCGGGTGGTGGCTCCATTTTTAGATGTCATTTTGACGTCGAAAACGCATATTGCATATTGTATTTAGAAACGCATTCATTTAGTCATTTATCAACGAGGGGCTTTTTCTGCCTATTGACATCACACCTTGGCGGTTTTTTGTTGATTTGGTCAAAACGGAATGTCATCATAGCTTCATGAAGATTGTATTTCACAAAACAAAATTTCCTCTTGCTCCAGGGGGTAATATTTACCACTGGAAGAAAGCGGATACCGACTTTGAAGTAGCCAAGAATGGTAAGTATCTTATTGGAATAATCGCTTCTGCCAAAAACGCTACACAGAATAATTCCACAGACGATGATGATCTGCGTTTGGTCTTAGATGGTTACGAGTTTGGCAAATATGAAGTGTATGAGGAAAAAATCTCATGGAAAGGATTGGGAACGGCTGCTTCCTGGGATGGGGCGAGTTTGAAAGGCGGAACAAAAATCATTTATTTTTTTGTTGAGTTAAAGAGGGGTGAACATACGCTCAAATTCTATGCTGACAAAACCCCTGCATTAAAAGAAATAAAAATATGGCAGATGAGAAAAGGAGAATTATTCAAAATTAAGAATGTAAAACCTGACGAAAATATTAATACTGATAAAAAAGGTGCGCCTTGGTTAAGTTTTGTATTTTTCGGTGTAAAACCAAAAGATTTTAAAATATCAAGCATTTGCGAGGCCGCTGCCAAAAATAAAACCGATGGGGATAATGTAAAAGCAGTAGTGAATGGGGGAATTATACAAAGTGAAAAAGCTCCAACTTCGCGAAAATACAAAAACTTTTACTTCTCGGGAGATTTGGACAAAGGAGAAAAAGAAGAATTGGGATTGAGCCCAAATAAATTTTTGGATGTGGAGAATTCCGTAGAGCTTTGGTATGACCAATCCCCTAGGGTATGGGTCTCATTCAAATTATTTGATGGTGACAATAGTTTTTTGGAAGACCTTGAGGATTTTAATGATAAAAAGGAAAGTATTAAAAGTACGTTAAGATTTGTTATCTGGGCATCTAAAATATTCAAGCCCAAAATGGAGAATACAAGGCGATTTTTAGCCCATTCTATACAGGATAATCCTACAGATCTGAACTTAGATAATAGCGACAGGATAGTCAAAAAAATAAAAGCAGATAATGCTTATAATAAAATCAAAGAAATTGTTATACAAGAAATTAGAAAAGGGAGCATGGAGGCAGAGGTTAATGTTGAGGGCGTAGTCGTTTTTGAGACTGGTGATTTGTTTGCAGCTTTGCATGGGCTTAAAACATTAAGCTTTGTTGCCAAGAAAATTACCGAAAAAGAGCTTGATGTCGAAATGGTGTTATTCGATGTTTATGACTTTGAATATCAAAGTTATTTAGATGCCTTTACCGATAATAGCCCCTATGAAGTCGAAAATATGGCTGAGGATCTTCTCTTTACATGTTTGAACAACTTGGCTGACAAAGGAGAAGATTACGATGCGGTGAAAAACTTTGATATACGCATTACCATTAAAGATTTAATCACCATTTATTAAATGAGAACAAAAATCTATCGCATTAGTTACATTTTTTTTACAGTATTATTTTACTATGTATTTCTATATGGTTATTTTACTATTGACTTATCTGAACACATTAGAACCGCCAGCCATATTGCATCACTTGCACCTATATTAATGCTATTAATTGCAATGTTTTTTACCCCTTTTGTCATCGGATTGGGCATTTTTTTATTTTTCAAATATCCAAAACAAAGCAAGGGGGATTTCTGGCATTATTGTTTGATTTATCCTGGATTCACAATTTTTGTTATAATCTTTGGGTTTTTTATAAAATTGTGGTTCCCTTGAAAAAAGGTTCTATTCTCCCAACCGTTCCTATAAAACTTACACGCAGGTCGACTCTCTGCTTTCGGTCTTATTGCTCACATTATCCCGCTCCACCAGATAAACCTCCTCAACCACGTGCTTACGATCTTCCAATTGCTTTACAGTAGTGCCTTTTCCTTAGTTCAATACCAGACAGGAATTGAAAGCAACTATCGCCCATCGTCTCTCCAGTTGATATTGAATATTTTTTCTATTCTGTTATAATCCTAGCTAAAGTTAAGTCCATTTATTTTTAACATAAAAAACATGGAAAACGCTATGGCTATCGCCTCGGTAATGGGGCCTGTGTACCTCGTGCTGGGGCTGTCGCTGCTGTTTTATGCCGGACAGTGGCAGAAAATCATGAAAGCCTTCAGAAACGATCATTTTACTATGCTGCCAATGATGTTAATACTCGGCGTACTCGGCTTTCTGATTGTTAATATGTACAATGTATGGGGATGGAACGTGTGGCTGCTAGTTACTCTTAACGGTTGGGGTATGGTTTTGAAGTTTGTTTTCTACACGCTTGCTCCGGGATCCTGGACCAAAGGAGTTATAGGCTTGTATGACACGAAATGGATGGTTTATGTAGCCGCCGTTGGGGTTCTTTTGATGGGATTGGCTCTGAGTTATTATTCGTATATGGTTTAGTATTGAAGATAATGAAAAGCCCTGCGTGTTTTCCGCGGGGCTTTTTTTGTGTATATTAAGCGCGTGGAATTTAAATACGTAAAAATTGTTGTCTTTGTCGATGCGGACCACGCGGACAAGGTGCGTGAA
>JBDRIE010000003.1:0-6109 GCA_043816165.1 Nitrospirota bacterium | reverse complement strand
AGCCTTTTCCTTGTATCCCACTTCTATAGAAGAATTAATGAAGGTTGCTAATGCAGAAAAATTAATGCCTCCCAAATCTACCTGGTTTGAACCCAAGCTGAGGAGTGGAATATTTATCCATAAACTATCGGGATAAAAAGTATTTTCAAGGATAGTGTAAAATGTTAGTAGGAGGTTTTGAAGAAAAAGAATAATGGAGTGAACCCCCTCAAGCTAAACGCCTTAAGTCTTAACCCACCATGCATTCCCGAGAGCTATTCTTTGACAGCAACCTCTCGTTTTCCCCTGGAGGCCGACAGGCTAAAGACGAATTCAGCTTCTTCTTCTTAATTATATACATTTTTAATAAAATAGGAAATCCTCGCTGTTACATCAAAAAAAGGTTTCATATTGACATAATTACAACTCCTCCTGTTTTAGGGTTTTAAAGAATGATTAAGGCTCTGGCATTATCACAAGGATTACCTTTTCCGGACATACTTATTCTGATACCATTATCTTTTAGTATTTTAATGTAATCTTTACAGGTATATTTAATACCATGATCTTTAATGATGAATCAGACCTTAATCATCTTGAATACTTCTTATGGTTTACTATTACTTTATTTCTTCGTAGGGAAGCGGTGATTTTCTTATAACCGTAATAAGAATGTTTACAAGAAACATCCTTTATCTTATTTTTCATCTCTGCTTCTTTCTTACTTTTTAACTGGTAACAAAGTGTAGATCTTTTGATGTACATTAGTCTGCAGCTTTCTTTGATTAATTTATATAAGGACCGGCAATGATGGGTGAGCCCTCTTTTTTATCTCTAGTAGGTATTCTTTCTCTTTTTTTAAAATATAATTCTCCAGAGCCAGTTTATCGATCATCTTCTCAAGCTTTCCTATTGTGTCTCTGGTTTTTCTACTTCTTGATCGGTATTATTATTTAATTCTCCATCTAAGTATTACCATGTCCTGCGGTTGAACGTCCGAGGAAGATGTTGTACTCTTTTCCTAATGACAGAATCCTTTCACCGCTTAGTGCTCTTTGAGTCATTTCTTCTTTTTGCTCTATGGAATACTTCCTCTTTTTAATACCCCTTATCTTTGCCCCCTTGCTGGTTATTTTATTATATAACAAGTCTTATTTTCTCCTAAATGTGTCTAGTGGAATAAATACAGCCCACATAGATTAATCCTTTGATATTTTAAGGAAAAATTGCATCCGCGACCAATAAAGGTAAGAAAAATCCCCACAAGTTCTTGTCACCAACAGTTCCTCAAAGGGTTTGACAAATTTCTATATAGTGTTATAATTTCGCGTAGGAGAAAAAATTGCTCAATTTACAAGGAAGATTGATTATGCTTTTTCTAACAAAAGAAGATATGAAAAAGGTTTTTTCCATGAACGATGCAATTGTTGCCGTTAAAGAAGCTTTCAGTATGTATTCTCAGGGAAAAAGCGTAGTACCGCTCAGAGTAAATATTAACATTCCTAAATATCAAGGCCAGAACCTTTATATGCCAGCATACGTGAATGACCTGGATATCGGCGGAGTAAAGATCGTGTCGGTATTTCCAAACAATATAGAAAAAGGGATAAGATTGATACAGGCTACGATGGTGCTTATAAATGAAAAGACTGGGGAAGTGTGTTCGATTTTAGATGGGACTTACCTCACCCAGCTTCGTACAGGAGCTGCTCAGGGAGCTGCTACGGATATTTTGGCAAGAAAAGATTCAAAAGTTGGAGTGCTTTTCGGTTCAGGAGAACAGGCTTCATCGCAATTGGAGGCTATGCTAACAGCGAGGAAACTTGGAAAAGTATACGTTTTCGATATAAATAAAAAGAGGGCAGCAGAATTTGCTGATAAAATACGAAACAAATTAACAGGCTATGATGCGGAAATTATTGCAAATTCCGACATTGATGAGATTCTGCCTATGGCTGATGTAATAACTACCGTGACCACATCGAAAAAACCAGTCTTTGATGGGCGGCTTGTAAAGGAAGGTGCTCATATCAATGGCGTGGGTTCATACACTCCTGATATGCAGGAACTTGACGAATATTTGGTGAAAAGGGCCGACAGAGTTTTCGTGGATTCAAAAGAAGCCGTTCTCTCAGAAGCTGGTGATTTCATAATTCCTATGAAACATGGTACTATTGGCTTCAACAGAATAAATGGAGAACTGGGAGAAGTAATCTCGGGTAAAATACCCGGGAGACAAAGTGAGAAAGAAATAACCCTATTTAAGACTGTAGGAATTGCAGTTGAGGATGTGGTGGTAGCTGCAGAAATTTATCGCAGGGCCTTAAGTGCAGGTCTGGGAACGAAATTAGAGTAGGAGTAAGAAACTTGGACATCGTCTGGAACCCGCCAAAAGATTGGAAGAGAATCAAGACTATAGACGCCCACGCAGCTGGGGAGCCTTTGAGGGTAATCGTGGAGGGCTTCCCACCCCTTCCCGGGCGCACCATACTGGAGAAAAGGCGCTACCTTAAAAACAACTTTGATTTTCTGCGCACGACTTTAATGTGGGAGCCGCGGGGGCACGCGGACATGTACGGAGCAATCATTACAGAGCCGGTAAGTGAGGGAAGTGATGCCGGCGTGATTTTCCTACACAACGAAGGTTACAGCACAATGTGTGGCCACGGTGTGATTGCTTTAACAACTGTCTTTCTTGAGACCGGGATGCTCGAAAAGGTCGGAAAAAACCCGGTGATCAAGATGGATACACCAGCTGGTCTGGTAACCGCAGTCGCTCATAGAGAAGGAAAGAGGATAAAGGAAGTTTCCTTCCAGAATGTCCCTTCCTTCGTTTACCTTAAGGATCAGACTGTAGAAGTCCCTGGAGTGGGGAATGTGCACTACGATCTGGCTTTTGGAGGTGCCTTCTATGCTTTCGTCAGGGCAGAGGAGCTAGGAGTCAGCCTGGAGCCAAAAAATTTTCGCCAGCTTATCGACCTCGGGATGCGCGTTAAAAAAGCCGTGATGAACTCCGTGTCCATACGCCATCCCTTTGAAGAAGACCTGAGCTTTCTTTACGGCACAATCATCGTTGGAAAGACGCTGAAACCAGGCCACCACAGCAAAAACGTTTGCATCTTCGCCAACGGGGAAGTTGATCGCTCTCCCACCGGGACTGGTGTGAGCGCGCGAGCCGCAATTCATTATTTCAAAAAAGAACTTTCCTTAAATGAACCTTTCACGGTGGAGAGCATTATCGGGACTTGTTTCACAGGAAAAGTCGTAACCACCACGAATTTCGGCCCTTACGAGGCGGTTATTCCCGAAGTGACGGGAAGCGCTCACATCGTAGGAAAGTGTGAGTGGCTTCTGGATCCTCAGGATCCTTTGTGCAATGGGTTCATACTTCGATGAAATTTCAGAAAATCAAAAAATCATGGTAATCTACTGAAAGCCGGCTATTAAATGATATGCATTAAAAATATCGAATATAAAAAAATGAGAGGTATAAAATGGAATTTAATATTGGAATTGAAATGAGAGATGAATACAAACGCTTAGAAGTGGCAAAAGGAGCAATGAAATTAATCCGTGATGTGATGCTGGTGAAGCCTGGCGAGAACGTAGTTATTTCTTATGATACTTACAACGACGAAAGAGTTGTGAAAGCTTTAGCTAATGCTGCATATACTATAGATGCTGTTCCCACTGTTGTTTATACTCCTACTGGGAAGGGTTTTTACAGCCAAAACACACCGCCAGCTCCTTTGGCTGGTGCCGTAGCCAATGCAGATGTGTGGATTGAACTTGCCTATGCACCGATTATGCATGGTGCTGCTTATAAGCAAGCAGTAGACGTTAATGGCGCTCGCTATATTTGCGCTACCGGTTTGGATGTGGAAATGTTAGTTAATACCATCACCAATGTTGACTATGATATGGTTATTGAATTGGGTGAATATTTCAGAGCCCGTATTGAAAAGGCTAGTGAAATATTGGTTACCAGTAAAGAAGGGACCAATCTGAAAGGTGTTCTTGGTGGTCGTAAAATTCGTCATTCTGGGATAAAAGCCTCGATGAAGGGTTACCCTGTAATGCTTTGTGGTCAGACCAGCTGGTGCCCCATTGAAGAAACTGTCGAAGGTACATTGGTATTTGATGGTGCTGTTTTTCCGCCCACCTATTTAGGTCTCCTCAATAAGCCTATCACCTTGGAATTTAAAGAAGGACGTTTAATTGATGTTTTTGGTGAAGGTTCAGAAGCTCAGAAGTATAAAGATTGGTTTGCTTCCTTCAATGATCCCAACATGTATCGTTTAGCTCACTTCTCTCAAGGCTTCAATCCTGGAGTAACTAAACTTACCGGCAGAATTGTTGAAGACGAAAGAGTTTTCGGTTGCATGGAATTTGGTATTGGCAGCCAAGGTGTTACCATTGGTGGCGCCTTCTGGAATGCTGCTTCTCATACCGATGGTATTGTTCTTCATCCCACACTGAGCTTGGATGGAGAAATTATAGAAGAAAACGGTATTTATGTTGATTCCATTGCCCGCGAGTTTTGCAAAAAGTTGGGTGTAGCTGGTTATTAATAACCTTTTAAGGGGAGGCAAAACATGGTAAAGAAAATATTGTATATTAAGCCAACAAATTATAATGCTCTTAATTATTATATCAAAGAATATCTGGAAAAGTATAAGGATACTAATACAGAAATTAATGTTGTGAATATAAGCAAGGGTCTAAAGCATCTGGGGTACATGTATTATGAGTCCTTGGCTTCTTTAGAGATTTTAGACTGGTTAAGGAGGCTGAGAATAAAGGTTATGATGGCGCTATTATTGGTTGCTTTTATAATCCTGTATTATATGCCGCCAGAGAAATCTGTGAGCATATGGTAGTTAGCGCTCCTATACTGAGTAAATGATACATCAGGAAATTAATTTGGCTATTAAAGAAGACAAAGCGGAAAGTGTTATTCTCGGTTGCACTATGCAGTTTGGTTTTTTTGAGCAATTGCAGAAGGAATTTTCTGTGCCGATTATTGATTCTATGTTGGCAGTTTTGAAGTATGTTGAGCTTTTGGTGGAAATACGGGATAAAATGAATTGGTATACTAGTAAAGTTGGAGGTTTTACCACTCCGGATAGAGCAGAAATTAAAGAGTGATGTATCGAGGAAGATTATAATATTCAGGGTTTATGGAATAAATAAAGAGACAAAATATAAAATGTAAATGAGGTTTGATTCGTATGGATTTATCTATTTACCCACGCCGCCGGTATTATCAAGGTCCTACCCCTATTGAGAAGCTGGAACGTTTATCGCAGGTATTGGACGGTCCTAATATCTACATGAAAAGGGATGATACTCTGGGGGTGGCTTTTGGTGGTAACAAAACAAGAAAACTGGAATTTTTAGTAGCGGAGGCTATAAAACAGGGATGTGATACATTGATTACCTGTGGCGCGGTGCAATCAAATCACTGCCGTTTGACTTTAGCTACTGCTGTTCAAGAAGGAATGAAGTGTCGTCTGATTTTGGAAGAAAGGGTGCCGGGTAGCTATGATTCCCAATCATCCGGAAATAACTTCCTTTTCCATTTGCTTGGGGTGGAAACGGTTACCGTTGTTCCTGGTGGCTCTAACCTCATGGAGGTGATGGAAAAGGAAGCCGCTAAAGTAGCGGCCTTGGGACGGAAAGCGTACATTATCCCCACTGGTGGTTCCAATGAGATTGGCGCTTTGGGCTACATGGTCTGTGCCCAGGAGATTATTCGACAGAGCTTTGATATGGGCATCACCTTTGATAAAATTGTAGTTACCAGCGGTAGCGGCGGTACACATTCCGGCCTGTTACTGGGGTTAAGAGCATATAATTATAATGTGCCGGTAGTTGGTATATCTATCAGTAGAAAAAGCGAGTCAGAAAGAGATTTGCTGCAAGGAATCATCAATAAAACCATTTCCAAACTGGGGCTAATAACTACTATTAGCACGGATGATATCATTGTTTTTGATGAGTATGTGGGAGAAGGCTATTCTCGTTCCGCATTGCCAGCTTCTTTTTAAAGAATCTCTAATATGGAAATCAATTTTTGGACCATAAAATGCACCGTCACCTTCATTAATTTTGTATTCAGTTTTTGTTT
>JBDRIE010000002.1:0-9940 GCA_043816165.1 Nitrospirota bacterium | reverse complement strand
GTTTTTTTTCTCCTCCTGCACCCATGGAATAATGTTAAATCCTGTGAGTATACTTTATCAGGATATTTGTTGTGATACAATGCTTCACGATATGGGCAAGAAGAAAGTTTACAATTCGGCAAAGGGTTATGATCTGTATGCGTCTTCGTATGATGAAAGTTTGGCGTACCTGAATAGTTTTGAGAAAAATTCGTTGGAGAAACTGCTGGGTGATTTGAGAGGAAAAAGGGTTTTGGATCTTGGATGTGGGACGGGTCGAATTATTCAGATGCTGAAGGAGAGTGGGGCTAAAGTTGTGGCTTTGGATATTTCCGGGGAGATGGTGAAAGCTACAAAAAGGAAGTTTCCGGATACTGAATGCGTGGTGGGGGATAGCGAAAAATTACCATTTGGGGATGAGAGTTTTGATATGGTTTTGGGATTGTTTTGGATTGTACATTTGGGTGATTTGAGAACGAGTTTTGATGAAGTTTATCGGGTTTTGAAGAAGGGTGGGCGTTTTATTCTTTCAAATATTAATCAAAAAAAGGCTCCTAAATTGACGACGAAAAGTGGAGAGGATATCGTGATTGAATCTTATTATCATATGCCGAAGAAGGTTGTTGAAGCTTTGGAATATTCTTATTTTGATGTGGCGCGGGATGAGTTTATTTATGAAAAAGATGTTTGGGTGAATCAGATTGTCGAGGCGAGAAAATGACGCCTGATGATGTTGACATAATCCGGTAATGGCGTTAAGATTGTGTCCGATTTTAATTTTAACCAGTTTATTTATGTCAGGAGAAAAACCAAAAAGGTATGAAGGTAATACTGAGGATAAGCAATCCAGACCTGATACTGCACCTAAGGCTGAAGGTCACCGAACTATTGCGCAGATAATGCAATCTCATAGAAAAGCTTGCGGTGAAGGTGGTGATGTTGAAGGAGAAGAGAATGGTGAGCCCGAAGAAACAGCCGAGGAAACTGAAGATGAAGAAGAAGAAGATAGAATAGCTGCTTTGAACGCCACCGGAGTGACCAATGCTTATAATGTTGCCGGGAGGGAAAGAAAAATTATGCAAGGACTGTTTCGATCTGCCGATAAAAGGAACAAAGATGGCGAATAGATTAGCAATTTGACTTATTATCCCATTTCCAATACCATTTTTGGGCATTATTTTAACCTAAAAAAAATGAAAAAATTACTTATTCCGTTTATTGTTGGAGCTATAGTTTTGAGCGGGTGTTCGCTATTTGAATCGGCTTCAAAAGATTTTGTGAATGAGGCTTTCAAGAATCTTGAGGAAATAGATTATTACGATTATGACTTCTCTTTTGATGGAGATATGACCGTCGGGGGCGAATCTATAAATTTCGCTATAGAATATGCCGGTCAACAAGATAATACTGACAAAGCAAAGCCAAAATTTACTATGGAAGTTGATGTTGAAATGTCTACTGAGGAATTTGAGAGTCAATCTATGTCCGGTGAAATGGCATCTGATGGAGATTCTTTGTATTTTATCATTAATGAGATTTCTGATTTCAATGGGGATCTTTCTTCTGAAATGGTGGAGCCATTTAAGGGGCAATGGTATAGCTTGAGTTTGCAGGATGAAATTTTGGAGGACATATCTCCATTTACTACTTTCTCAATGGGAGACGAGGAAAATATGACTGAGGAGCAAAAAGAATTGAAAAAACTTTATGAAAAGACTGAGTTCTTTACCGATGTTGAGCTTTTGAAAACAGAGTATGGATACTATGTTTATACGGGAAAATTGGATAAAAAGGCCGCTTACAAATTCATCCAAAAAGCGATAAAAATGCAGGGGCAATCGTCCACAAGTACCGAAGAAGATGGATTAGAAAATATGATGGAAAGTATAGAGGTAGATGTAATGATGTATGTGGATGAAGTTGAGAATGTTTTGACTAAGGTCACAGGGACTATGATAATGACTGATTTGGAGGGAGCTGATGGGAATTTTGATTTCTCAATGGAATTTATGAATTTGCATACACCTGTTGTGATTGAAATCCCGGAGGACGTTGAAGAATTCGATCCGATGATGATATTTGCGGCAATGATGGGAGTGGATCCGGCAATGATGGCTGATCCTGGTCTGATGGAAGAGACAATAATGATTGACGATTCTATGTACGAAGAGCTGGGAATGAGTCCGGCAGATTTGGAAGGAATAGAAATTGATATAACTGAATTCGGCTACTAGACCTATTTCTTCATCAATTTGATTATTGGGTAGGCTATAATTCCTCCGGCTAGGGCTGTGACTAATTGTGGCCAACTCATCATGAGCGCGACTGTGTCCGCTATTTCTTTTTGTAGGAGTAGATTTATTACTACCGAGCTGGTGGCGAATAGAAATAGGAATTTGATAGTGCTGGCGAGGGCTATGTTTAGCCAGTAGTTTTGTTTGGCGAGGTGGGAGTAAGTCATGATCAGGATCGCGTTGCTGAGCATGATGAATGGGATCATTGGGGCGAGGACCGGAGGGAGGAGCCCCGATGAAAGTGCTATTATGCTTGGTATCAGGCCAACCAGGATGGCGCTTTGGGCACCGAGAGTTGCGGCTGCGATGAAGAGGGTCGCGTTGACTATTGGGCCGGTGACCGGTTGGAAGTGGAATAATGGAACTATTGTTGCGACTCCGATCAGGGCGGCGAATTTGATAATCGAGAGGATGTTGACCTTGTTGATTGTTAACGTAGACGTTTTATGCATGTTTTTTTCTTAGGGGTAAATGATGAATGAAATATATGATGAATGATTTTGTCGTTGTTGAAATATTCTTTGTATGTTTTCATGAGGATTGGGTTTCTGTGGGCGGCCCTTAGGGATTTTTTTGCGTCGATGTTGTAGAGGGCTTTGGCACGTGCCTTTCTGATCTCGTCGTTTACAGGGATTGGCTGGCCGCCCCCACCTATGCAGCCTCCGAAGCATGTCATTATTTCTATGTAGTCGTATTTGTTTGGGTCTTCTTTTAGTTGTTGTATTATTTTTTCTGCGTTTGCAATTCCGTTTGCGACTGCAACTTTTACTTTTCGGTCTCCTATTTTGGTGATTGCAGTTTTGAATCCTTGCATTCCTCGAATGTCTTTGAAGTCCAGTTTTTTGAGTTGTTTTCCGGTCATCATTTCGTGAGCTGAACGGAGTGCTGATTCCATTACTCCACCTGAAGCTCCGTAGATTACTCCGGCTCCCGATGGCTTGCCAATTGGGTTGTCTGCGGGTACCGGTTTTACTTTTTTCAGGTCAATTCCTTTGATTTTAAATAGATATGCGAGTTCGCGGGTGGTCATGACGTAGTCGACCGGTTTTAGACCGTTGAATTCGAATTCTTTTCGTGTGATTTCGTATTTTTTTGATGTGCAGGGCATTATCGAGACTACGTATATGTCTTTGGGGTCTATATTTTCCTTCTCAGCCCAATATGTTTTGATTACCCCACCGGACATCATGTGAGGCGATCTCGCCGTTGTGAGGTGAGGTATGAGTTCAGGATGATGAAATTCGACGTACTTTACCCATGATGGGCAACAAGATGTGAACATTGGAAGAACGCCTTTGTTTTCAATACGGGATTTTAGTTCTTTCGCCTCTTCTGTTGTTGTGAAATCGGCACCGACACACACGTCAAATACTTTGTCGACTCCTAGCATCTTGATTGCTCCCACAATCTGATCGGTGACCACTGATCCGTGTGGCATATCAAATTCTTCACCTATTGAGCTTCTGATTGATGGGGCTATTTGAAAAACAACTATTTTGTTTTTATGTTTTAATGGTTTTTCAACATCTTCAAATTCTCCAACCGCTTCTATGGCTCCCACAGGACAGTGAGTGATGCATTGTCCGCACAAAATGCAGTCTTTGTCCGGCTTGTTTGATGGAACTATTTCGTGGAATGTTCCTTTTTCTTCAACTTCGAAGAATCCTATGTTCTCTTTGTTGCAAACGTCTACGCAGTTTCGGCAGTCTATGCATTTTCGTGAATCGAAAACTATTGATGGACCGAATTGGTAGACTGGACGATCTTTTTTTCGATCTTCGAACTTTCGACATTGGGCTCCGTATTTTTTTGCCAGCTCGAGAAGTTTGCAGTTCGGGAAAAGGACGCAATCCTGGCATTCTTCGCAGTGTTGGGAAAAAATCAGTTCAAGGTTTGTGACTCTTGCTCGGCTTATGAGGGGAGATTCCGTTTTGATTTCCATTCCCTCTTTTATTTTTGTTGAACAAGCTGTGTAGAGGCCGTTTTTGCCTTTGATTTCTATCAGGCAGAGGCGACAATTCGCTTTTACCGGAAGGTCCGGATGGTAGCATAGAGCCGGAATATCGATGCCTTCCTTTGTGGCTGTTTCCAGGACAGATTTGTTAGGGTCTGCTTGGATCTGTTTGCCGTTTATTTTAATTTTAACTTTTCGCATAGGGTTTTGAATGGTAAATAAGCCCACGATCCGAGTGGGCAAAATGATGTTTCTTTCATTACAAAGAACAGTTCGTCTAGAACGACCTTGTCCAGTTTTTTGGTCTTTAGCATTTCGTGGATTCGATAAATTCCTTCTCTACATGGAACGCATTTGTCACAATTCCCCTCCATGAAAAATTTCGCCCATTTCTGCATTAGTTTGAATGGGTCTGTTTTCTTTTTGTCGTAAACGATGATTGCCCCCGCTCCTTCGACTTTTTGTTTGAGTTCTTTTTGAAGAAAAATTTCGCCAATTGCGCCACCACCGGTTTGGACGAAGAATGGTGAGCTCGGGTAATTGCCGGTTTCTTTTAGGATTTTTTCTGCGGCGTAGGATTCCGGTAATTCGAAAACTCCTTTGTGTTTTACGTCACCGCTGATCGAGTAGAGGCGTGTTTTTTTGTACTCGTTGTTTGCGATCTGAGCGATATGGTAGAAAGTTTCAACGTTGTTTATGAGCGTAGGACAGCCAAAAAGTCCTGATTGCGTTGGGTATGGGGGTTTGAGGCGAGGTTCGTAATCTTCTGATTTTTCGATTTCATTTAGGAGGGTTGTTTCTTCGCCTGAGAGGTAACCACCTTTTTTCTTTACCAATTTTACCGGGAGATCTTTGGTGAGTTTCTTGAGTTTGGTTTTGAATTTTTCGTAATATTCTTTGTTTAGGAAAATGTAGGCTTTGCTGTTTGGTATTTCTTCTAATGCGAGTGCAATTCCTTCAACCAGCATTTCCGGATGTTTTTCCAGAATGTATTTATCTTTGAAAACGCCCGGCTCTCCTTCGGAACCATTGCATACAATGTATTTTTCTTTTCCTTTCGCTGTTTTCACAAGTTCCCATTTTTTCCCCGTCGGAAAACCACCCCCTCCTCTGCCAGTCAACCCTGATTTTTTCAGCTTAGGAATGATGGAACTGCTCATGCGGGAAATTTTAATGGTCGGGGTGCAGGGACTCGAACCCTGGACCTCGCGCTCCCAAAGCGCGCACTCTAGCCAACTGAGCTACACCCCGATGGTATTGTCGATGTTTTACTTTTTGCTTAGCGTAAGAGATTCTATATAATAAACATACAATTGTTAAGCCAATTTTCGTGGAAAAGTTATATTCGGAAATTATAGGGACTCCGGTATTTGAGGATGACGCTCCAAGGCCTTTTACTGTGGTGAAGGATTTGGTCCTGGATCCGGAGATGAGGGGGAAGCTGATTGCTTTTGTTGTGAGTGGCGGGCGGGGGCGGATTTTGTCGCCTGTGGATGTGATTTCGTGGGGGAATGTGATGAAGGTGCATAGTATGGGGGATGTGACGGATGCGGTGAATGTTTTGCGGGTGGATGAGGTTTTGAAGAGGGGTGTGCGGTTTGATGAAGCAAAAGTTGAAACTGAAAAAGGTGAGAGTTTGGGAAGAGTTTATGATTATGGAATGGATAATAAGACTTTTGATTTGCGTCAAATCTTTGTTGCGAAGAGTTTTTTGGGATTATTGAGGTATGAAAGTCGAATAATTCCGGCCAAGGATATTATTGAGGTCCTGGATGATAAGATTGTAGTGAAGGAGGGAGTTCGGACCGTGAAAGAGGAGGCAAAGGGGGTTGTGAAGGAGGTGGGGGTGGCGTAGGAGGTGGGGGTGGCGTAGGGGGTGGGGGTGAAGTGAATTAAATTAAATCAAAATGACTGAATCTATCAATATCAAAGAAGTAAAAAAAATTAGTAGTAAGATTAAAAACTTTGAGAAAGAAGAATGGCTTTTAGCTGATATCGAACACTACGGAAAACCACGTAATTTTGAAAAAATAAAAGTGGAGATATAGTAGGTGTTTTGGATTTGGTCATTGAAGCAAATATTTCATACATAGAAGGATTAATTGTTAGTCATAAACAAAGAGGGGAAGGAATAGGCGCTGAACTTTTATTATTTGCTGAAAAATTTGTGGAACGCATGAGAATCATTATTTAGGTAAAACAGGAATAATACTAACAAAGTTTTTATAAAAAGTTTGGACCTCTTACCCATGAAATAGTACACGTCCCAATCGGAGTTGAATTAATTGGAAATATTTGGCTTTCTTTAACGCTGAAGGCTTAATAATCAAGCTATTAGCCTCTTTCCTACAAGATTCCGTTTAATCTTGACTTATAGTCCTGACTTTGGTATGTTATAAGTCAATTAATCAAAATACTATGATTCATTCATTCACATGTAAAAACTTCTATTCTTTTGCTGGAGAAAATACTGTGAAATTTGAAGTAAATGACAAGGCGCCTAAAAACGACGGTTATTTTGTAACTCCAAGCAAAACACGACTTTCTAAAATAGAAACCATTATTGGAGCAAATGCCTCAGGAAAAACCAACTTACTCAAAGTTCTTCCCTTCCTAAAATGGCTAATAATAGATTCGTTTGCGGCTAACCCATCGGCTGTTCTTCCCGTGAAAATGTTTATTCTAACAAAAAATAAACCGGCGGAATTGTCTGTTGATTTTGGGATTGATAAGGATGTTTTTTCCTATAGTTTTAAAATTGATGAAGAGAAGGTCTTGAACGAAGAGCTGAAGGTAAAAAACAAAACAAAGGATATGGTAACGACAAAAACACTTTTTGCTCGTCATTGGGATAACGAAAATAAACATTATATCTTTTCAGGTGAAAAATTCGATTTCCCAAAAAAGTTCGAAAATCTAATACTCCGCAAAAATGCCAGCGTAATAAGTGCCGCTATGCGTAGTAACCATATCCTTAGTGAAAAAATTGCACAGTATTGGCAAAAAGTTGAAACAAACGTGGTTGAGGCAGGGTGGATAGGAGATCGCCTCCTTCCAAATGCAACACAAAACTTATTTGAAGTGCTAAATTTTTACAGCGAAAATGAACCGTTGAAGAAAGAAGCTGAAAAACTCCTACGAAAATTCGACCTGGGATTCGAAAATATTGATATCAAAAAAGAGAAAAAAGAAGACGGATTCACAATTGACGTCAATGTAATTCATTCGTTTGGAGATAAAAAACATTCTTTGCCATTAAAATATACATCTGAAGGAACAAAACATCTCTTTGTTCTGCTTAAAATGATTTTACAGGTACTAACAAACGGGGGAATAGCAATAATTGACGAAATTGATGCAAGTCTTCATCCGGATATGGTTATGTCTCTTTACGAGCTTTTTATTTCGCCTGAAACCAACCCACACAATGCACAAATAATATTTAGCACTCACAGTCATCGTATTTTGACAGAGGCAGATAAGTATCAAATCGTACTTACAGAAAAGAACAACAAAGGAGTCACAGAGGCTTGGCGCTTGGATGAAGTAGAAGGAGTGCGAGCAGATGATAATTATTATACAAAGTATATTGCGGGTGTATATGGAGCTATTCCGAAAATTAATTAATATTTATGTCACGAACAAACCCATTTAAGAAAAAACGGCGATCAGCAAAGACAGCTATGCTCGTTTACGGAGAAGGACAATCCGAAGAAATATTCTTAAAGTATCTAAGAAAGGTTTATACACGTGACAGCGGAGTTGCAGTAACTATAAAAAGGGGGAAGGGGGGAACTCCTGAGGGCGTTGTAAGAAGCGCTATAAATTACTCCGGGGATTTTGATAGAAAAATCGTCATCATTGACAATGACAAAAGCAAGACAGAGATGGAAAATGCTAGAGAAAAGGCAAGGGCGCATAGCATTGAGTTAATCGAAAACACACCTTGTCTGGAAGCACTTTTGCTAAGTATTCTGCAAGATATTGATTTTAAATCCAGGTCTTCAGCATGGTGCAAAAGAGAATTTGAGAAAAAATACATCGCCAAAAAACAGCGGACAGAAACTCATAGATATGAAAAATTATTTCCTAAAAATAACCTGGAAAAACAAAGAAAAAGAATAATCATATTAGACCAATTAATTTCAGTAATTGAGGGTTGCTGAGAAAGTTATCAATTACAATACTGGCAATCATTTACCCTCTTGAACTCTTGTTTCACTTATGATACAATAATGTCATATATATGAAATACGGAGTTAAAAACAATTTGCTTGAGGAACTTAAATCGATGCCATATTTTAATAAGGATCATGTTTTTCAGTTAGGCAAAGATGAAAGAAAATATAATCTCAAAAAGAGCACGATCGACACATATATCAGTCGCTTTTTGAAGCACAAGGAAATCATTCCACTAAAGAGAGAGATGTACGTTACCTCCGATTTTTACAATAAAAACAAAGGTGACATATCCTACTTGTTCTACCTGGCAAATATTCTTCGCAGACCGTCCTGCGTGAGTTCCTGGACAGCCCTTCAGTATTACAATCTCGCCACCGAAGTGATACACACCATCACATCAGTTACGCCAAAAGTCACCAGGAATTACAAAACAAAAATAGGTACTTTTTCATATCAGTCTATAAAAGAAAGTTTGTTTTCAGATTTTTCTTTGGTGAAAGGCAAACCTGACTCGCCAGCAGACGGGTTTGATTTTTTCATTGCTTCTCCATCAAAGGCACTTTTTGATTTGCTTTATTTTAAAACACGACAGTTTAGGGGGATAAAATTTGAGGATATAAATTTGCTGATTGAAGAGTTGCGTATTAATATCGATGAGATGAATGAAGAAGAACGTAAAAAATTCTATTCCATGACAAAAAATTACATAAACCATGAATAACCAAATTCTCGCAACACTCAAAAGTAAGTTGAAAAATATCTCCACAGGAATTAATGCGGAAGCACAGCGTAACGCCCTCAAAGAGGAGTTGCAGTTTTATGTACTAAGTTTCATTTACCATCATCCAGAATACAGCAATTGGGTTATGTATGGCGGTTCGGCGCTTCGTATTTGTCACGACCTTGATCGAATGTCGGTTGATTTAGATTTTGAAGTTGATCATAAAGTTACAAACGACTTTTTAGACGAACTAAAAGAAGAAATATTGGAGTATTTTAAAAATACTTACGGTGTTAGTTCTGATTTTCTTACAATTGGGACTACGAATAATAGAGGCCTTACATTAAAATTTCATGTAGGCGAAAAACTGGGTCTGGGTTTTCATTCGAAGCAGGTACACGTCAAAATTGACCTCAACCACTTTACCGCCCCAAAGACTGTAATTGAGCGAAGACCAATAAATCGAGATCAACTTTCTTTTGTTATTAATACTTATAATATGTCTTCACTTATGGCAAGTAAGATTGCTGCAATTTTTTTGCGTGGGCAACGTGGAGTTGATAAAGCGATATACGAAGAAAAAGGGAGAGATATTTATGATCTACTTTGGTATATGAATAAGAAGATAGTGCCTGATTTGGACTATCTTGCGGCAAAAGATGTCAAATTTGCGGATCCAAAGGAGCTCTTCGATAAAGTTACAATCAAAATCTTGAATAATAAAAAAACCGATGCCAACCTCAAACAGGATCTTCCACCTCTTTTTATGGATCAGACATTTATCGAAAATTGGCTCAAAAATTGGAGAGA
>JBDRIE010000001.1:0-2911 GCA_043816165.1 Nitrospirota bacterium | reverse complement strand
GGCGGTTAATTGGAGGTTGTAGGTCTGCAGTCCGTTATTCTGGGAGTAGGCTATCAGAGAGTTTCTGTAGATGATATCAGAGAGAAATAGTCTTATTGAGAAATAAAGAGTAAATCCGATCAACGAGAGCAGTATCATGAAGAAGAGTATCGGTAGTAATTTGCTATATTTTTTTTCAGTTGTATTGAGCGAGATTGATTCTCCTTCGGTCCGGGCAGCGAGCAGGCCTCTTTTTAGAGCGACAAAGTAGAATTCTGTTTCGGCAAATTTTTCGGGGTTATTATGAGCACGCGTGACCGCGAATATCCCAAGCAAGATGAAGAATAAAATGATTATCGTGAACGAGAATGGAAGAAGGAACGATAAAATGATTGCAATAATGAGAGGCAAAAAGAAGTCGCGTTCTTTTAGGATTCTGAAGATCAGGAAGAGAAATGCACATAGGCCGGTAATGCCTATCGTCGCGAGTAATTCCAGGATAAAGGTGGAGGAACGGAAGAATGTGAATGACCAAAGTTCCGGGTTCAGGTTGTACGCTGTTGATTTAAATCTTGTGAAGTCATTTACATATGTTCCGAATCCGCTGCCGAATAAGAATCCCCATAAGGTACGGCCGTTGTCTTGTGAAATCGCGGCAAAGGCGGTTTGAAAACCTGTTTGGAGCGGAAGAATGAGGGGTTTTTGTGTAGTTATCAACTGGTAGGCTGTTATCCCAAGTCCGGCGAGTATTATGAAGAAGGCTACAGAAAAGGCTATAGAAGTAGCCAGGGTATTCGTATTCGCGCCGGTTTTACTTTTCGAGCGCAGTAATTTTATTAAGGAAAGGATGAAGTAAGAGGTGATCGGAAGGGTAAGAGCGTAATACATTGCCTGGTCGAGTAGTGAGCCGAAGGTGTTGAAATAAGTGACCTGGAAATCCGGAAAGGGAAGGATGTAGATTTTGAAATAGGAAAGGACAGCGATCAGGGCTGAAAGGCAGGTTCCAAGTACCAGAGCGGAGATAATAAAAAGAAGGGACTTTTCTTGTTTTACGGTATTTGTTATCAGGAAATAAAACAAGGTTATGAACAGGAGGGGCATAAAAGCAGTGAGGGAGTCGAAGCGATTTATTGACAAGAAGGACGAGATGAGCGCGAATATGGCAAGAAGAAGTACCGGTATATCGAAGGGTGTAGCGCGGAATTTGATCTTGCCTTCAATAATGGTTTTTACGCCGAATAGAATAGCTAATACGCTTACCGCGGCTGCTATAAGCATTTGCTTGGGGAGGATAAACGCGTCGGTGGTTATGGTCAGGAAGAGTAGGGGTAAGATTAGCAGAGTTATTCCTATTATAAGAAGACTGGCATTTTCAAGATAAAAAATAATTTGTTTTTTTGTATTTTTCATTCGGGTAAAAAATTAAGTATGTTAATACTTTAACAAGTTTTTGAAGAGAATGTCAAGAAGAAAAAGGGTCTATGATAAATACTGTGGGTAAAGTTTTTCAGAAACGATGACCGATAGTGGGAGAAGCATTAATAATGCTTTTCTGATATAGACATCTGCATTTCTAAATCCGCAGCTAAGTCTTTGAACCAGCTTGCATCTGACATGCAGTCCTTCTGTATATGCGTTTGTTGTCCGGTAGCAAAAATAGTTTAAGATTTTCTCCTTGTAATATTTAAGAGATCGTCCCCAACGGATAAGCTCGACATCATCATTAACCGAAAGAATGAGAATCAGGCTGTTGAGTTGTTTTTCCGCCTCTTCTCTTGTTTTTGCTCGGTAAATCTCTCTCAGTTTCTCCTTGGCGACATACCAAATTTTAAGCATAGGATACTTTTTGAATATATTCTCAAGCTCTTCTTTTTCCCACTCATGTAAATGTTCACGGGCGAGCCGCATGAGTTGTATTGGTATATCAATGCGCCCTTTACCCTGTTTTCCCCGGGTTTGGTTTTGGACTTCCTGTTCAATAAGCCTTGCTTCGTTTAATCGCTGATTCGCATCCATTACAACATGAAATTTATCAATAACAATTACGGCATTTGGAAATACTTTTTGAGCTATGGCAATTGTTCCGTCATCCATATCCACATTGATTGATTTAACCTTTTCTTTTAATTGCTCAGGACAGCTTGTAAGTCCTGCAAGAATTATGGATTTTTTAGTGCCGGGAAGAATGCCCAAAGGGATACGCGCTTTCACTTCCGTAACTGTTTGAACAAACTTTTTGTTGACGAGATGATGCCCATCCAATCCTAAATGAATTTCAGGTAAGTCTTCGAGCAGTTCCCATTTCAATCGTGCCGGATCAACCGCGGATTCAAGACGCGCCCTAAGCGCCGGATAAGAAAGAGCCAGTTTGCTCTCAACGGTTTTAAACGATTGTCCGCGCAGATGCTCAAGAAGGTCTGTATCAAATCGCGTAGTTGAGCGCCGTCTGCCGGTAACACCGGCAAGTTTCTCAACAAATGGTCTGCCGGGAGTACAGGAACAAAGAAAACGGCGTGGAGCAATATGTAAATACAATAATTGTTCTCCAATAGTTGTATGCAGGATAGTCCTTTCAGGCTGCTCATCGTAACCCCTCTTTGTTCTTTTTAAACATCGGGGACAAACCGCTGTTTTTCGCATAGGCTTTAGAAATAAATGAATTGTATGTTTCTCTTCCCTCAAATCCAAAATTTTAAACCACCCTTGAATTTTTAAAAGCGATGTAATAGACTTTCCCATAAAGGTAGTAGGATTTCCTCTGTTGCAAAAAAGAGTCCCTACTACTTTTTTATTGGAAAACAGAATAATAAACAAGAGCTTATAAAAGACGATTAAAAGTATAAAAATACTTCTGAAAGTGTTTTGAGAGGCGTTTGTATTAAAGAAACAATCCAAACATCGAAATTCTACCCACAGTTATTATCGAAGACCC